>NZ_JACHFQ010000002.1:0-504531 GCF_014201975.1 Treponema ruminis | reverse complement strand
TACACAGCCGAGCGGTACTAATAGGTCGTGAGCCCTGGCCATATCCTCATTCCCGCCGTGATGAGGCGGAATCCTTCTTCCGGGAAAGTTCCTGATGATTTAATTGCTGGTGTATAATATGCCGGTGGCCATGGTGGGGTGGATATACCCGTTCCCGTTCCGAACACGGAAGTCAAGCACCCCTGCGCCGATGATACTCCGATACGGGGGAAAGTAGGGAGCCGCCGGCTTTTTTCTTTTTAAACTGCATGTCCGCCATCCTTCCCAGGGGGCGGATTTTTTTGCCTGGTTGCGGAAATTTTTTCCCTACGGAGTGAAGCGCCCGCGCCGGATTGGAGCCCCGCCGTAAGGCGTTCGAACGGGCACGACAGCGAGAGTGCCCGCGGAGCGTAGCGGAGGAATGGAGCGGTCAGCGGAAGGGCGCAAAGCCGGGATTGCAGGGGATTCGCGCATTATTTTTATCTTCTTATTTGGCTTTATTTATTTTCTAAAATCTTAAAATAATGTATAGTAAGGTATGTTTCGCAAGTTTTTTTTGGGTATTTTCTTTGTTTTTTTTCTTTTTCCGCTTTATTCTTTGGGCGGGGTTCTTGCGGATTCTTCTTCTCCACTTCATGTTGTCCGGACGGAATTTTTTGACATAATTTTCCCGGAGGAGTGCCGCCAGTCAGCTCAGAAAATTGAGGCGGTCTGTGATGACTATTATCTTGAAATAACGAAGCTTCTTGAAACTGAGCCCTACCAGCGCTTTCCTGTGACAATTACCCGCTCGGTTGAGTCTCTGAACGCTTATTACGCGGCAGTTCCCTACAACCGCATTGTCTTGTATGATACTTTGCCCGAAGAAAGTCTTGATATGTATGAAAATACGATTCAGCAGGTTTTCTATCATGAGCTGACTCATGCAGTCACATACAACATGAAGGGAAGTGTTGCAAAAGCTCTTTCTTTCATTTCGGACATGATGAATCCGGCCTGGCTTTCGATTACGACTTTCTGGGCTGAAGGTGCGACGGTTTCTTTTGAAAGTAAGGGCAAAGGCGGCCGTTTGAACGATCCTTTTTTTACTCAACTTGCAAATCAGTCGGTGATAGAGAATCGCTTTCCTTCCTGGCGGGATGTCACCGGTGCCCGTGATACATATCCTGGCGGCACGGATGCCTATCTCTTTGGCTCTATGTTCGCTTCCTATTTGCAGGATAAGTACGGAATGTCGAAATATGCTGATTTTTGGGAAAGGGCTGGTTCGAGCCTTTCTCTGAGTTTTATAGCTGGTGTTTTTAAAAAGACTTACGGATTTAATATTACAGATGCCTGGAAAGATTTTGAAAAGACGCTGGAAATTGAGTCTGCTGAAAAAAGGGCTGATTTGCTTTCTAAAAAAATGTCCAGGGTCACGGCTTTGGATGCTTTTTTTGACAGGGAGCAGGGAAATCTTAAAATCGCTTATTTTGACACGGAGTCTTCTTCTTTAAGGCTTGTGACAATCTATGAAAACGGTAAAATCAAGAATAATCGAAAACTTCTTGCAATTAAAGGCGTGAACCGCATTTCTTTTTCTCCGGACGGTAAAAAAATAGCTTTGAGCCGTGATGTCCTTAAAAAAAATACTAAGTGCATTATCGCTGAATATGATTTGGTCAAAGGCCGCTACAAAGAAATTGGAACCAATGGCCGGCGTGACGGATATTTCCGCCTTCGTGACGGCAAGGAAGAGCTTGCAAGCGTCAGAATTGAAGGGGGCTTGGCAGGGGGAAATGCGGCTGTCCTTTTAAAAAATGATGAGATTCCCTTTAGCCCGCTTGCGCTTAGCGATAATCTTTACGCTGCGATTATTAAAGATGGCCTCAGCTGGAAAATCCGCCTTTTTGACGGTAAAAATGTTTTGAGTGATTATGATTTTTCGGCTCTTCTTGACGGACAAAGGACAAAAAATCTGATTTTGCATAATCTTCATTTGCTTTCCTGCGATGAACGTTCTGTCTTCCTTTCATTTTCATGGGCTGAGCTTGGAATGGGCGCTAAAATGCTTTCGAGGTCAGGATTTATTAAAATTGACCGTACTTCCCTTCAGGCGACTGGATTTCTTCAGAAGGAAAATGCTTTTGCGGGCCTGATTGATTCAATCCCTGATTTTAGGGAAGTTAATTTTTTTGAGGGACTTGATTTTGATTCTGCTGATGAAGAAAGTCCTTCTTTTCCTGTCTATTTGATTGCAGCAGAATATGATAAAAAGCCCCTTTACCGTCTTGAGATGAAAACCTGCGATTTTGAGAAAGTTCTTCTTCCTGTGAAGCTCTATGATTTTTCTGGGGCAAATGCTTTGGCTGATAAAAATCGGGCTTCTGAAAATCTTGAAAAAGAGCAGCCCCTAAATGAATTTGAGATGACTGCTGCTCCTGAAATTTCTTACAATCCATTTTCTTACTATAAACGGGGAATTTTCTTTCCTGGACTCGGTTTGGTTCCGATTTACAACCATGATTTCAAGCAGGATTCTTCGACCCTTTTGGGCCTGACCTTTGTTTCAACGAATCCCTGGGGAGACAAGCAGATTAGCTTTTCAGGGGGCTATGATTTTACTTATGGCAAATATGGCTCACAAATTGCATTTACTGGCGGCAATGATAGTTTTAACTATTCTCTATACGGGGCTTTCGTTTTTGATAAAGATGACTTTATGCAGACTTCAGAGTCTTTGCAGTTTGCCAAGGTGCTTTGGCGTGGAAAAGTCAGTGATTTTTCTGTCGGAATGAATGGACTCTACCTGTATGGCAGGCAGATTTGTGATGATGACCTTGAAAAGGGCCGGGATGATTCTATTGGAAAAAGTTATGATTTAATGACTTTCCTTCAGTTTTCAAATATTCACAAAATTTCACCGGCTTTTTATGATTATGCAGGAATTGTTCTTAAACCTTTTTTGCTTAATACATATCGCGATACGGAAAAGCGCTTTGTTGAGGACAAATATTTGAACGCAGGCCTTACTGCCCAGGTCAAGTTTCCTCTGATTATTCCTTTTACCTTTACTGCGACCCTCTTTCCTACTGATACTTATGTGGCATCGGGATCTGTCAGGGCGATTCTTTTTGACTTGGAGATTCATAGGGGAATTCCGGCTCTCTCACTTTTTGTACAGAGATTTTTGATTTCTGCAACTTATGCAGGAAAGATTTCTTATATTCACGATGAATTTTGGGATTGCAAGCGGACTAAGGAAATTCTTGAGAATGCTAAAAAGGAAGATTACTCGGATTCGATAAAAATTGCCGCTGATTTTCTGCTTTCTCCGAACACTGGATTCGTGGCTAATAGTGATTTTCAGTTTTCTCTGGGCTATGCTCTGATTTACCGGCCCAATCCAAGGTTGACAGAAAAGCGGGTGGCCTATGGAATAACCGCATCGATGACTTATTAGCTGGCGGCCGGAATTTTTCGGAAATCACTTTTATTTGATTTTCATCTCGCTCCATTTGAAGAATCTGGGAGCCTTCCAGTCAATCCACCATTCTCCCTTGAAAAAGCCGTTGTCGTCCATTACCGGCGTTACGAAAATTACTTTTGTGGGATTTTCTGTGTCATATTCGAATATGTTTGATTCCCACTGAAATTTTCCGGCTATACTTTTTGTACATTCAAAGCCTGCTTGCTTGTCGACCGGGGTGTAGACTGAAAAACGGTATTTCCCGGGGCGCAGGTTTAAGTGCATTGCCATTCCGCCGTCAAGGTAGAGTAAATTTTTGTAATTGTTAACAACGTTTGGAATTGTTGTCCATTCGTAAGTGGCCTTGACCTTGCTTTTGCTCACGTCGTTTCCATTTTCGTCCTCAATCTTTACATAGCAGCGCACATAATTGAAGTCGGTCTTGTTCTCAGGGCGGTAAATTATCAGTTCCCAGGGATTGTGGCTTGCGCGCGGGAAATCGCTGTCAGCGGGAAGAAAGGCGAGAGAGAAAAGGGCGGAAATCAGGAAAAGAATTTTCTTCATCAGTAAATTATCGGCATGTAAAAAATTGGCAATTAGTAGTGTTCACTTACAATCCTTAGCACTTTTTTTTTGTAAAAACCTACTAGTTTTCTAGGTAAACTACTTCTCAATTTATTTAAAAAATTCTATAATCATTTCTATGAATAAATATCGAAATGACTTTCCGCTTTTTAAGGCGATTGATGAAAAAAATTCTGTAGATAACTCAGGACTCATATATCTCGACACTGCGGCTACTGCCCAGCGGCCTTATCTTGTTTTGAACGCGATGACTCACTTTTACGCGACTCAGAACGCCAATCCTTTGCGGGGGCTTTATTCTTTGAGCGAGCGTGCGACAAAGGCTTACGAGGATGCTCGTGAGACTGTTGCAAAGTTCATCAATGCTCCTTCTAGCCGCGAAATCATCTTTACGCGAAACACTTCAGAAGGATTGAACCTGATTGCTAACACTTACGGTATGGCCAATGTCGGCTCTGGCGATGAAGTCGTCATTTCGATTATGGAGCACCACTCTAACATTTTGCCATGGCAGCATGTATGCCAGACAAAGGGAGCTACATTAAAATTCATGTATGTAGACAAGGAATCTGGTGAAATTCCTGAAAGCGAGTACGCTAAAATCACGCCAAAGACAAAAATCGTCTCGCTTACACACGTTTCAAACGTTTTGGGAACTACAAATCCGATTAAAAAAATCGCTGAAATCGCCCACAAAAACGGAGCCGTAATGGTCGTTGACGGAGCCCAGTCTACTCCCCACATCAAGGTCGATGTTCAGGATTTGGGAGCGGACTTCTTTGCAATGAGCGGTCACAAACTCTGCGGTCCAATGGGAATCGGTGCCGTATGGGGCAGGCTTGAGCTTTTGGAAGCAATGCCTCCTTTCCTCCGCGGCGGTGAGATGATTGAATATGTAACTGAGACAGGCGCTACATGGGCTGAAGTCCCGCACAAATTCGAGGCGGGAACTGTAAGTGCAGGAGATGCTGTCGGTATGGCAGCCGCTATCCGCTACATTCAGTCTGTCGGGCTTGAGACAATCACTGAGCACGACAATGCCCTTGCCGTCCGCCTTATCGAAGGATTCAAGAAAATCCCTCACGTCAACATCATCGGAAACAAGGACGGCACGAAACGCTGCGGTATCGTCACATTCACGGTTGACGGCGTTCATCCTCATGACATCGCGACCCTCCTGAGCGAGGAAAACATCGCAATCCGGGCTGGCCACCACTGTGCACAGCCGCTCGGCTCATATCTTGGGGAAACTGCAACTGCTCGCGCAAGCCTTTACTTCTACAACACTGAAGAAGAAATCGATGCCCTGATTGAAAATGTCGCAAAATTGCGCAAGTGGAGCGGATTTAAGGACTAGGATATTCTTTCGTGATTAGTCTGAGTGATTTTTATCATGACATTTTCGCCTGCAAAACTTACAAGCTTTCCCTGGATGCCGGCTGCACCTGTCCCAACCGGGACGGAAGGAAAGGCTTCGGGGGCTGTATTTTCTGCTCTGAAAGCGGGAGCGGAGATTTTGCGGCTAAGAGAGGCCTTCCGGTAAAAGAGCAGGTTGAAGCTGCAAAAAAACTCGTGGAAGCAAAAGTGAAGGGCAGGAGCGGAAATCGTTTTGGAAAATACATCGCCTATTTTCAAAATTTCACTTCCACTTACGGAGATGCGGAAAGTCTGCTTCAAAAATACAGGAAAGCCTTGGAATGCCAGGATGTTTCAGGTCTTGCCATTGCAACGAGGCCCGACTGTCTTTCAGAAGAAATCCTTTCCGGCATTGCAGAAATCGCTCGCAGTCATTTTGTTCAGATTGAGCTTGGACTTCAGACAAGCAATGAGGAGACCGGCAGGCTTATTAACCGCTGCTATACAAAGAAAGATTATTCTGATGCGGTCAAAAGAATAAAAAAGGCTGCTCCAAACATTCACATCGTAACTCACCTGATTTTCGGACTTCCCGGCGAAAGCGAGGGCGACATGCTTGAATCCGTGAAATTTGTAGTGGAAGAAAATCAAAGGGAAGCAGAAAAAGACTTCAATGACAATCCTTTTTTTGGAATAAAAATAACCACGCTTTATATCGTAAAAAACACAAAACTGGCACAGATGTACGAAAAGGGGGAAGTGAAGCCTCTTTCAAAGGAAGAATATTTTTCCTTGCTCAAAAAAGCCCTGGGCCTGCTGCCTGAAAAGTGCGTAATCCACCGGCTTACGGGGGACCCGCCCAAAGCCAGCCTGATCGCCCCTGCATGGACGACTGACAAAAAGCGGGTAATGAATGAAATCCGAGGGCTTATCACTTCTTTACAATAATCAGGGAAAGATAGGCCTTTTCAAAATCTTCGGCGCTCATTTTTGAAATTTCCCTGCCGCAAAAAATCTTTTCTTCGGGAAGACTTGCCTTTTGGACGAGGACTGACTTTTGAATGAGATTTTCTTTCTCAAGAAGGGCGATTATTTCCTTCAGATGCCGTCCCATTTTCATCAGGACTTTTGTGCCGTCATTTCTTAGAGCCGCTTCCAGTTTGCCCTCGCTAAAAAAAGAGTCTGCAGGGATTACCGAAAGCCCTTCATCCCTGTCGCAAAGTGAGAGGGATGCGGAAGAGGCTGCTGCTGAAAAGGAATTTATTCCTGCTATGAATTTTATCTCAAAGCCTGAATCCTTAATCAAGCGGGCTGTCCTTCCTGCCGTTGAGTAGAGGGAGACATCCCCGATTGAAAGCATGGCTACGTTTTTCCCGCTTTGAAGAAAGTCTATGCATTGGGCGGCGATTTTTTCGTATTCTGATTCTGATTTTTCCTTGTCCACGGTCATTGAAAAAGTGCAGGGAATAAGATTTTTATGGGCTAAGTCGATTTCTTTTTCAAGGGCTTTGAGTGAATTTAGGGCGATTGTATTATTCTTACTTTCGGGATAAAAAATTACGTCACAGGATTTGAGGATTCGGACAGCCTTTAAAGTAAGAAGTTCGGCATCACCGGGACCCGTACTGACTGCATAAAAAACTGGCATAAAATCAAAACTCCAAAAAAATAACCACAGAAGGACACAGATTCTAAATCTTAATCTGCGCAATCTGTGGTTTACTAATTGCTGATTACAGCTTTATCCTAACGACCATGACAGTTCTTATATTTTTTGCCTGAACCGCATGGACATGGATCGTTTCGGCCTACTTTCGGACCTGTGCGAACTACTGTTACGCTCTGACCTGAGCTTGCTCCTGCCATTGTGCGGCCTGCCTGCTGCTGGGCGTTGCGTGCCATCTGTGCTCCGCGCGCCTGCTCGCTCATGCTCTGAGCTTCTGAGTGCTGGGCGTTACCCTGCATTGCCTGGCGTGGCGGCTGATCTGCCGGGGCAATCTGGATTCGAACTTTGAATACTCGGCCTGCGATTTCGATACGGATTTTTTCAATCATTGCATCGAACTGGTTGAAGCCGTCGATTTTGTATTCTGTAAGCGGGTTCTTGCTGCCGTATGAGCGCAAGTGAACTGCTTCACGCAGGCTGTCCAGATATTCGAGCTGGTCCAGCCACTTGCGGTCGATTGCCTGAATGTACTGGTAGCGGATGAACATGTTGAACTGCTCGTGGCCGACCAAAGTTTCTTTTTCGGTGATGTCGTTCTGGAGAAGGGAGAGAACCTTGTCTTCCTGAAGCATTTCCGGTGGAAGCATTACGCCGAAGTTGTTCTTGATGTTTTCGGTGAGGACTTTGATTCCCTCTCCTTTCTTTGAGTGTGCGAAGTCGTAGAACCAGTCGTCGAGGTAATCCTTTGCAGTTGTCATGATTCGCTCGCTCAGGTTTTCATCCTCAAGGATTGAGTCACGCTGCTGATAGATGAATTCGCGCTGTTCGTTGAGAACATCGTCATAGTCAATCAAATTCTTACGGATTTCAAAGTTGCGCTCTTCGACCTTCTTCTGGGCCTTTTCGATTCCCTTTGTAAGCCAAGGATGATAGATAGGCTCGCCTGGCTCCATGCCGATTCGGGTCATGAGGTTCTTCATTCTCTCGCCGCCGAAAAGACGCATCAAATCGTCGTCCATTGAAATGAAGAATTTAGAGCGTCCCGGGTCACCCTGTCGTCCTGAACGACCTCGGAGCTGGTTATCGATACGGCGTGATTCGTGGCGTTCTGAGCCGATTACATAAAGACCGCCGAGTGACTTAACTTCCTCGTAGTCCTTGAGCCATTTTTCTTTTTCGGCTTTTACTGCTGCCTGATATTCTTCTGGAGTTGCCTCTGTGCCGACCTTGCTCAATGCGCGCTGTTCATAGCTTCCGCCGAGCTTGATATCGGTACCACGACCAGCCATGTTTGTTGCGACTGTGACTGCGCCCTTGGCACCTGCCTCAGCGATAATCAAAGCCTCGCGGGCGTGGTTCTTTGCGTTCAAAACTTCGTGGCGGATTCCGTTCTTTGTGAGCAATGCAGAAAGATGCTCTGACTTTTCTACAGAGACTGTACCGACCAGAACAGGCTGGCCTTTTGCATGTGCATCACGGATTTCCTTAACGATTGCGTTCCATTTGTCAGATTCGTTGAGGTAAACTTCGTCCTGCTCGTCAACGCGGGCAACAGGAAGGTTTGTAGGAATTACAACACAGTCAAGTTTATAGATTTTCTGGAACTCGACTGCTTCTGTTGCAGCTGTACCAGTCATGCCGGAAAGTTTTGTGTACATTCGGAAGAAGTTCTGGAATGTAACTGTAGCCATCGTGCGATTGCGCTGGGCAATCTTTACATGCTCTTTTGCCTCGATAGCCTGATGCAGACCGTCTGAATAGCGGCGGCCTTCAAGAATACGGCCAGTGAACTCGTCGACAATCTCAACCTTTCCGTCACGGACGACATATTCGTCATCTTTGTTGTAGAGGCGGTGAGCCCGGATTGCCTGAGTGAAGTAGTGAACGTATTCAAAGTTTTCTTCGTCGAAAACAGTTGTTTCCGGTGAAATCAAATTGTGCTGATGAAGGATAGAATCGATTTTGTTCATACCCTTGTCAGTGAAAGAAACTCGCTTTGACTTTTCATCGATTTTGTAGTCGCCTTTGAGCTCAGCGCGCTCTTCCGGAGTCATGTCTACTTCATCGTAATAGTCGTCTGTTTTCGGATCTTTTTCTGCTTCCTCAAAGAGACCGACGTATTTGTCAACTTCGTAGAATTTGAAAGTGTCGTCTTCGCCTGCACCAGAAATGATGAGAGGTGTTCGGGCTTCATCAATCAAGATGGAGTCAATTTCGTCGACGATACAGTAGTTGAATCCGCGCTGAACCTTGCGGGCCATTTCAATCTGCATGTTGTCGCGAAGGTAGTCGAAACCGAATTCATTGTTAGTTCCGTATGTGATGTCGCAGTTGTAGTTTTCTTTTCGGACAGAGTTGTCCATGTTAGACAGAATTGTACCAACAGTAACGCCAAGATATGCGAATACAGGGCGCATTGTGTTTGCGTCGCGCTCTGCAAGGTAGTCGTTGACAGTGACGACATGAACGCCCTTTCCGCTCAGAGAGTTGAGGTAGGCAGGAGCAACGGCAACGAGGGTTTTACCTTCACCGGTTTTCATTTCAGTGATTTTACCCTGGTGCAGGTTGATTGAACCCATGAGCTGAACGTCATAGGCACGCTCTCCACGAACACGGAAGGCTGCTTCACGGCAGAGGGCAAATGCTTCCGGCAAAATGTCGTCAAGAGTCTCGCCCTTTGAAAGCCTCTCCTTGAAAATCTGTGTCTGTTTTGGGAAATCTTCTGGGGCAAGTGACTTAGCCCATTCTTCTTTATCGTTTACTGCTTTTACGATTGGAATTAATTTTTTTACATCTCGCTCATTCTGTGAGCCGAATATTACGGATAAAACTTTGTCTAACATAGTTCTATTAATATAATGGAAAACAAGATAATAGTAAAGAAATAAAAAACGAGACCCCTTGAAAAGGAATCTCGTTAAAGTCGGGCTATCGGAATTCGAATCCGAGACCTCTTGCCCCCCAGACAAGCACGCTAACCAGCTGCGCTATAGCCCGAAATGTGAAAATGACTATAGCACAAATCGGTTTTTATGGCAATTCCACGCTCATCCAGTTCTTGCGGTCTGCCATGTTGGCCGGCATCATGCCCAGAGTGAGCTGTTTTGCGGTTGTCTCACCGACCAGGTATTCTTTTCCGCCCTCGTTGTCTTCGACTTTGATTGTCTGCCCCTGCTTTCCGGGAAGATAGACTCCAAGAAGGGCGTGGCTGTACTGAGCCGAAATGAACATGCAGCTTTCAAGAGAGCAGTTTTTCAGTATGCACATGAGAAGAAGGGAGCGGCCGTCACAGTCGCTTGAACCGCCCTCAAGAATTGCCGGAATGCTTTCGATGTCGGCCTTGTCGTAGGTTGATGATTTTCGTTCGTAGTGGAAATCCTGAGCCCAGTAAAGAAGGGTCTGGGCGAGAGCTGCCTCCGGATTTTGAGCATCCTTTTTCTCGCAGTCTTCGCGCAGGGCTGTGTAAATGTCGAAGGAAACTTTTTTGACCCGTTCCATTGAATCGCGGGCAAGAAGACGGTAAAAGCGGACCCAGGCATCGTACATTTCAGGAAGGTTGTTTGCCGCATAAAAAGAGAAGACGGCGAATTCACGGTCAATTACGAACTGGCTTGCTTCCGCGTCAATTGAGTCAATCTGAGTCGGAATTGATTTTCCGCTGATTGTAAGCTTTATCGCTTTGGGAGCCTTTCGCGGATAGAATGCGCTTGTAATCAGGCCCGGCTCCCGGAAACTTCCTGCGTCAATAAGGACTGAATCAATAAGGGAGACAAGAACCTGACCTAAATCCTCGAAAACAGTTTTTGGAGAATATGAAAGAATCGAAAGGTAGCCCTTTTTCTGGGGAAGGGGAATGCATGCACCCCAGCCCTGAGCCTCGCTTCCGTCCTGAAGCAAAAGGGAACTTTCAAAGGATGCGATTGAACACTTCTGCCGCCTCCAGATTGCCTCTGAATAGTCGGCCTTGGCCTTTAGCCTTGAAAGGGTGTTTTTGAGTGCCTCGTCAGCTGACTTGAATTTTGATTCGGGCCATACTCGGATTAAGGCATGGGCCTGAAGGTATTTGTTCTTGAAAATGACGGTGGTTTCGTCCTTTTCCATGTCGAGAATTTCATATCCTTCGGGGAAGTCAATTGAGTAGCTGAATTTCTCCGAAGTGATGATTTCAGAAAATGCCGAAAAAGTGATTAAATATAGAAGAAAAATGATTGATAATTTTTTCATGAAATAATTATAGCACACTTCCTGGATTTTCGTTATCATTTTCTCATGCAGCAGATTCCAATTCTTTTTGAAGACGATGAGATTTTCGTGATAAATAAGCCTGCCGGAGTGGCAGTTCAGGGCGGTGAGGGCATTGCCCATCCCCTCGATGAAGAATTTTCAAAACAGGTCGGTTTCCGCGTTCATCTCGTGCACAGGCTGGATAAGGAAACCTGCGGACTCATGGTTGTCGCAAAGAATCCTGCCGCCGCTTCAAAATGGATTGACCTTATCGCCTCAAAGCAGGTTCAAAAAGAATACACGGCAATCTGCTTCGGCCAGCCGCTTATCAATGGAAAGAAAGAAAAGTCCGGCACGATTTCAGGCTCCGTCGTCAAAAAAAACGGAAAAAATCAGCGTGAGCAGTCGGCCGTCACGAACTTCACCCTTGAAAAATCCTGGTCTGTCGAAGTTCCTGTTTTTTCAGGCAATCCGGAAGAAGAGGCCAGCAAGCTCGTCATGCTCGAATTCTCAAAAATCCACCTCAGGCTTGGAACAGGCAGAATGCATCAAATCCGCATCCATCTGGCTTCAGTTGGCTCTCCTATCTGCGGGGACGACAAGCACGGAAATTTCAAGCTCAACAAGCTGGCCAAAAAGCATCTCAAAATCAAAAGTCTTCTATTATGTTCTTCAAAACTCACGATTCCAACAGGCGGCGGAAAAAGCAGGGCTTTCGAGATAGACCTGCCTGATTATTTTCAATTCTAAACTTTTTTTTTCAAAATCCGATATTCATAAAGACAGTGAAAAATATTGCTGTCGGGGTTTTTATGAATAGGTGGGTAAAAATATTTATTTCTGGTCTTTTCGCTCTTTTCTGTGTCTCGGGTGTTTTTGCAAAATCGCTTTCGATTCAGATTATTCAGAACAATCCGGGACAGGATAAAGTCTGGGCGACATCTTATCTTTTTGAGCAGAACATCACGGACTATTTTTTTGATGCGGGGGACATTGTTTCCAGCTCTCCGGTCTGGATTTCTGATTCTGATGAAAAAAATCTCGGTGCTCTCAAAGCGTCTCTTCGTGAAAATCTTGAAGGGGGAATGGACGTTCTTGTCCGCGTTGAGCTTATTTACGATACAAATGATTCTTCAAATCCAGAAGCCTTTCTTCTTGAGAATATTAAAAAAGTTCAGTGGAAAGCTTATGCCGTTTCTACCGGAGTGAAAATCTTCGAGGGCAGCGCTGTTCCTGAAAAACCTACTGAAAAAACAAATAACGAGATGGGATTGAGCCAGTTCGCCGGTTTGGTCGCTTATGAAATCAATACTCAGATGAGATACAACTAAAAGAGGGGATTATGAGAAAAATTACACTTTTTATTCTTACGATTTTTACTGTTGGAACTTTGTTTGCTGCTGCACGTCCTTCTCTTGATGGTCGTGCTGTTGTTGCGGAAGGCGGAACCATGCCGAAAGGTCTTTTTGCCCGCACAGTCGGATATCTGCCTGGTGACAGCGTGACTGTGACAAATCCTGCAACCGGAAGCACGATTGACGTCCTCATTTTGGGTGCAATCGATCCGAGCGAGGGTGTTGCGATTCTCCTTTCTCCTGAAGCTGCCGAGGGCCTTCGCATTAAGCCGGATTCAAATGTTCAGGTTAAACTGACCAAGCGTTCTGGAAGCCTTGACGAAAATGCAAATGGTTCAGCCGTTCTTTCTGAGGGTGATGACCAGCCTGCTGCTGTCGAAGAAAGTCCTGCCCTGGCAGAAAATACTCCTGCTGAAAGTGAATCTGAAGTAGAAGAAAGTCCTGCCCTTGCAGAAGAAACTGTAGAAGGAAATGCTCCTGTCGCAGAAAAGGCAATTGAGGAAGAGCCTGTAGAGGAAATCCCGGTTGTCGCTGAAAAGCCTGTAGAGGAAGAAGCTGTAGAAGAGACTCCTGTTGTTGCTGAAAGACCAGTTGAGGAGACTCCTGTAATTGTTGCAGCCACAGAGCCTCTTGTTGAGGAAAAACCTGCTGAAGAAGAAATCGTTCCGGAAACTGTTTACGAAGAGCTTCCTCCACTTCCCCAGGACGAAAACCTTCAGAAAGTTGTTGTCGTAAGTGCTGATGGAGAAGAGGCAAAAGTTGAGTCTGATTCGGAAAATCCTGTTGCAGTTGAAGAAATTCCTGCTGCTGAAAGCCTTGCCGAAACTGACCAGCCTGTTGAGCTTGACGAGCTTCCTGGCATCGAAGAAGAGCCTGCTGTCGTACTGAATGAAAGTCCGATTGTTGATGAAAATGCTGATGCTTACCAGCCGATCGTTCTTGTTCCGGCTGAGCCAAATCCTCCTGCTGCTGAAGAAGTACCTGTTGAGGAAAGTGCCCCTGTTGCTGTAGAATTAGAAGTTGCTCCAGTAAAGGAAGAAGCTCCAAAAGTTGTCGTTTCAAATGACTGGACTAACTATGTAGTTCCTTCGGCTGGCAATCTCCGCCGCGGTTCTTACTACATTCAGGTCGCTTCTCTTGGAAACACTGATAACATCAAGAGCTTTGTAGAAAAATATTCTGCAAAATATCCTGTGGTTCTTGTTAAGAATTCTTCTACTTATCAGGTGATGGTCGGTCCTCTGAACATCGATGAGTATGGAGCAGTAGGCGAAAAATTTAAGGATTATGGATTTAAAGATTCATTTGTCCGAAGAATAAAATAAGGAATGACAAACTGTGGAGAGCCATCAGGAATCTGTTCAGAAGCATTCTATAACCGGAATCAACATACAGCTTCTCAATGTTTTTTTTATTGTTATTACGGCAATCGTCTTTTGCTTTATCCTTATAATTTCAAATGCCGTAAACAATCGCTTTCTTGCAGTTAAAAACGCGCTTGATAAATTCATTATCTGTGAGCAGTCTTCCGAGCTCATCAAGGAAAGCTCAAGCTACCTCACGGATCAGGCGCGGCTTTTTGTGGTAACTCACAAAACTGATTATGTAAAATCCTATCTTGAAGAAATAAACGTAAACCGCAGGCAGCACAAGGCCCTTGAAAATCTGGAAAAAGTTTGCAGCGAAAAGGATCTGGCCTTGCAGCGTCTTAAAATTGCATTGGAGCAGGGGCAGAGCCTCATCAACATGGAGCTTTATGCCATCCGCCTTGCCTACAGCACCCTTGATATCGATGAAATCCCGGCTCAAATCAGCGAAATCCCCATCCGGGCCATTGATCTGAATGTCTCAAAGGAAAAACTTCAGGAAACTGCCCTGAACAATCTTTTTGGTGAAGGCTATCTTATCTACAAAACAAGAATTAATGAAAACTGCCGCCTTACAATCGCCGCAATCGAAGAGCAGATAAAAAACGACCTTAACCTCAATTCAAATGAACTCGGAACGAACATTTCACGACTTCGCTTCCTCTTCCTGACCCTTCTTCTCTTGAACGTAATTCTTTTCATTTCATTTGCATATCTGATTATCCTTCCTCTGGAACGCTTTAAGACTGCAATTGAAAACGACGAGCGACTTAATGTTATCGGTTCGCTTGAATGTAAGCATCTGGCCGAAAGCTATAACGAAATTTACGACATCAAGGCCCAGAATGAAAAATCCCTGCTTAAAAAGGCTGAGTATGATTCCCTCACAGGCATCCTCAACCGCCGGGCCTTTGATCAGATTTGCCGTTCTTCTTCAGAAAAAAAGCAGCAGCTGGCACTTCTTCTTATTGATATGGACAATTTTAAGTACATCAACGATAATTATGGTCATGCGGGTGGCGATACGGCTTTGCAGGAACTTGCGCGGATTCTTTCTGAAACCTTCCGAACTGATGACTATGTAGCCCGAATCGGTGGTGATGAATTTGTCGTAATCCTTCCAAACTGTTCAAGGTCTGCATCAAACATCATTAAGCAAAAGATTTTGAATGTAAACGAAAAACTTTTGAATATTAAGGACAATATAAAGCCGGTTTCGGTCAGTGTCGGTGTTGCTTTCTCTGATGAAGGATTTACGGATGATTTGTTCAAAAAGGCGGACAAAGCTTTGTATATCGTAAAGGAGAAGGGCAAGCGCGGCTGCGAGATTTACGAAGAGAATTATGTTACAGAAGTGTGATTCACAGATTTATATAATTGGGGCGGGATTTGCCGGACAGATGATTGCCGGTGACTTGCTCCGCAAAAAGATTTTTGGCTCGGTCGCGGCCTTTCTTGATGACGACAAAAATTTAATCGGAAAACAGATTGAAGGTATTCCTGTCCTCGGTCCTATCTCTGAGGTTGCAAAGCTTTTGCGCTGCGGTCCTCTGGACGAGGCCATTATTGCCATTCCAAGCGCACCTACCGAAAAAATCCGTGAAATATACGAAAACTTAAAAAAGGGCGGTTTTGCCCATATCAGGATTTTGCCAAGCGTAAGTCAGATTATTGACGGCAAGGCTCATCTTGTCCAAACCCGTGAAATCGACCCTCTTGATATTCTTGGCCGCACTCCGGTGATTATTCCCCTGCACGAAAGCCTTCAGTATTTGAGGGGAAAGCGCGTTTTGATTACTGGGGCCGGCGGTTCGATCGGCTCGGAGCTTTCACGGCAGCTTTTGAGCGGCGGGGCAGAGCGTCTTTATCTTTTTGGTCATGGCGAAAACTCAATCGTTCAAATTTACCGGGAACTTCATGTCCTGCAGCAGGAAGGTGTCGGTGAGGCGGCGACTGTCGTTCCCATTATCGGTGACATGAAAGACCGGGAATACGTCCGCTACATCATCGAAAAGACTCATGCTGATGTGATTTTCCACTGTGCGGCTTACAAGCACGTTCCAATGATGGAAGAAAATCCTGTCGCTGTAATCGAAAACAATGTCTTCGGCACAAAAAATCTTCTGGATGCGGCAATTGAAAGCGGAGTTCAGCGCTTCGTTCTTATTTCAACCGACAAGGCTGTTTCTCCTGTCAGCATTTACGGGGCCAGCAAAATGCTTTGTGAAAAGCTGGTCCTTCAGTACGCCAAAAAGGCTGCTTCAAATCAGAAATTCATGTTCGTGCGCTTTGGAAATGTCCTGGGCTCACGCGGCTCTATTCTTCCTCTCTTCCAGCAGCAGATAAAATGCGGCGGTCCTGTTACGGTCACTGACAAGGACATGGAGCGCTTTTTCATGACGATTCCGGAAGCCTGTTCACTGGTTTTGGAAACCGGCGGCGTTGGCGAGAACGGCCGTTCCTATCTTTTGGACATGGGAGAGCCTCTTAAAATCATCGACATGGCCCAGCAGATTATCAGGTTCTCAGGCCTTGAACCCGGCAAGGATATTGAAATCAAGATTATCGGAGCCAGGGAAGGGGAGCGCGTTTACGAACCCCTTTGGCTTGATGAGGAAAATCCCCAGAAAACTGAATACGAAAAACTTCTTGTCCTCAAAAACATCGAATTCGGTGACGAAAAGCTGGATCTGCTTCTTTCAAAACTGGAGCCAATCTGCTTCTTTAACGGAGACAAGGAAAAATTCCGAAACAAGGAAATGCTGATTTCAATTCTGCGCGAAAACGTTCCGACCCTTGACGAATATTATAAAATCACAAAGAAAGACAATTCAAAAAATTTATAATCTGCAAAATCTGTAGTTTATAATTTCTGAAATTTGTACTATAATATTCTCATTATGGCAGAAATAAAAGTTCCCTTTTTTAAGCCGTCATTTTCTGACGAAGAAAAAAAAGCTGTTTGTGAAGTAATTGATTCGCTCTGGCTTACCACAGGTAAAGTCACACATGAATTCGAGTGCGAATTTGCAGAATATGTCGGCTCCAAGCATGCACTTGCTGTCAATTCAAACACCAGCGGAATGATTCTTGCCATGGAAGCCTGCGGCGTGGGTCCGGGGAAGGCCGTAATCACCACTCCTTACACTTTCGTTTCTACGGCTGCCAGTGCCGTTCACCTGGGCGGCGATGTTTTTTTTGCCGACATTGAGCGTGATTCTTATTCAATCGACCCGGAAAAAATCGAAGAAATCCTCAAAAAAGATACTTCCCATAAAATCGTTGCAATCGTTCCTGTTCACATTGCGGGAAATCTCTGCAATATGAAGAAAATCAATGAGATGGCAAAAAAATATTCCACAGCCGAAAATAAAATCTACGTCATTGAGGATGCGGCTCATTCTTTCCCCAGCCCCACAAAAGATGGTTTTGCCGGGACTTTGGGCGACATCGGAGTCTTCTCCTTTTATGCCACAAAAACAATGACCACGGGCGAGGGCGGCATGATTACCACAAACGACGACTCTCTTGCCAAAAGAATGAGCCAGATGCGCCTGCACGGAATGAACCGTGACGCCTGGGACCGCTACACAAATCCCAAGGCCAGCTGGGAGTATGACATCATCGCTCCGGGCTTTAAGTCAAATCTTCCTGACGTGCTCAGTGCAATCGGCCGGGTACAGCTCAAAAAGGCAAAATCTTTCGACGAAAAGCGCAAGAAAATCGCCGCTCGCTACAGCCAGGCTTTCAAGGACCTGGACTATGTTATTCTTCCTCCGGATGGCGAGGGAAATGCCTGGCACTTGTATCTTCTTCACCTTGATACTTCAAAACTTGACTGCGACCGCAATCTTTTTGCCCAGGAATTGCAGGCTCTTGGAGTCGGAATTTCTATGCACTTCATTGCGATTTTCAATTTCACTTACTGGCGGGAGAAATATCCTGATTTTAGGGCAGAAAATTTCCCCAATGCCGATGAACACTCAAAAAACACGATTACAATCCCTCTTTTCCCGGACATGAGCGAAGAGCAGGCTGATTTTGTAATCGAGGCCGTCAAAAAGGTCGGAGAAAAGCATCATGTGCGCTAAGCGAAAGTCTGCCGCCAAAAAAAAAGTTCTCTTTTCTGAGGAATTTTACAGCGACATGAGTGCGCCTGACATGCTTTATGCTGTCACTATCACAAGTCCTTTTTCTTACGGACGGATTGCTTCGATAGATTTTAATCCAGGCACGAAAATTCCTGAAAATTATCATCTTTTTACATACAGGGACATTCCCGGCGAAAAAAAAGTAAAAATACTTGATTCAGAAGTTCCTGTTTTTTCCACCGGTGAAATTTCTTACAAGGGCGAGCCTATTGCCATTCTTGTTGGGCCGGATAAGGAAATCCTGGAAGAACTCAAAAATGACGTCCGAGTTCAGCTGGATAAAAACGAGCTTCAAAAAGATGAATCAAGATTTGCCCGCGCCTACAATTATCTTACCGTTTCATTAAAAGACGGTTCTGCCATTGAGCAGAGCCTGATTGCCCTGAGGAATACCCTCGAAGATTTTTCCAAGCCCCGTCAGGTCATTGCAAAGCGCCGGCTTATCGTCGGTGATGTCGATAAAAGCTTTGCTGATGAAGAAAAAACTGCTTTTCTGGTAGAGGGCAAGTGGAATAATCACATTCACTATAAGTCAAACAAGGAAACCGAAGGCTGCCTCTGCTATGTAAAGGGCGGAAACCTGCATATTTTCACTCCCTGCCAGTGGATAAGCCAGCTTACCAAAACCGTTTCTGATGTTACTGGCTTCCCAAAAGAAAAGATTTTCATTACCAGGACTTTAATTTCCCACAAAACGACAAACGCCCTCTGGTTTTCGGGCATAATCGTTTCTCAGGCGGCAGTCGCTGCGATAAAGACCGGTGCTCCTGTAAAATATTCCCTTTCGCGGGAATCCCAGGAAGAGCTGATGGAGCTTCCACCAGAAATTTCAATTTCACACAAAACGGCTCTTGATTCAAAAGGCCTTATAAGCGCCATGGATATTTCGATTGAATATGATTCCGGCTCCTACAATCCATGCGCCCAGGACATTCTTGACAGGCTCACTCTTGCGGCCGCAGGAATTTACAACTGCAAGAACGTCCGCGTGAACGCAAGGGCTTTTAAAAGTCATAATCCGCCATCATCAATTCACCTTGCCATGCTCGATTCATATTCATTTTTTGCAGTCGAAAATCAGATTCAGAAAATCGCTGAAGTAACTGGCTTTTCTCCGGTTGAATTAAGGCAGATGAACAAGGCTGGCGGTCTTCAAAAATCCACGAAGCCATTTACATTTTCTTTTGGCCGTTCAAGTGATGCCATCAATGCGGTTGCCATTCGAAGTGACTTTAAGCGAAAGTATGCCGTTGCCCGGCTAAGCGAGTCCGGCAAGTATGAGCAATATGACTCTTCAATTTATTCGCCGCCTTCAAGGGGAATCGGTCTGGCCTGTGCCTTTGATGGAAGTGGTTATCTGGGCCCCTTCTTTGAAAAATCAAATCTTTCAATGCAAATCTCAGTCAGCGAAGAAAAAAAACTCATCGTTCATGCCTATCCTCCGTCAAATTCAATCCGGGAAATCTGGACTAAGCTTATCACTGACAATATTGAAATCGACAAGCGTAACATTGTTTTTACTAATGAAACAATTGAGGAAACCGGCAAGACAAAAACTTCCGCCCTTGTGATTCCTGAAACCTTAATCGGAACAGTCAGCATAAAGACAATCCTGCTCAAAAAGTGCCTGGATTCAATCAAGCGTAAAAAAATCGACGGAACAAGTTTTTCGGTTAAAAAATCCCTGCCTCCGTCACGCCTAAAGCTCTGGAATCAGGAAGAATTTTCCGGCCTGCCATATTACAATACGGCCTTTGGTACCTGCACTGTGGAGCTTGAATTCGATTCATGCACTTACCGCGAAAACATCAAGAGAATATGCGTCATTATCGATGGCGGCAAGATTCTTTCGCCAAAAGCAGCCGAAAATGCCGTGCACCGCTCAATCCAGCGCTGTCTTGCCATGCTGGTTGACGAGGCTCCCTTGAGCTGCCCTGCGATTTCAGTTCAATTCATGCAGTCAGAAGAAGAGCCCAAGCAAATCGGCCATCTGGTCTATTCAATTTTGCCGGCGGCCTATACTTCGGCTCTTTCCCAGGCCCTTGCCCAGCCTGTCTCACATCTTCCCCTGCAGACGGATTCGCTTTTTAAGATTTGTGAATATCACGCAAGAAAAAATGAGGTTGAAGAATGAAAATTCCTGTAATGCTTAACAGTGAAAAGGTGATTCTCGATGCAAAACCCTCGGAAAGTCTTCTTGAGGTTCTGAGGCGTCAGGGCCTTCTTTCTGTCAAAGAGGGCTGCACAAAGGGAAAATGTGGTTCCTGCACGATTCTTCTTGATGAAAAGCCTGTTCCAAGCTGCATCGTTCCGGTTGGAATCGTAAGGAATGCTTCGATTGAAACCCTGGAATTCTTCATGCTCACAAAGGAAGGTGAGGATATTATTGCCGGATTTAAGCAGGCCGGCCTCAATCTCTGCGGATTTTGCAACAGTGCCCGGATTTTTTCGACCTACGAGCTTCTTAAAAAGGTTTACCGCCCTTCAATGGAAGAACTGGAACAGCTGGCTGACTCGATAAAATGCAATTGCACAGACAAAAAAAGCTTTATAAACGGTGTGATTTATGCAACTGCAAACAAGCATGAGCGGGAGAGAAAACGAAATGCCCTCAACTAAGACTTTTTTTTACGCAAAGAATCTGAATGATGTTTTTTACCAGCTCAAGAATATTTCTGAACTCAACATTGTGGGCGGCTGCACCAGTTTTGTCGGCAAAAATCTGCCTGACAAGGCCCTTTCAATCCGCGATATAGCAGATTTGAAGGTCATTGATAAGCGGGAGCGTTATATCGATCTGGGGGCGGCCCTTTCCCTTTCTGAAATCGAGGACTTGGGCGAGGCCAACCTGCCTAAGATTTTTTACGAGGCAATCACGACAATAGCCAACAGAAACGTGCGCAATATTGCAACCGTAGGCGGAAACATCTGCACCAAGGACTTTTACAATACCCTTTATGCCCCTCTCCTTGCCCTGGACGCCCGGGTTGAGTTTATGGAGGAAGATGACTCTCACCTTCAGGCAATCATGAGGTTTGATTCGATTCCTCACGGCATGATTTTGTCAAAAGTCCGCCTGCCCCTTGAGGAATGGGAAATTTCCGTTTTCAGGCGGCTGGGTCCTCCAAATTCAATAAATGAACTTTCGGCCGGCTTTGCCTTTCTTGCGAATTCCCAGAAAAATCAGATTTCGGATTTGCGTATTGCCTATGCGGGAAGCTTTAAATTCCGTGACATTGATTTGGAAAACAAGCTGATTGGCGCCCATCTTCCCCTTTCAAACACGGCGATTTCAAATTTCATGCTGGAAGCGGAAGATTTCTTTAACAGGGCAATTAAGGATAAAGGCGTGAACGATATTTTGAAGAGGCAGTTCTGGAATCTGGTGAAGTATTCCCTGGAACAGCTTACTTAATCAGCATACAGCGACATCCTTGTGGCAACTTACTTACCGAATAAGCATACAGTCGCCATAGCTGAAGAAGTGGTACTTTTCTTCGACGGCTTTCTGGTAGGCGTTAAGGATGTGTTCCCGGCCTGCGAATGCACTTACCAGCATAATCAGGGTGCTTTCCGGTGTGTGGAAGTTTGTGAACATCTGGTTGACGCACTTGAACTTGTAGCCCGGATACATGAAGATGTGGGTTGCGCTTGAACCGCCCTTTACAAAGCCATTTTCATCACTTGCACTTTCAAGGGTGCGAACGCTTGTCGTTCCTACGGCAAGAATTGGGCGGCCATCTTTTTTTGCCTGATTGATTTTTTCGGCTACATCAAATGGAATCGTGTAGACTTCCTCGTGCATCTTGTGCTCTTCGATGTTTTCCGTGCGGACTGGAAGGAATGTTCCCAGGCCTACATGCAGTGTTACGAAAACCCGCTCGATTCCCTTTTCGTCAAGGCGGCGGAACATGTCTTCTGTAAAGTGAAGACCGGCGGTAGGGCATGCTGAACTTCCTGTTTCCTTGGCGTAGACAGTCTGGTATCTCTCGCTGTCAGTGTCGTCGTCCTCGCGGCGGATGTAGGGCGGAAGGGGAATGTGACCGTTGCGGCCAAACCAGTCGTCATCGAGGCGGCTGTCAAATTGAATGGTGCGGAATTCGCTTCCGCTGTCATTTTCGTGCTCGATGATTGTGCCCACCGAGCCGTCCGTAAAGCGGTATTTGTTGCCGGCTTTTACTTTTTTGGCACCCTTAACCATTGTGTGCCACAAATTGCCTTCGGGAGTCATCTGATTGAGGAACATAAACTCCTGTTCGCGGCCGCCCTGACCTTCGACATCGGAAAGCTTGATTCCGTAACAGCGGCTGCGGCGGACTTTTGAGTTGTTGAAAACCATGAGGGTGTCAGGCGTGATTAAGTCGGGCAAATCGTCCATCTTGAGGTGCCTGACCTCGCCTGTCTCGCGGTTAAGGAGCATGAGTCTGTCCTGACCGCGGATTCCGCTCGGTTTTTGTGCGATGAGTTCTTCTGGCAAATCAAAGTAAAAGTCGCTTAGTTTCATAGCTGGAAAGTGTAGTCTTAAACCTTAAACTGGTCAATCTGTGAGCCGATTTCAGTGATGGAATCGTTCATTTTTGAAGAAATCCCGTTCAAAGCGGCACCTGTTTCGTTGATTTTTCTTGCACCGACTGACATTTCATCCATGCTGCTCAGCATTGTAGATGTTGCGTCCTGCAAGTGCTTAACTTCTTCGAGGATTGCCCGGTTTCCGACTGACATTTCGTGTGAAGCAGTTCTTACTTCTGAAGTGCTGTCGTTCATTGCGTGAAGGGCGTCGTTAATCTGAGCTGAGCCCTCTGTCTGTTCTGCCATAGCGGCTTTAATCTGTCGGACCAGCTGGTTTGTCTCGTTGATTTTTTCTGATACGGTGAGGAAGGCCTGGCTTGATTCTGCGGAAGCTGAAACAACTGAGTTGATTGAGTCTTTGATGCCGTTGAGTTGGTCACCGATTGTCTTTGACTGAATTGTCGAAGTCTCTGAAAGCTTACGGATTTCGTCTGCAACGACAGCGAATCCCTTTCCAGCCTCGCCTGCATGAGCCGCTTCGATTGCCGCGTTCATGGCGAGAAGGTTTGTCTGGCTTGCAATTGATGCGATTGCAACGTTTGCTTCCTGAAGCATTGTTGACTGGCGCTCGATATCCTCGATTTTTTCGTTTACGTCACGCTGCTTGTCAGAGCCGTTCTTTGCCTGAAGCTCAAGCTGAGAGAAAGAATTTGCCATTTTGTCGACAGATGCGTTTACTGAGTTGATGTTGCCAATCATCTGTTCTACAGCCGCACTTGCCTGTGAGACGCCTGCTGACTGAGTTTCAATCATGCGCTCCAGAGACTCGATGTTTGATGCAATCTCGTTTACAGCCCCTGCAGTCTGCTGGACGCTTGAGTTCTGGTTTGAAATCTGATTGTGGACGCTTTCGATGTTTGCGATAATCTCAGTTATTGATGCCGCTGTATCGTCAACGCTGGCAGTCATGTCTGAACCGACTGTTCCAAGGTTTTCTTTTGAAGACTTAACTTTAGAAATGATTGTCTGCAATTTTTCGGTGAAGAGGTTGAAGCCCTTTACCACGTTGCCGATTTCATCATTTGATGTGACTGCGATTCGTTTTGTCAGATCTGCATGACCGCTTGCAATTTCAGTGATTGAAGCCTCAACAAGTTTGAGTGGCTTGATGCTTACGGAAATGATGAGGGCACAGAGAATTCCTGCAATCAGAAGAATTCCAAAGAGGACTGCTGCCATTGAAACGAACATCTTGCTGATTAAGCCGAAATATTCTGAGTATGGAGCCATACAGAAGACAGCCCAGTCACAGTTGCCGCCAACAGGCTGATATGAAGCGACCATGATTTTCTTGCGCCATGGCTCGAAGAAGGCCTTGTATGTTGTTTTTCCGCTCATGGCGTCGATGATTGCTTCCTGCATTGCACCGGTAGTGTCGTTTTTGAGAATCTGGCCCTTGATTACGTAGTCGATGTTTGAGTCAGCGACGGTTTTTCCTGTTTTCATGTTGATGATGAATGGATGGCTTTCTTTTCCGATGTAGATTCTTCGGCACATTGCTGAAATGGTCTCGCCGTGGAATACAGCGCAGATTACGCCGACGATGTGGGTTCGGTACTGATTGTAAACCGGAACGGAATAGAACATGAGGAGCTGGTTTGTTACAGGGCTGATGGCAGGATCTGAAACGTAACGGTTTCCTAAAAGAGCCTGTCTGAAATATGGGCGGTCAGAAAAGTTGATTGTCTTTCCGTCTGCAGTAACGCTGATTCCGCTTTCGTCATAAAAAGCGATGTTTTCATAGTTTGAGTCAGTGCTGGCAGCCTCTGAGATGACTGCATTTTTTTCCTGAGTTGATACATTAGGGTCTTTGATGACTGACATGTTTGCAAGGACTTCAAGCATGTGGAATTCCCTGTCATTTGCCATTTTGACTTCTGAAGCTACTTTGTCAGAAATCGTTGTGAGAGTTTTTTCGACAGAACCTTCCAAAGAAGATTTTGACATTTTGTAAGCAATTAATCCCAAAATTACGTTTGAGACCGCAACGATAAGAATAAGAAGAAGCATGAGTTTTGCTTTCAAGCTTTTAAAATTCATAAGAAAATACCCCTGAATAAATTCTTTAGTATTATAATTATATGTATTTATTATTGAAATAGCAATGAAAATCCGCAAATGTTACGCTTTTTTAACAGACTTTTGAAGAATTTGCGGTTAGAAGAGGCTTGGCTGGCTGCTTGTAGCGTTTGAATTGTAGTCCAGGCCCAGATGCTGGTAGGCCTTTGCCGTGACAATCCTTCCTCGCGGAGTGCGCTGAATCAATCCGCACTGAATCAGGTATGGCTCGTAATAGTCTTCGAGGGTGTCCTGGGCTTCTCCGATTGAGATTGCAAGGGTTTCTGCTCCGACCGGTCCGCCGCCAAAATTCTTGATTATTGAAAGGAGAATTTCACGGTCGTAATGCTCCAGGCCGAGAGAGTCTATCTGAAGCTTTTTGAGTCCGTCTTCCGTGATTTTGAGGGTGATTCTTCCGTCTCCGTAGAACTGGGCGAAATCCCTCATGCGGCGGAGGACCCTGTTTGCAACTCGCGGAGTGCCCCGGCTTGATTTTGCCATGAGAAGGGCTGCGTCATCGTCAATCTTGCAGTTAAGGATTGAGGCGCTGCGCTTTATGATTGAGGCAAGTTCTTCATGGGTGTAGAAATTGAAGCGCTGGATGATTCCGAAGCGGGTTTGCAGTGGCTTTGAGACCATGCCTGCTTTTGTCGTTGCTCCTACGAGAGTGAACTTTGGAATGGGAATACGAACTGTGCGGGCTGCCGCTCCCTGGCCGATTACCCAGTCGAGCTCAAAGTCTTCCATGGCAATGTAAAGCATTTCTTCGATTGCAGGCTTGAGGCGGTGAATTTCGTCGATAAAGAAAACCGTGCCCGGAGAAATTGTTGAGAGAATGCCAGCCAAATCTTTTGGCTTGTCCAAAGCAGGGGCAGAGGTGACTTTAAAATCCGCTCCGAGTTCGTGGGCAGTGATTTCGGCAAGTGTCGTCTTTCCAAGACCCGGAGGTCCGATTAAAAAAAGGTGGTCCAGAGGCTCTCGTCTTTCGCGGGCCGCCTGAATGAAGACCGAAAGATTTTCCTTTATTTCTTTTTGACCTAAAAATTCATCGAGCAGTTTTGGCCGTAATGAGCCGTCAGCACTGTCTTCCTCGCTGGGGACGTCAGCCCGGACAATGTGGGTCGAAGCCTGAGAAGAAAGCTGAGAAAATTCGTTTATTTCAGAATCAAAATTATCTTTCAATTTTCAAATTTCCCTTTTCAATTTATTGAGCCAGAGCGACAATCGCCCGCCTGAAGAGGATTTCTTCCTTGGCGTCTCGTGTTTTGTCCTTAAATGCGACCTCTCCGCCCTGCGGGAGCTCTTTGTTGAGTTCTTCAACCAGATTTGAGACGCAGCTTTCTACGTCCCTCTTGTCGTAGCCCATGTTTGCCAGGGCTGAAACTACGTCAGCATATTCGCCGCCGCGGTTTACGATGATTTTTGCACCCGGGAGCTCTTCGTCCAGGGTTAGCTTTCCTTTGAGGGCCAGAAGCATCTTTTGGGCAGTCTTTTTGCCCAGACCCGGAATCTTTTCAAGGGCTGCCAGATCTCCGCTTTCAAGGCTTTGAATCAGCTGGTCCCGCTGAATGTTGCTCATGATTTTAATGGCAGACTTTGGCCCTACGCCTTCGACCTTGTTCAAGTCAAAAAATAAATCCCGGTCCTTTGCCGATGCAAAGCCGAAAAGATTCATGGCGCTGTCCGTGTGCTGCATCCATGTAAAAACCCGGGCCCTTTCGCCCAGTTTTGGAAGGTCGTCAAGGCTTGTGTCGGGTACGATTATGTCCCATTCGATGCCGTTCACGTCAAGAAAAAGCTTTTGAGGAAATTTGCCTGTGATTGTTCCTGTGAGCGAATTGAACATTATCTGACTTCCACTGTGTAAGTGATTTGCTTTTCCTTGCCCAGAATATCCGATGCAACGACCATGATTGAATTCTTTCCTTTAGTGAGGGTGACTTCGCCCAAAAATTGCTGCTCTTCGTTTGGATACATGACGCTTACGTCGTAATTCTTTTTGCCGCTGACACAAATCCTTCCGTTTGATTCTGAAAGGGTGTCGTAGGAAAGGGATTCTGAAACGACGCCGTTGATGAAGACTGTCGTTTTGTAAGGCATTGCTATGTCCTGTTTTTCACGGTAAAGCTGGTAGATTCCAGACGGCATTGTTTTTACCGTGCCCAGATCGTAGCTTACGCCCTTTTTGCTGATTGCAGTAACGTCCTTGATTGAAAGCTGCAGTTCCTTACCGATGCGGGGCATGAGAATTCGGGGATTAACGTAAGTGCGGTTTTTGGTGTCGAGGACTTGAAATTCCAGGCAGCCCTGACCCTGCTGCCAGCTTGAAGTGCCGGTCGTGCCAAAGGAAGTGCCGCTTTTAAGGTCTGTCATGGAGTAGAGTGATGGAAGGTTTTCCGCGTCAAGGTTTGCGTAAACCGTAATCAGTGAGTCCTTGTGGGCGAGGATTGCCGCATTTCCCAGAGTGCTTTCAAAAAGCTCGTCTTCGTCGTGCTCTGAGATTACCGCAAGCATTCGTCCGTCGTCAGCAGCCTTTACTTCCCGGCTTTCTGAAAATACGAGGGAAGTGCCGATTGTGCCGCCCCTGAGCTGGGCAAAGTAAGAATAGAATGAGTCAGAAAGAATTTCGTTCTGAGGCCAGTCAAAGGCAAAGATTGCTGAAATTGTAAGTGCCGCTGCAAGTGTAAAAATCGCTTTCTTCATAAAAAATCCTTATCTGTGAATTATGTCGATTCTGGAGATTTTGCCGTCACGTCCGACAAAAAGTGAGTCGTCTTTGACCGCAATGCAGGCGCTTTCGGCATCAAATGAGAAGGAGCCGGCGAATGCATCAAAAGATTCGATTGTGGAAACGGTGTAGGTTTTTCCTTCCTTGCTGAGGATGAAAATCTCGTTGTCGCAGCCTGATTCCAGAATTGAGAGAATCCGGCCCTTGATTGGAATTTCCGTGTTCTTGAAATTGCGGGTGTTTACGATTCCGATTCCGCTTGCACTATTATAGAAGACTTTTTTTTCGTCCTTTGTGAATTTGATGAGGACCTGTCTGTTTAATTCTTCGGTCATTGACTTGTAGAAAACGATTGATGTGTGTGAGCCGTAGCTTGCATCAGTCTTTTTTGATATTACGAAGCGCTGGCCGCCCTGACCTGAAAGTGTTGCGATGTATTTTGAGCTTTCGGAAATTGCGGCTCCCAGGATGACTTCGTATGAAGAGCCGCCCGGCTGGTACTGCTGAGCGATGTTTCCCTCGTTGTCAAAAGCGATTACTGAGCCGTCTGCATAGCCGGTTACGATTCCTGTTTTTGATGAAGAGAATGCCGTGAGTGGTGTGAAGCCCTCGTATGTCCATGCGACGGAACCGTCTGAGTTGAGTTTTGAAAAAGCCGAGCCGCCCGGAAGAAAAATGAATTTGCGGTCTTCGGTGAAGTAGGGAAAGCCTGTTACGCTGATTTTGCCGATTTCGCTGCCGGATGGAGAATTGATTTCCATTTCCTGTGACGAAGTTCCGTAGAGGGTGTATGAATTGTCTGAAATCGTAGCTTTATATGGAAAAGTAATGTAGCTGAGGATTTTGCCCTCTGGGGTGAAGTAGCCCAGGTTCTGGCCCAGCTTGAAAGAGACGGCGTTTTTGAAATCTTCGGACAAGACTTCTGCTCCTTCGCCCTTTGTGTAGGCTTCCAGGTCGATTGTCCAGACCGGAAGAAATTGGATTTCGGGGGAGAGAGGCTTAGATGCGATGATGATATATAAAATTGCAAAAGCTATGCAAATTGGAGCAATTATTTTTACCTTTTTATCCATAATGTGATATTATAGAGGATATTAGATTATTGTTAAAGACTTTTTGAGATTTTGCAATTATCAGAAAAGGAGGCATAGTATGGAAAAAATCATTGTTACAGAAGAAAAACTTCATGAGCTCTTTGAGGCCGCGATGCAGGCTTCAAAATTGTCTTATTCCCCGTACTCAAAATTCCCGGTAGGGGCGGCGATTCTTACATGCGACGGCCGTGTGTTTACTGGCTGCAATATTGAGAACCGTTCTTTCGGGCTTACGAACTGCGCGGAGCGGACTGCAATGTTCAATGCTGTTACCGAAGGAGCCACAAGAATTTCTGCGGTTGCGATTGCCACTCCAAAATCTGATTATCCGGTCGGACCATGTGGAGCTTGCCGTCAGGTTCTCACTGAATTTGGTGACGGTGATGTTCCTGTTGTTTTCGGGCCTAAAATCGAGAATCTTGTCAGAACAACTTTAGCTGAACTTTATCCGTATGACAGCCTTCACGAACTTGCCGATTAGATAATGTCGGAATTTTAAAAAAAGACGCACTTTTATTTCTTGTATTGCCTGTCTGAATTGTATGGCTTGACAAAATACCGTAAAGTTTGCAAAATAAATCAACTAATTCAAAATAAGGTAAAAATAAGGAGTAAAATCGTGGGAGACGATATTCTTACAATAGAAGAAGTTGCCAAATATCTCCGTGTCTCAGAGCGAACAGTTTATGATTGGGCGCAGAAGGGTGAGATTCCTGCTGGCAAAATTGGTACTGTCTGGCGTTTTAAAAAATCAGAAATCGAAAACTGGGTTAACGAGCGGCTTTCATCTTCACAGAAGCCTGCCGAGTCAAGCCATGTCATTTCTGCAAAAAATATTCTTTCTCCAGACCGAATCGTGTTCATCGAGCACTCAACAAAGCATGATGCAATCGTAGAGCTTGCTCAGAATCTTGCAACAGCGCCTCAGGTCAAAAACGAGAAGGAGCTGGTCGAGGAAATCCTCAAGCGTGAGGAACTCATGTCAACGGCAATCGGTCGTGGAATCGCTATTCCTCATGTCCGCCTGTCTTCAGTGACTGACCTCGTTATGAGCGTCGGTATCTGTAAGCATGACTTGCTCGACTTCCAGACAATCGATGATTCTCCTGTACGCCTGCTCATCATGATTGCAGCTGCATACAACCAGCATTCATACTACCTGCAGACCCTCAGCTTCTTCAGCTCTAAGCTCAAGGACAAGGCTGTACGCGACGCTTTGCTTGAATGCAAGGATCCTATGCAGGCATACAACATCCTTACTACAGAGTAGGATAGGCTTAGTCAGTCCCTTATTTTTCGACTTCCACATACAATATTAATTTTGTATAATAGGCGCATGAAAAAATTTATTTTGATTGTTTCATGCGTCTTTTCTTTTTTATTGATTTCATGTTCAAAATCAAATCAGGTGCATTCGGTTAATGAAAATGCACTTTTTACGCTTGGCTACGGCAGTTTCGAAGACGAACTAAATCTTTTTGACCTTGCACGAAACGGCACCATCTCCACTTACATGACCATGCGTGACGGTTTTTTCTATATTGCTAACGGTGAAGCCAAAAAAATCCTTGAGCTTAATTCTTACGGTGATTTGCTCAGCCTTTATTACAACGATGAATATTTAAAAGATGTCGCCTTTGCCGGTAAAAATTCAATCAGTTCCACAAAAAAGGCGATTTCCTATCCTTTCAGCACCCTGGGTCCCCTTGCGGTTGATTCAAGAAAATATATTTATGCAGTTGATACCCTTCCAACCGAGCGCCAGGAGCGTGATGCCTCAAACCGACTCCTTCTCTCGCTTGTTGTCCTCCGCTTTGACTCAAACGGAAAATTTATCGATTATCTTGGCCAGCAGGGACCGGGTGGAACTCCATTTCCTTACATCAAAAATATTTACACCACCCGTGAAAATGAACTGGTCGTAGTCTGCACGACAAACGAAGGACTGGTAGCCTACTGGTTCAACGTCGACGGCTTCCTTCTGTACACTGTTCCGGTTTCAAAAAATACAGTTCCAAAACTCAAAACCAATGAAAACGAAGAGGCTCCGGCCTATGTTTCAGTCGAGAACATAATTCCTGACTGCTCTGAGCACAAGCTTTATGTCAAGGTCGATTATTACATGGCTTCCATGGATTCAGCCCTCAAGGTTCAGTCCGGAATCGATTATTACACCACATTTTTGTGCCCCCTCAATGTTGATACGGCCCTTTATGACGAGCCGCTTGAAATTCCACCTTACGAATATTCAGTTACCGAAAATCTCACCAAGGAAATTTACAACCTGCCTTTTGACTTTCTGGGCGTAACGGAAAACGGCTGGTTTTTCTTTATCGTTCCAAACGAAGAGGGCTTTATCGTTCAGATGGTTCAGCCTGACGGCCAGCGTATTGTAAAAAGGGCTCTTTCCGTTGATCACTCGAAAAATCTTTATTACACGCTTTCCTTGAGCGGCAACGGAATCATTTCGGGTCTTTTTGTTCGTAACGAGAACGCTCAGGCCGTTTGGTGGCGTACGGATTCGCTTCTTGCGTCCTTTATCAATCAGTAGGGGCATTTTATGGATTTTTCAAAGATTGAGGAAACCCGCGAAGAAAATCAGAAACCCGAGGAAAACCTTGTCTTTCATTACAGCCGGGCAGAAAGGCTCAAGCGGGCTCCGAAAATCGTTCAGGACTATTATTCGGGCGATTTCAAGCCCTACAAGGGCGGCCTTTTAAAGTCTCTCGTTTCCACCAGGGGCAACAGGCTTCTTTTCGTTACGATTGTCTTCACTTTTGGAATCATCCTTTTCGTGAGGTATTTCGGACCGGAAAAACGCAGCGGCTCTTTAAACAAGGTCGATGTTTCAGTCTCTGCATTTTCTTATGAAGATTCAGTTTATGCCAGCGTAAAGTTCAATGAGGCCGGTAAAAAGATAAAGGCTGATTTTGCGGACGGTCTTCCTGTTTATGCGACTGTAACGGCTTACGATAAGGAAGGAGTTTCTGTTGCAGAGGAAAAACTGACAGGAAAATACGATGGAAATGAAATTTTCTTGCGGACAACTTTTTCGGATTATGATATAATAAGAATCGGTGCAGTCTGTGGCATGGGTGACGGGCTTCTTAGTTTGGAGTCTCCCGTCGAAAAGCGTTAGCCCGGATTTGCAAGTGAGGATTTTATGCTTCAGTTTTATTTTTTATCTATTTTATTAAATCTTGTAGCTGGCCTTATTTTTATTTATGTGGTAAAAGGCGAGGGTGAGGCAAGTCTTATTCTTTCTGATTCTGATGATCCTTTTGGAGAGGGGGAGTCTTCTTCAAATTCTTCTGATTTCAACCCGGAAACTGACGACCTTGACCTTGGCCTTGACGGAGATTCTTCTTCACAAGCCGGTGATTCAGACTCGTCTGCAAAAAAAGCAGGTGGACTGGGTGAGCTTGCTCTTCCTTTCCTCGGTGACAAAACTTTGCAGCTCGTAGTCGGAATCCTTTCGGCTCTCACAGGCCTCATGAAGCTTCTTTCTCCGATTCAGTACGACATTGCCATTATCGGTGACCTTGTCCCGGCTCTTGCAGGTCTTGCGGCTGGTGCCGTTCTTCTTTTGGACTGGTATCAGGAGCGAAGTGAAGTTGAGCTGACTTTGCCGGAAGCCCTTCAGGGCATTTACGAAGGGGGCAGAAAATATCTTGGAATTTTCTGTATCATCGCTGCTGTACTCCATTTTATTTTCCCGAGAGTCCTCTTCCTGTAAATGAAGAATCAAATCGATATGACGGAGGGGGCGATTTTTCCTAAGCTGGTAAAATTCGCCGTTCCCCTTATTCTCAGTTCAATCCTCCAGCTTCTCTTTAATGCCGCTGACATTGTTGTCGTTGGCCGCTACGCAGGCGATAATTCCCTTGCGGCTGTCGGTTCCACATCCTCAATGGTAAACCTTCTGGTCAATTTTTTTATCGGACTGGGAGTCGGCTGTAACGTAGTTGCCGCAAATTTTCTTGGCGCTGGCAAAAAGGAAGAAGTCAACCGCACCGTTCACACCACGATGGTCTTGAGCCTTATCGGCGGAGTCATCCTTACCCTGATTGGAGTTACCTTTTCCCGTCAGATTCTGATCCTCATGGCTTCTCCTGAGGATGTCCTTCCCCTGTCAACTCTTTACCTCAAGGTTTTCTTCGGCGGAATTACTGCGACCGTCATCTACAATTTCGGGGCGGCGATTCTTCGTGCCAAGGGCGACACAAAAAGGCCCCTTTACATCCTTCTTGTTGCCGGCCTGATTAACGTAATCCTCAACCTGATTTTCGTAATTCCCTTCAAAATGGACGTTGCCGGAGTTGCGGCTGCTACGGTCCTGAGCCAGGTTTTTGCGGCTTTTTGCGTCGTCTGGATTTTGATGCATGAGGATGAGGAATTCCGCCTTGATTTCAAAAAACTCCGACTGGACATGCCTATCCTCAAGCGCATTATTAAGATTGGCGTTCCTGCTGGCTTTCAGAGCATGCTTTTCAGCTTCTCTAACATGCTGATTCAGTCTGCGGTAAATTCTTTCGGGGCTGTAATGGTTGCGGGTAATTCTGCGGCCCAGAGCATCGAGGGCTTTGTCTATATTTCAATGAACAGTTTCGCCCAGGCTACCCTCACTTTCGCGGGTCAGAACATGGGCGCCCACAAATTCGGAAGAATCAAGCGCCTTATCGTAATCAGCGAGGCCAGCGTTTTTGTCGTCGGCCTCCTGCTGGGCATGGCGGTTCTCTTTTTGGGCCGTCCTATCCTCGGAATCTATTCTCAAAGCCCGGATGTAATCGAGGCGGGAATGCTGAGGCTCACGGTAATCCTTGCAACCTACTTCACCTGCGGCATGATGGATTCTATGGCCGGCGTAATCCGCGGTGTCGGTCATTCAGTGCTTCCTATGGTCATTACGATGGTGGGTGCCTGCGGTCTTCGCATTGTTTATCTTGCCACCTTCTTCCAGATTCCAAAATTCCACACTTTCCAGAGCATTTTCTATTCATATCCGCTCAGCTGGGTCGTAACTTTCTCTTTTTTGACCGCAAGTTTTGTCTGGATTATGAGGGGCTTGAAGGAAAACTGAATAAAATTATAAAATATCTTAGGTTTTAAAAAGTCTGAGGCAAATATTTAAAAAATGAAAGTTAATATGAATCTTACATCCTTTTTACGGGATTTGTTTCTTGTTGAGACGGAATGTACTCTTTCCTTTGCAATAATCGGAACTCTGTTTGCCCGCAATGCAAGCATTTCTTATGCCCACATTTTTATTCCCCTTGCTTTCGGACTCATCTGCATGATTCCATGTATTCCGGTCTATCTCAAGGAAAACATGACAATTCCCCAGGTCCTCATTCAGCGCAGCGTTGAGCTGGTCATTCTTGAAATCGTGATTGTTTCGGCTTCAAAAATGCTGGTAGGTCCTGTAATCGGCATAAAGGGCCTGATTGCGGTTGCCGTAAGCGTAGTTCTTTTTGATTTTCTTTCTTATTTTTTCATGTACAAAATGGAAAAGGCTGAGACTGAAAAACTGAACAAAAAACTCCGTGAGCTTGCAGAGAAAAAAAGTCAGGCAGAGAATAAGGAAAGCCAGAGTCAGAAAATCGAAGAGCCTGCCGGTAAAAATATGGAAAATATCGAGGCTTTTGGTGAATTTGACCGAAAGGTCCAGCTGAAGCTGGGTGAAATCCTCTATTTTGAGGCTGATGCCGAGCATGTCTTTGCCTACACTCAGGACGAAATCTATCAGATGAAGCTGCGTCTCTATCAGGTTGAGTCAATTTCCAAGCCGGCAGGAATAATCCGCGCCTCAAAGTCTTATCTTGTTAACCTGAATAAAATTCAGTCTGTCCGCACGGCCCTCAACAGCCGTCTTTACGCAAAAATGCCCAACGGTGAGGAAGTTCTTTTCAGCCGCAAGTACGCTCCTGTTTTAAAAGAGGCAATGCTTTCCTAAATTTTAGCCCTGCCGCCTTTTGAAGTCAGAATTTAAATATTGAAAACTCCCTCAAAATGTGCTATTCTTTTTATTTATAGGACAAAAAACGTTTTCTTACAAGAAAATGACAGTTTCTAGCAATAGGTTTCATTTTCTTGGGATTTTCGTTTCGGGTCTAATCTTTTCTATACTTTTATGTAAGGAGCATTACATGACTTACACTGCAGAAGTGGAACATATGTGTCCTTTGGCTAAGGGCGCATATCATGGTCCGGCCCCAATCCCTGAAGAGGGCGAGTGGGTTCAGGTTAAAAAAATCGAAGATGTATCTGGATTTACACATGGTATCGGTTGGTGTGCACCACAGCAGGGCGCTTGCAAACTTTCTTTGAACGTTAAGAACGGTATCATCGAAGAGGCTTTGGTTGAGACAATCGGCTGCTCAGGCATGACTCACTCAGCTGCTATGGCTTCAGAAATCTTGATTGGAAAAACTTTGCTTGAGGCTCTTAACACTGACCTCGTTTGCGACGCTATCAACACAGCTATGCGTGAGCTTTTCCTCCAGATTGTTTACGGACGCTCACAGTCTGCATACTCAAAAGACGGTCTCAAAGTTGGTGCTTCTCTCGAAGACTTGGGAAAGAACCTCCGAAGCCAGGTCGGAACTATGTTTGCTACACGCAAAACAGGTCCTCGCTACCTCGAAATGACAGAAGGTTACGTTGAGACATGTGCAATCGACAAAGACAACCAGATTATCGGTTACAACTGTATCAACTTCGGTAAATTGATGGACGCTCTCAAAGCTGGCGTTGAGCCAAAAGAGGCTATCGAGAAGGCTCGCACACACTACGGTCGTGTAACAGCTGATCAGGGCATGGTTAAACTCATCGACCCACGCAAAGAGTAATTAGGAGGAATAGAATTATGGCATTATTTGAAGATTTCGCAGGCCGCATTCCTCAGGTGAATAAGGCTCTTAAAGAATATGGTTTCAAAGAGGGCGAGGCTGGTCTCAACGAAGCTCGTGACCTCTGCAAAGCTCGTGGTTTCGATCCATACGAGATTTGTCAGTCTACACAGCAGATTTGTTTCGAAGATGCTAAATGGGCTTACGTTCTCGGTTCAGCAATCGCTATCAAAGAAGCTGAGAAAACAGGCGACAAAACTGGTTCTACAGCTGCCGCTAACATCGGTAAAGGCCTCCAGGCTTTCTGTCTTCCAGGCTCTGTAGCTGATGACCGCAAAGTTGGTCTCGGACACGGAAACTTGGGTGCTCGTCTTCTTTCTGAGGAGACACAGTGCTTCGCATTCCTGGCTGGTCACGAGTCATTCGCAGCAGCTGAGGGCGCAATCAAAATCGCTGCTAACGCTAACAAAGTCCGCAAAAACAAGCTCCGCGTTATCCTTAACGGTCTCGGAAAAGACGCAGCTCAGATCATCAGCCGCATCAACGGATTCACATACGTTCAGACTAAGTTCGACTACTTCAACGGCGAGGGTACAGACAAGGCCCTCACAGTTGTAAAAGAAATTCCTTATGGTTCAAACCCAGACCGCCTCATCGTAAAATGCTACGGTGCAGACGACGTTCGCGAAGGCGTTGCAATCATGTGGCACGAGGATGTTGATGTTTCTATCACAGGAAACTCTACAAACCCAACTCGTTTCCAGCACCCAGTTGCAGGCACATACAAAAAAGAGCGCCTCTTGAACGGCAAAAAATACTTCTCTGTAGCTTCAGGCGGCGGTACAGGTCGTACATTGCATCCTGATAACATGGCTGCAGGCCCAGCTTCATACGGCTTCACAGATACTTTGGGTCGTATGCACTCAGACGCTCAGTTCGCAGGTTCTTCATCAGTTCCAGCACACGTTGAGATGATGGGCTTCATGGGCATGGGCAACAACCCAATGGTTGGATGTACTGTTGCATGTGCTGTAGCAGTTGCAGGCTCATTCTAATTGAAGAAGCTGAAAAAATAGAAAGCTGATTTATATTGGCAGTCTATCTAAAAAAGGTGGCCGGAGTCGGAGTTCTGGCAAAATGTCGCTTGAACTTGTTCACCGCGACATTTTTGACACGAGCACAATCGTTGTCGTGCTCGCTTAGTTTCCGACGGGAGGCCACCTTTTTTTGTTTATAGCTAGTGTACTAAATATTATAAATCCTACTTACTAATCTTTTTTCAAATTCGTCATGCTCCAGCGCTTTGTCGAATAGGAAGCCCTGGGCCATGAAACAATTGTTTTCCTTTAAAAATTCTGCCTGTTCTTTGGTTTCGACGCCCTCGGCTATTACTTTGATGCCAAGTTCGTGAGCCATGTTGATTATTGAGCGGCTGATTACCCGGTCGGTTTTGGCTTTCTGGTCGTCTCCGGCGGCTACGTTGTCGATGAGGGACTTGTCCAGCTTGATTACGTCCGGATTGAGGTTACGCACCAGGCTCATTGATGAGAAGCCTGTTCCGAAGTCATCGATTGAGATTTTGAAGCCGGCTGCTTTCATGGTGTTTACGAAACGCACGAGACGGTCAAAATACTGGTAATCGGAAAGCTCGGTAAGCTCAAGTTCCAGATATTTTGACGGGACATTGTATTTTTGAAGGACGGAGATGATATGATTCTCGAAATTTTCATCGGAAAGATGCAGCTTTGAGAAGTTCGTTGAGATTAGGACAGGTTCAATTCCTTTGTCCATCCATTCACGGATATTTTTGCACACGACCTCAAGCACGTAAAAATCGAGGTTTTTAATTGTGCCTTCTGCCTCAAGAATCGGAATGAATTCGGCCGGAGTAATCAGCCTTTGTGCGTACCAGCGGGAAAGAGCTTCGCAACCGCAGAGCGTGTTTGTGATCAAATCAACCTTTGGCTGGTAATAGACTTTGAATTCGTTTTTGGCGAGAGAATCCATGAACATATTGGAGATACTTTTGTCGTGGATTGCCTTTTCAAGCATTTCCTGCCGGAAGAAAATAATGTCGTGATGGCGGGAATGCCGTGCCGTATCAAGAGCGACCGCGGAATTTGACATGATATCGCCGAATGTTGTTTCTTCGTTTGTTTCGTAAATGCCGGCCCTTACGTTGATTTTGACGTCTTCGACCGTGCCCTTGTTGTTGACCGAAATTGAGATTCCTTCGATAAAGCGGATGAAATCCTTGAGCTTTTCTTTGGGGACCAGGACCAGAAAGTTGTCGCTTCCCAATCTTGCAATGTAGCCTTGCTTTTCCAGAAAGCCCTGAACCATCATGCTGTATTTGCGGAGGATGATGTCACCGTTGTCGGTCGTGACCTTCTGATTGATGTATTTGAAATTCTTGAAGTTGAGCAGGATGACCGAATAATACTGGATTTTCTGCATTGATAGAATTTCTGCTACGACTTCCTGGAAACCGTGCAGATTGAGGGCACCTGTGAGGGAATCGGTGATTTTGACCGCCGCCATGATGTTTAGGAGCCTGATGCGGCTGCAGAGGATGTATGACAGGTCAACGTAGCAGTCAATCAGCTTTTTGTTTTCTTTTGTCCAGATTACGTTGGGAAGAAGGTTGGCCTTTAATTTTATGAAGCCGTTTTCCTCGGTAAAGTAAAATTTTTCGTATGTGTCGGAATTGAAGCCCTTGGGACTTGTATAGCTTAAAATTTCAGTGTTGAGCCCCAGAGGCTCGTAGACAGTCTGAGGATTTGAAACCGTGACGGAAAGCCTGCCCAGCTGAAGGTCCTCTGCAAAATCAGTGATGGTATCCTGGAGAAAATCGTTCATTTCCTGCAGGGTATAGCCTGATTTTTGGGCCGTAGAGATAAAATCACATAACTTTTCGCTGGCAAAAACTGATTTCACAATAGTCCTCTTTAATATTATTTTACAACAGTTTCCCTATTTTTCAATAACTCTATTGATTTTTATTGCGTTTTTTAAGACAATTGTAAACTAATAAAAATTAGGACTATATGGAAAATAAAATCTTAACATTGGCATATCTTGAAACCCTGTCTTCTGCAGATCTCATTGCTCTTGCAGATGATTACGGAATTGACATCCCGGACAACCTTAACCGCCGCTTTATAATCGGTGAGCTTCTTGAAGTTGCCCAGGAATCTAACCAGCCTGCCCTAAAGGCTCCGGTCATGAATGAGAATGGCGATATTCCCCTTGAAAACACGGAAATTCCTTCTTCATTCAATGAGACCGAGCTTTCTGTGATTCTTCGGAATCCGGCCTGGGCCTTTGTTTACTGGGATATCAGTGCCGAGGCCCTCAAAAAGATTTCGGAGTCTTCCCGCTTCAAGAATATGGTTCTTCGGGTTTCATATTTTGAAAACGAAGAGGATTCAACGCCTGTTGATTATTATGACCTGCAGGTTTCTCTGACAGACCGCAATCAGTATATCCTCATTGAAACTGGCAGAAAGTTCCTGCGTGTTGATCTGGTTGCATTTTTTGTCAACGGAACTTATGACAGCCTCACGATTTCGAAAAAAATCGCTCTTCCTCAGACGCCTGCGATTTTCTCCAAGGCTTTTCCTGGGCAGGAGTTTGACGTTCCAAAAATCCTTGAGGTTTCCGGCATCAAAAAATTGCTCAAATCTCATTATGAAAAATACAGACAGTCTTTTGTGGAGTAGGGTAAATGGCTAAGAATCTTGTTTTAACAATAGTTGGTCATCAGGGATATATCCGTCATGAGGACGAAAAGCAGTATGCGCTCCAGAATGACATCCTTTTCGGGGCTATTTCTCAAACATATCTGCCTCTCGTGAACATGTTCCATCGTCTTGAGAATGACGGAATCGATTTTAAGCTTGCCCTTGTTCTTTCTCCGTCCTTGTGTTCCCTTCTTGATGATGATTTGATTAAGTCTCAGTACATAAACTGGCTTGAAAAACGCATCGCCTTTGGTGAGGCTGAGGTTGCCCGCCTTGCTGATGATTCAGATCTTCTCAGAAACGCCCAGGCCTGCCTTGCAAAAGCCAAAAAAGACCTGGCTGATTTTACCCAGCTTTATTCACAGAACCTTATCAAGGAATTCGCATATTTTGCCAGTAAGGGAAATCTTGAGCTTCTTGCTACCTGCGGCACTTTTGCCTTCCTGCCTCATTTTGGCGACATGACTGAAATCCTTAACGCCCAGGTTGAAGTCGGCCTCTATTCTCACCGCCATTATTTCGGCATGAATCCAGAGGGCTTCTATCTTCCTTTTATGGGCTACACTCCGGGAGTAGAGCAGGTTCTCCGTTCTTACGGCTTCAAATATACAATCGTTGACATCCGTTCAGTTCTTTTCAGCGAAACTGTTCCTGAAAAGGGCATTTTCTCGCCGGTAAGATGCAATCTTGACAACACTACCAGCCTTTCAAAATCTTCCCTGGCTCTTTTCTGTCAGGATCCTGACACGCCGGAGGATATCGTCGGTGAAAACGGCTTCTCTTCAAATCCTGTCTACAAGAATCAGGGCAAGGACGCCGCTTATGAAGTTCCTTTCCAGGCTCTCGTTGACTCAGGCTTGATTGAGGACGGAATGCCTCGAATTCCTTCATATTTCCGCTATTGGAACAATTCTGAAGACGCTTCTTACAATGAAGACGATGCTGTAATCCAGGCTCACAAGGATGCAGTCACTTTCTTTGAGTCAAAAAAAGCTAAGCTTGACGCCGCAGAGGAATGTCTGGGCCAAAGTCCGGCATCCCTTCTCTGCGTAATTGACGCCAAGAATATAGGTCAGGACTGGGCAGAGGGCTGCATCTGGCTCGAAAGCCTCATCCGCGAAACAGCCGCTTCTGACATCAAGCTTTCAGGTCCGGCTCCTTTAATCGGCAATATTTTCTCACTTCAGAAAATCACTCCATATCCTGGAGCCGCTCAGGGCAACAGCTACGGCGAAGATTTGCTTGACAGCTCAAATGACTGGATGATCCGCTACACCCGAAAGATGAGTGAGCGCATGGTTGATTTGTCTGACCGCTTCCCTAACGAGACAGGCTTAAAAGTCCGCCTTTTGAATCTGGGCGCGAGGGAACTCATGCTTGCCGAAAGCGGTGAGTGGAGCAAAATGATTCATGACGGTTATTTCCCGGAATACGCTACAAAAAGATTCAAGGAGTCAATCAAGGCCTTTATGATTGTTTTTGACGCCCTCGGCTCAAATACAGTAAGCACTGAATGGCTGACTAAACTTGAAAGGGAGCACCTGATTTTCCCATGGATGAACTTCAGGACCTTCTCGCCTAAAAAATAGAATTGTTAATCTTCAAGAGTGACCTTGTACATGTCTTCGAGCTTGCTTTTCTGCTTGTTGAAGTTGAGTGCAGCGTCCCTCGCCTGAATGGCCGGCTCAAACTTCATGCAGAGAGGTTGTGAGGCGGCCTTTTTTATTGCCTCTTCCCACCTCATGATTGCCTCGTTGTAGTAGCCCTCGGCGTAAAACTGAAGGCCTTCTAGGTAAAGCTGGTCAACCTGGGCCATCGTGGCTTTTCTGCCCCGGTCTCCCAGCTGCATTTTTGCGCTCAGACTGATGTGGTTGACTGGATTTGCCGAGCTTGTTAAGTCCAGGGTGTAGGCCACGTCCATCTTGATTCTCTTGATGTCAAATTCGCTGCCCAGACTGAACCTTGGATTGGCTCCCTGCAGGAGAAAGCCGCACTGAAAGGCGAATACCGGCGTAACTTTTGCTTCGATTCCTGTAGCGAATGAAATCTTGCCGCTGGAAGAAAAATCGCTTAAAAGGACATGCTTTCTTAATTCGCTTGTAATGAGCAGTCTTGCAAAGGGGCGGTAGGAAAGTCCTGCTGAAATCCTTGCGGGCGTGTCATCGTCCTTTTTAATTGAAGAGCCGAAGCCTGTGAGGGATGCGCCGAAATTGTTGAGGGTCAGGGCGACTTTGAGGTTGGGATCCCTGTCCTGATAGAATTTGAGGGCGTTGAAGCATGCTATTGCGCCAAGATCGCCCATGATTCCCAGGGCCGACTGCTCGAGTCCTGAGCCTGAGATTATTGAGTCATCGCGGTTGTCCGTATAGTCAGGTATGCTGCGCCAGGCCAGCTTGAAATTTGCTCCGGTAGAAATTCCCTTGAAATTGTAGCCTGCTAAAAAAGTGTGTGAAAGGTTGAATGTGGCGGAAGTTTCGCTGTAGTAGCTTGCTGCCACCCTGTCACCGTAAAGATTGTATTCGCTGAAGGGAACGTAAAAGCATTTGAGCTGGGCACCGTAGCCCGTGTTGCCGTTTCGGCGGGTGAGGGCAAGGGTCTCCAGGGCTGAATCTGCAATCCATGCGTTATGGGAAAGGGAAACTTCCGTCTGCTCGAGAATTGCGCTTGCGGCCGGATTGTAGTCGAAGAAGGTTGAATCGTCACAGAGGGCGCTGAATGCCGTGCCCAGTGCTTCAGTTCGGCCGCCGCATGGAATGTTCATTGAGCGGAAAACCGTATTTCCCTCGTTTGGATCGATTGAAGACGGAAAGATATCAGCCAGAGTGGACTGGGCATACGTTAAATCCAGGGCCTGGACCTGTGTGAGAAAAATAAAAAAAATGCTTACGGAGAAGATTTTTTTCATCATATTATATTATAATATATTTTCGGATAAATATCTTGCTAAACTTATTAAAAATACCGAAAAATAGAATGGGAGGCTTGTCGCTTGTAATAAGGAAATGCCAAAAAGACATTTAGCCTTGATTTTGATTATTTCTCTTTTTCATTCCTCTATTCTTTTTTCAGAAAATGCTGAAAATGAGGCAGGGGAAGTTTTGTCTTTAAAGCAGATTGACCTTCTTATCGACACCACGGCCTACAACGATGCCCTCAGGGAGCTTTCAAGATATATAGCCGCCCACCCCAATGACTTCGACCGGGCTCAAAAAAGAATTTCCCGGGTAATGAAGCTGCGCGAGGAATACAACAAGGGGGCAGATTCCCTCGTTGAGCTTATCAGGAACGGCGATGAGTCAAAGTCTGAAAAGCTGGCAAAAATCGCTGAGCTTGAAAGTTCCGAACTTGAGTCAAACGAAAATGTCATTGAATTCACAAACCTGGCCCGAAGAACTGTAACTCTGGGCGAAATCCTTATCCTTTACGATAGAATCATGAGGGAAGGAGTTGCCCTTGTCAGAAGTGAAAAATTCTCTGATGCGGCCGTAAAATTTGAGGAAGGCTTTGCAATCAAAAATGAAGTCTCGGATCTGGTTTTTGATGTCGAAAATCATTCCTTTGCCGCGGAAGGTACTCCTGTCGTCTACGAGAGCGACATAACCGAGCCTGTCAGAAAGTCAGTCAGCAATATCCGAAGCCTTGTAGCCGGAAATCTTGTTTCTGCGAGCATGGAGTCAAGGATCAATGACTGCGAGAAGGCTTTCAACGAGTACATGAGGGCTGTTTCTGCCCGGGATGTCAATTCAATTTCAGCAGCCCTGAAAAATGTGAACGCCGCCTTTGAAAAATATGCCGCCCTGCGCAATAAAATTATTGCCGATGCCAAAGTCCTTGAGGCGGCAGACATACTTGCCAACGAGCGTAACCCACTTCTTTACGGAACTTCTTACATCACCTTCCATCAGAAATTCATTCTCGGTGACGAATCAAATCCTGACACCGGCATAATCGGAGCCTTTGACGCTTATTTCAACAGCCGCGTTGAGAGAATGAAGGATAAAACTAACGAAGCTGTTCTTGAAACCCTTAACCTGCTTATTACAAATCTTCCTGAGGGTAAAATCTACTCTCTGGCCAATAAAATCGATGCCGAGCAGAAAAATGTCGCTGTGGCAAAAATGTATTCTCAGTTTGCCCGCTATGTCCATGACCTCTATAACCTCGAAAAGAATCTTGACGGAAGCACTGTCGGTGAGAAATTTTCCGGCTATGCATCATCTATGAGCTTTGTCAGCGAATATCTTTCGGATTTGTCCCTTGCCTATAAGAGTGCCCAGGAGCTGGCCTGGGAAAAAGCCAATCCTGAGAAAATCGACAAAAATGACTTCTCGGATCCGGTTCTTGCCTACAACCTCAAAAAACTTCTCCGCTATGAGCAGATTAAAGCTGATTCCAAGTCTTATATCTCACTCGTAAATGAGGAAGAAAAAAAACAGAAGGAATTCTTTGACAAAAAATCTGAGCGCGAAAAGGAAATCGAGGAACTGCGTAGAATCAGCGGCGGCAGACTGAGGATTTCCGGGGCCCAAAAGCGGACTACGGCCGGAGTTCAGATTTCAGACAATCCCCTTGATTTCCGTAAGCAAATCGGCTACTTCCTCTCCCTCAATGAGCAGAACCTTAAGGAAGCAAGAAATCATGCCAAAGGACTCTGGGGCTACATGGCAAGCGCATATTCAGCCCTGGCAAAAAAAGACTATGACCACTATGAAAAACTTTGCTCTGATACGGAAAAACTTCTGACCGGCGGCCTGGCCTCTTCTTCGGACTCTGATTTTTCTTCTGAGTTCATAAAGAAATATCCGATTGAGGCAAAAGATTCTGCCCTTAAGATAAATCAGGAAATCAGCATCAAAAAGACGGAGCTTCTTGAAAAGAGGGAAGTGCTTAACGGCGGAGAAGAGTACCGCATGAGCGAAAGTGACTACAACAAGGGAACCCTTGCCCTGGATAAAATCATTCTGGATTTCGATTCTCTTTATGCTAAAAATCAGACTCTGGCCGAGGAAGCGATTCCAAAAATCAGGGACTACGAAAATCTCATCAGAAATGCTGACGAACAGTATGAAATCGCACTCAGGGCTTTCAAAAAAGAAGACTTTGAAAACGCCAATATTGCGGTTGATTCAGCCTCGGAAAAATACGCCGAGGCCCTGGACATAGAATACTCAGAAAAAATCCGCGCAATGCGTGAGGAAACCTTGAACGAGCTTGCCGTAAAGATTCAGCGGGCAGAGTATGAGAAAGTCTTGCGTGAAGTCTTTGCCCTCAAGGACAAGGCGGCAATCGCCTATTATTCGAGCAGCTTTGATACTGCGGAAACCCTTCTTGTTACGGCTCAGTCCCGCTGGTCAAAAGTCAGCACGGAAGAAGACTCAGAAATCGAAGACATGCTCAACATCGTAAAGACCATTAAGAGTATTGAATACGGCCGTGTTTTGCTCCAGTCTGACCCCCACTATCCTGAGCTTTCCTACAGTCTTGATATGGCTAAGCAGAGCTTTGAAAAGGGCGTCAAGCTCAAGAATGACGGAAATACGGTAAAGGCCAACGAAGCCTTCAATCTTGCCCTTACAAATATCCGTAACGTGCAGAACGTTTATCCCCTCAACAAGGAAGCCCGTCTCATTACCCTTAAAATTCAGCAGGAACTCGACCCGGAAGGCTTCCCCCGTCAGTTTGAAAACCAGTACAACGCGGCCCGCCTCAATGCCAACAAAAACGAGCGCCTGGCCGACCTGGAAGACCTGTATGCGATTAACCCAAAATATCCGGGGCTGGCCCAGGAAATTTACGATATAAAGGACTCTCTTGGAATGTTCCCGAAAAAGGAAGTTAAAAAAGAAGTCAAGCGCTCTGCCGATTCAAAAATTGCCGAGGCTAAGAAAGCCTTCAAGGATGCGGGTAGTGACGAGGCTAAACTCAACAAGGCCCTGCTTCTTGCCAACGAGGCGATTGCAATTGACGGAACCAGCAAGGCTGCAAAGGAGCTTAAGCTTCAGATTCAGCTTAAAATCGGTGCCAGCGCCACGGCAATTCTTTCTCAGAATGACGAAAAGATGTATGCTGAAGCTGCCCGACTCTTTAACCAGAGGCGTTTTGCCGATGCAAAAGGTATAATGGACAATCTTTTGAAAGGAGCGGCCGCTAAAAAAAGCCGCAAAGTCATAGATTTGAACAACCGTCTTCTCAAACGACTGTAGGAAATTATGGATTGCCGCATGGATTCGGGATTTTTAAGAAAGTCCCAGAAAAAAAGTAAAAGTTTTTCTCGCTCAGGCCTGTCCTTCAGCTTTTTAAGGCTCTTCCTTTTCCTTCTAGTCTTCCTTTTTGCGGCAAATCTTGGCGCTCAGAACAGGGAAAGGTTTTTCTGGGATTCGGTTGAAAGGCTTTCGTCTAAAAATTCATATTTCCCTCTGGCCCTTTATGATTCCCACAACGCTTACATTTTTTATGAGTCGGTGGACAAGGCAAGGCAGGAGATAAAGATTTCCTGGCGGCAGAAAAAAGATGACCTTCTCTGGTCAGACACCTTCAGCCTCAAGGAAGCCTTTAAATATTCAGGCGATGACGTTCCTGATATGTATTCTGCGGCCCTTTCTCCGCTGGGAAGAATCGCCGTTTCTGTAATTGATTCTTCTGCGGCCAACGGCGTAGTCAAGGTTTATTCTTCTTCGGACAATGCGGCATCTTTTTCTGAATATACTTTCCCGCCTCAAAAAAAGCAGATAACTTCATCGAGAATCTTTGCTTCGGAAGACGGTTCATTTATCCTTTTCATTTCTCTGGGTGAAGGAAAGCAGAGCCCGACCGAGTCTTCCTTCTCGATTTTATATTCTGAGTCAGCTGACGGCAAAAACTGGTCGAGCCTCAAGTTCTTCAATCCGGCTTCTTCGATTTCAAACGCATTTTCTCCTTTCTTCACGAACATCAATGGAAATGACTTTGTCTTCTTTGAGGGCTGGAATGCAAAAGACTCAAGCACATCCCTGATTTACGCTTCATCAAGGGCTCCGGGCGGCATCTGGAGCGAGCCTTTCATCGTAACCGACTGGTCTTCAATGCCGGACAGTTCATCTTACCTTGATTTTAAGAATTTCCGTCCCTTCGTTCTTTCGGACGGGCAGAACACAAAAATTGTCTGGGAGCGCACCTCAAAAACCGGAAGCACTGCCACGGTAATGGTAGCCCCCCTTTCTCCTGATGGTAGAATCCTTGACCGGGCAGATGTCGAGTCCCTTAACGCTTTTGGAAACGGCCGCCGTCCGTCATTGTTTTTATTCCACGGAAAATTCTTTGCCCTCTGGTTTGATGACCGTAACGGCGTAAACAATGTCCATCTGGCGGAAAACCTGGGCGTTCAGTGGATTGAGGTTGATTCAATTCAGTGGCGTCAGGATAAAAAGATTTCTGCGACTTTCCCATGCGCCTTTATCCTTGCCGAAAATTCCTCTCTCTGTCTTGCATGGCAGGAAGATTCTGCTTCAACTTCAATTTCCATGCTCTGCGAGGATTACCGGGCTCCAAAACCTGAGATTTCCGCCAGAAACTTTAGGGCCGGAAAGCGTGGGGGAGAAAAGAATCCTTCCGTCCGGGTCCTGATGCCAAGTGATATTTCTGGAATTGAGGGCTGGTCTGGAATCTGGACGAGCGACAAAGACGCCCAGCCAGACAGGAACGTTTTGTCTTCCCACTACAGAAAAACTGGCGACAACGTGATTTCAGCAAAGGTTCAGACGGATTTAAAAGCTGACCAGATAATTTATTTTAAGGCCTGCGTTCTCGACAAGGCCGGAAACTGGTCTGACACGGCAAGCCTTGAATACTATTATGACTGTACTCCGCCGCAAAAAGTCACTGACATCAGCTTTGACAAGGACGAGTGGGGCTTTGCTTCCAGCAATGACGTCGCTTTCTCATGGCAGAATGATTTGAGCGACAGCGACGAGATTGCGGGCTACTCATGGACTTTGACAAGAATCGCTCCGCTTGAAAAAAATCTTGCGGTAACAAAAACAAAAAAACTTGAAATCACCCCCGAAGAAAGCAGCGAAATCCTTGCGGGTCTTTTGGAGCAGAACGAGGATGCCCTTTCCCGGGCAAAAATTCCTGGCTCAAAGATTGCTTCCTCAAAAGCCAGCGCAGCCTACCGAAACCGGGATAACGGACTTTATGTTTTCTCTGTCCGGGCGATTGACTCGGTTGGAAATGCGGGCGAGGCTGAAAACTGCCTCTTATTCCTGAACAAATACAAGGCCGCCACTTTAATCCGCAACGTCGAGGCCCTGCCTGATGATTTGGGAAATGTTTCGATTTCCGTATCGGGCGAGGAATTTTCTTATGACGGTGAAATTTCAGAAGTCATCCTCACGCAAAAGGAAAGCGGCAAGAAATTCGTCTTCAAAAAGGATGAGGGAGACTATTCGATTGAAAAGGGCAGCTCTTCCCTGGAAAAAATTTCAGGAATCAAAATCGATGGAATGAAGAGCGGAATTTACTCAGTTCAAATCCGCCACACGGAGCGGGGCCTTTCTACATGGAGAAAAAATCTCGTGATCGGCGAAAACGGCACGGTCAAATACGAGAAGCAATATAACTTTGAGCCGGTTTGGAAAATCATTCCTAAAATCGAAGCCGATTACAGCGTGAACACGGACCTGCTTATCTTCTGGTCGCTGATAGCCCTTGTTCTGCTGGGAATTTTCGTCTGCTTCCGGGGCATTATAAGTGCAGCCGGGGATATGATTAGAATCAGAAAAGATGTCGCCTTAATTATGACGGGAGAATATATGGAACAGGAAAAGATGGAAAAAATTCACTCTGCTTTGAGAACTCGATATTCCCTGAAAGTGAAATTCGGATTTTTGATTACCGGATTGCTGCTTTTCATCGTGGCGGGCATTTCCTTTGCCATCGGTTCGCGAATGATGCGGGTCCAGGAAAGAATCTTGATTTCCGGACTGAAAGACCGCGTTAAAGTCGTAATGGGAAACATGGCCAGCGGTCTTGAGACCTACCTTGATGACGGACGTGAAAAAATCGTTGAAATCGGAGCCATCGTAAACCAGACAGACAACTTCCCTGAGTCAAAATTCGCTACAATTATAAGCCGCCACATCGACGGATACGCAGTTGATGACAAGTCTTCCATCGATTACATGAAAAAGCCACTGAACTATGTCTGGGCTACAAACGATGCTGACATCCTTGAGAAAATCACTTCTCCTGTATTTGATGCCGGTACCGTTCAGGTCAACGCATCCTTGAACTCGAATTTCCGCGCCCTGTCCATGTATTTAAACGACGAGGCTAAAAAAATCGTCGATGACCTGTCCAGAACTACGGCCGACAATTCGGATTTGATTTTCCGCAGACTCAATGAATTTTCTGCCCAGAGCTTTACTTCCTTCCCTCATATGGACAATAACAAGCTCGACCATGACGTAACTGAATATGACTTTTACTGGCCGGTAATCTACCAGAAGGCTAACAATGATTCTGACTTCTTGCAGGCCATTGTAATCCTCAGGGTCAGCACCAGCACCCTCCTGCGCCAGGTCGAGGATTCCCGGAATCTTGTCGTCTACATTTCATTCGCTTCGGCACTTATCGCGGCCCTGATTGCCCTTGTCAGCTCTTTCACGCTTTCATCGGTAATCACTAAGCCAATCATGAAAATCGTCTCTCACGTTAAGAAAATCACCGAAACTGAAAACAAGCTTCTCCTTGAGGGTGTTGAGATTAAAATCACTTCCCGGGACGAGCTCCGTACTTTGGGCGATTCGGTAAATGAAATGACCAAGGGTCTGGTAAAGGGCGCCAAGGACGAGGAAAGGGCCAAGATTGCCTATCAGCGGGCTGCAAAAGAGCGTGAAAAGGCCGCCCGGGCTCAGGCAGAAGAGGCAAAGGCCCGCGCTGAGGCTGCTGAAATGAGCATCATGAACCTTGACGGTCAGGCCGTTCAAAAGGCTTTCATTCCTCTTGTAAGTGAGGGAGCCGAAAAGGAAACCGTCGCCGAGCTTAAGGAAAAGGAAATCCAGCTCTACGGCTATTACGAGGGAACTGATGCCGTTTCAGGTGACTACTTCGACTACAAAAAGCTCGATGACCGCTGGTATGCCTTCATCAAATGCGATGCTTCCGGCCATGGTGTTCCTGCGGCCCTTATCATGACAATTGTCGCTACGATTTTCCGCCGCTATTTTGCCAACTGGAAATTTGAAAAGAACGGAGTAAAGCTAAATCTTCTTGCTTCGGACATAAACGACTTTATCGAATCCCTTGGCTTACGGGGCAAATTCGCCGCCATGATGATATGTCTCTTTGACACAAAGACCGGTGACGTTTACACCTGCAATGCGGGCGACAACATCCTCCGTGTCTTTGACTCAGCCGAGCGGAAAATCAAGGTCATTACCCTGCATGAAGCCCCTGCTGCCGGTCCTTTGCCAAGCTTTATGGTTGAAATGAAGGGCGGCTACAAGGTTGAGAAAATCCACCTCAAGTCAAACGACGTCCTCTTCCTCTATACTGACGGCATTGAGGAATCGACAAGATTCTTCCGCAACAGTGATTTTGAAGTTATTGCCTGTAACGAAGCCAGCCTTAAGGCCGGAGAAGTCCACGCGACCCACAAAAAGGGCGAGCAGAGCGAACAGATGGAGCCTAGCCGTGTTCAGGACATCATTGAATCAGTTCTGAATAAGAAAAAATATGTCTTGACCCGCTATCACAGTCCTATTGAGGGCGAAAAGCTGGAGTTCGACTTCTCTAAATGCGATGGCACGATTGAAGACGCGATTATTGCCCTTACTGCTGTCGAAAAAGTCTTCCGAATGTACAAAAAGCCGGGCTCAAGCGGCAGGGTAGAAAAGACTGAGATGGATTTGGAAGGAAAAAAGAAGACCGTAATTCAGGTTTTCGGAGATGGAATCAAAATCGACCGCAAAATCGACATCTTCCTTTCAAAATACTTCAACCGCTACGATTATTACTGCGTGAACAAGGTTGATGAGGGGGAGACAAACTACGTCTATTACACGGGCGTCAGCGAGGACGTTCAGGCCGACGACTTGACCTTGCTTGCAATTAAGAGAATGTGATATATAATTAAAAATCAGGAGTTGCTTTATGACAAAAGATGAGTTGAAAGGATATTTTGATAAAGGCATGGTCGCCCTCAAGCAGGCCCTGGATAAGGGCGGGGCAGCTTCCAAGGAGGCCCTCGATAAAGCGGGCAAGGCTGCCACAAAATTCGGTGACGAGAGCATCCTTAAAATCGAAATCCAGCAGTTCAAGTCCCAGATAAAAAAAGACAAGTCTGCCCTCGGCGAGCTTGCATGCAAGGCTTTTCTTGAGGACGGATCCGAATCCCTTGCTGCTTCAGACGAAAATGTCGCAAAAATCCTCGAAAGCATCAAAAAGGCTGAGGATGAGATAAAATCAAGGGAAGAAAAACTTCAGGAATCAGCGGCTAAAAATTAGAAAACATAGCTAACTGCTGATTTTATAAAACTTGCTTCTTCCTTTGACTTCATTTATTTCAAGGATTTGCATTTTTAAAAGAATCCAAATCAGGAGCGGAGACCATCTGGCGTTTTTCGCTCCTTTTTCTTTTGCCAGCTCCCTTTTAAAGTCAACGGTCCTGAAAGTCGGGTAATTTCCATCTTCTTTTGTACGAAGGCTTTCCGGAATCAATTTTAGCCAGTCTTCCTTCGAAGCAAATCTTTCTTTTCTTGTGATTTTTTCCAGTCTTTTTCCCATTGGAAGCCATTCTTTGAGCCGGCGCCGGCTTTTTGTCTGATTTTGGCTCGGCAGCTCTGTTTTCCGCCTCATTTCGCTTATTTCGCAGTAGAGGATTTCAAGCTCGCAGTTTTCATGCAGAAAAAGCGGGGCGATTTGAGTCATTCCCCTGAGCGAGTCGAAAAAACTTGCTTTTTTGGGGCTTTTCTTGCGGTGGATAAGCTGTCCGTCCCTGCCGTAAAGCTCAATCCACTTGCTTTCTGCAATCGGGTGGACGATTTTAAGCTTTCTTCCTGTCTCCAGAATGTATCCGGCTTTTTCAGTCAGTGCCGAAAGATTTGAAGTCTGTATTTCAATTACGTTTTTATTTTCATCAAGAATGTCGCAAATCCAGGGAGTGTCGTCAAGTTTGACTTCCATCAAGCCGTTTGCTTCCATGGCGTAGAGTTTTTTGAGCTTTTCGTGAAGTTGGGATTCGTTGTAGGTGTTTATCATCAGTCAGCAGATTTTAGCAAATTCCAGCCGCATCTTGCAATTTATAATTTTTAAAATTTTTGAAAAAACTGGCATTATCGGCATTTTTTCAGTTGACTTTAGTGAATTTGGGGGATAAAATGATAATCAAGTGGGAAATTGTGGGGTAAAGTGGTAAATAGTGGTATGGAGTTGTTAACTGGTGAGTACCGCAACACGCTGGACGAAAAGGGAAGAATCCTTTTTCCAACGAGATTGCGAAACGAATTGTTTGCAGAAACAGACAAAAACGTCCTCATCATTACACAGGCTTTCGACCACTGTTTATGGCTTTATACTCTCGATGAATGGAAAAACATTTCGTCAAAGATTATGGAGACGGCCTCTCCATTTAATCAAAAAGACCGCATTGTTCTCCGTCACTTTATAGCTCCTGCTCAGGAAGTGGAGCTTGATAAGTCCGGACGCCTTTCTATCCCGCAGAGCTTACGCGAGTACGCTCATCTTTCTAAGGATTGCGTAATTCTTGGAATCAACAAATACATGGAGCTTTGGGACGCTCAGGCCTACAACGACTACCTCGGTGAGAATGCAGATTCTCTTGAGGAAGCGGCAGAAGCTTTGAGCAGCATCAGTTTCTAGTATTTGAAAAAAAATATTAAAAAAGTGGGATAAGAAAGTTGGAAATTGTTCACACACCGGTTCTGCTTGGCGAATGCTTGTCTTATTTAAGCCCTGTCGGTGAACCGTTTGAAAAAAATGCATTCATGATTGACTCTACTCTTGGCGAAGGCGGCCATTCAAACGCATTTTTGTCTAAATTTCCTTCCCTTCATATTCTTGGACTTGACCGCGACAAGACAATCCAGGCCCGTGCCCGCGAGCGCCTTTCTGTTTACGGCGACCGCATGGATTTTTACAACGGCTGGTTCAACGAATTCTACGCAAATTATCCTTCAGATAAAGAAAAACCGAACATCATTCTTTTTGACCTTGGAATTTCGGTCTATCACTACGAAAAATCTGGCCGGGGATTCTCTTTCCGCTATGACGAGCCTTTAGACATGCGCCTTAACTTTGAGGAAGGGGAGTCTGCCAGCGACATCGTAAACAACTGGCGGGAAGAAGAACTCGCCAACATGATATATCTTTACAGCGATGAAAAGATGAGCCGCAGAATTGCCCGCGCAATCGTTGAGGCAAGAACTGGCGGCAAAATCGAGTCTTCAAAGCAGCTTGCAGAGATTATTTACAACGCTGTTCCGGGTAACTACAAGCACGGAAACATTCACCCTGCGACAAGGACTTTCCAGGCCCTTCGCATTGCAGTGAATTCCGAGTTGCGCCGGCTGCCACAGGCTCTGCATGACGCCTTTAATGTTCTTGCTGTGGGCGGAAAGTTGGGAGTGATTACCTTCCATTCCCTTGAGGACCGCATCGTAAAGAATTATTTCCGGAATCTTGGCAAAAAGTGCATCTGTCCGCCTCAGCAGGCCCAGTGCACTTGCGGTGGTCAGCCTTGCGCCGAGATTTTAACCCGAAAGCCTGTAGAGCCGACTGCCGAAGAGGTGAAGACCAATTCACCAAGCCGAAGTGCCAAGCTCCGGGTTGTCCGAAAACTTCGTGACGCGACTGAAATGCACAAGCTGGCTATTGAGCAGGAGGCAATGTAATGAAGATTAAGCATGATACAAAGTTGCGCTTCGTAGCTTATGCCGCAGTGGTGCTGATTCCGCTCCTTCTTGCCCTGGATGCCTTTCAGGCTCACCGTTACGCCAAATTAAAGCGTGACATTGCGCGGCTTGAGGCTAAGCAGGTCGAAATCGTCGAGCAGAACCGCAAGCTGATTTCGGACATAAGCCTTCTTTCCAGTTCCGACCGCATCGAAAAGATTGCCGAGGAAGAGCTGGGAATGCACAAGGCAAAGAGCGAGGATATCGTTCGAGTTGAAATTAAATAAATGAGCAGTATGTAAGAGATAATTACAAATTGCGAATTAAAAAAGGTGGATTATAAAATGACAGACGCTCTTTGTGTCGAAAATATAGAAAGTCTCTTGAAATTGTCAGAAACCCTTGAAGCAGTGGGAGGAGTTCTTCTTAACGGGAATTTCCCGGAGCAGAACTTTTGCTTCACGAGCGTGCAGACTGACAGCCGTTTGATCGCGGAAAAATCTCTCTTTGTTCCCCTCATCGGTGAATTTCAGGACGGGCATTCCTATATTCCTCAGGCACTTGAAAAAGGCGCGTCTGCCGTTTTTATTTCTAAAAAAACATCTAAAAATCTCCTTGAGGCCTTGAAAAAAGAGGCCGCTGATAACAAAAATGTAGCCTTTATTCTGGTGGAGAACACAATGCAGGCCCTGCAGAAAGCGGCGGCTGCCTATGTCCGTAAGTTTCCCCGTCTTATTCGCTGTGCTGTGACTGGTTCAAGCGGCAAAACAACGACTAAGGAAATTACGGCATCAATCCTCCGCCAGAAATTTTCTGTCATTGCCACAAAAGGCAACTTCAATTCAGAGACTGGTCTTCCTCTTTCCGTCTTCAATATCCGCAGCGAGCATGAGCTGGGACTTTTTGAGATGGGAATGAACCGCGTAAACGAAATCGGTGAGATTGCAGAAGTCTTCAAGCCTAATTACGCAATCATAACCAACATCGGTACAGCCCACATCGGAATTTTGGGAAGCCGACAGAACATTGCAAACGAAAAGAAAAAGATTTTCACTTATATAGATTCATTCGGGGCTGCCTTTATCCCTGAAAAAGACGATTTTGCATCTTTCCTTGAAAAAGGAGTTAAGGGCAAGGTCGTAAAATACGGCGTCGACTGCGATGAAAGCGTAAAGCTTATTGCTGATGAAGGACTTTCCGGTACTGTCTTTAGCGTTGACGGTCTTGAAATGCGCCTTTCCCTTCCTGGAAAATATAATTTCCTCAATGCCCTCGGAGCAATCGCCCTGGCAAAGACTCTGGGCTGCACTGCAGAGCAGATTAAGACTGGAATTGAAAGCCTCAAGCCTCTCGGTGGCCGCTCTACAATCAAAAAGGGCAAATTTACTGTCCTTGAGGACTGCTACAACGCAAATCCTGACTCAATGGAAAAAGCCCTCGACCTCTGCGCTGACACAAAAATCCAGGGCAAAAAAATCTATGTTCTGGGCGATATGCTGGAGCTTGGCGAGGAATCAGAAAAAGAGCACGCTAGAATCGGCGAAAAAGCCCTCTTTTCTGATGCTGACATGATTGTCTTCTTCGGTTTTGAGATGAATTTTGCTTTTGAAAAGGCAATTGAAATCGCCGAGAGAAAATCTTCCCTTGCAGACGAGAAAATTTCTTCCGTCCGCCTGGTTTATATCGGAAACAAAGACGAAGCGGCTGTAAATGATGCCGCAAAAGAAATATCTGAATTTGCCGAAAGCGGTGACCTGATTATGCTCAAGGGCTCTCGTGGAATGGGCCTTGAGCGGATTCTGCCTCTGATCGGAATGGGGGGCGAGTCGTGAACTTCAGCATTGTTGCCGAACGTCCTCTGGAAAATTACAAAAAGTGCGACATTTCATTGATACTCCTTTCAATCCTTCTCTGGGGAATCGGCATTTTCACTCTTTATGTCTGCTCTGGAAACTACGGAATGAGGGCTTTCAATGATTCTCTTTATTTCGTAAAAAGACAGCTGATCAGTTCATGCCTGGGCTTCATGCTTTTTGTCGTTTTTGCGACTTTCAGCATGGAGACAATCAAGCGTTTCCTGCCTCTCATGGTGGTAATTGCCCTTCTTCTTTCCATCATGACCTTTATCCCGGGAATCGGAATTGAAGTAAATGGTGCGAGACGATGGATTCGCCTTGGATTCATGACTTTTCAGCCTTCTGAAATGGTTAAGTTCGTCATAGTCCTTTACCTTGCAAATTATTTTGAAAAACAGGCCCGGATTACAGACGCTTTTGATAAGACTGTTTTCCCGGCTGTTGTAGTATGCTTCGTTATGGTCAGCTCAATTGCACTTCAGTCTGACCTTTCGACATCGGTTTTTGTTTCGGCCCTGGCAATCCTTCTTTTTATTGCAAGCGGCTCAAAAATTTTCTGGCTGCTTCCGGTCATGTCGATTATCGTTCCCCTGTGTGCGCTCTTTGTTTTCCTGGAGCCATACCGGCTCAACCGAATCATCGGCTTTTTGGACCAGGACAGCTACTTACAGACTTTGAACTATCAGACCTATGCAGCCCGCAGGGCAATCTGTGCGGGCGGATTTTGGGGGCAGGGGCTTGGCTCAGGTCTTTCCAGAATCAATTCAATTCCAGAGGTTCAGTCAGACTACATTTTTGCCGGCTGGGCCGAGTCAATGGGCTATTTCGGGGTTTTGATTTATTTTGCCCTTCTTGCCCTTTTTGCATGGCGGGGACTTCACTGTGCCCTTACTGCAAAATCACGCTTTGCTTCGATTGCGGCTTTCGGCTTTATTGTTTCAATCGTTGCACAGTCAGTGATAAACGTCGCTGTTGTTGGCGGCGTTATTCCAACGACGGGTATTCCGCTCCCATTTTTTTCTTCGGGCGGCTCGTCAATTTTGTTCACCCTGGCAATTTGTGGCTTTCTGGTGAACGCTTCGCGTAATGAAATCGGTCCAAATGACGATATTGAAATGGAGGAGATAATTTATGAGTGATTTTGTGATTCAGGGATTCGAAAATTTTGAGGTTCACGGAAGGAGAAAAAGAAAGGTGGTTTCGGAGTCAAAATTGAACGCCATCAAAATCTTTGCTGCTATTTTTGGAATTCTTCTCATCTGTGAGCTTTGCGTCTACTTTTTCGTAGTTCCCTGTCTTGATAAGGTTGAAATTTCATGGACAGGACTTTCCGCTTATTCAAAGGAAACTATGTCCGGCGTGATTATGCCTTGCGCAAACAAAAAGTTCATGAATTTCAGCACAAACGAAGCAAAATCACTTTTGATGTCTGTTCCTGGAGTTGAGAGCGTAAAAGTTTCAAAGCGCTTCCCAAACAAAGTTTATATCCATGTAACTGAACGCAAGCCTGTCGCAATGACTTTCGTTTCTGCAAACGGACGCACAGTACCTGTAGAAATTGACAAAAACGGCGTTCTTTTCAACGGAACTTCATTTTCTGCTAATTCTGACACATCTCTTCCTTTAATTTCTGGAATTCCTGTCGAAAATATACCAGAGGGGATGAGAATTCCTCAAAAGTATCGTGCTTTGATGGAGCAGATTGATCAGATTCGTTCTCTTTCACAGAATTATTTTGCGGCTGTTTCAGAAATTCATGTCATTCCTAAGGAATATGGAAACTATGAACTGGTACTTTATCCGATTCATTCTCAGACCAGAATCCTTACGGGACGACAGCTGAGCGAAGAGGCTCTTCAGTATATGATGGTCGCTCTTGATGTTGTGAATGCGCTTGAGCCAGATGTCGAGGAAATCGATCTTCGCTACGGGTCAGTGACTTACCGGACAAAATCTGATACACTTCATCAACATACAGGAGAATTCGTTGAGTAACATAGTTGTTGGTCTTGACATCGGAACTTGTTTTGTTCGAGCTGTAATCGGTGTTGTAAATGATGACAAGACTGTCGAAATTGTTGATGTCGCAAAAAAGCCTTCGAGCGGTTGTCTTCGAAACGGTACAATCGTCAATATCGAGGCAACAAAGCAGTGCATTCACGAGGTCATTGATGAAGTAGAGCAGAATACAGGCCTCGAAGTTCAGTCATGCGTAACCGGTATCGGCGGCGTTCAGATTGAAAGCATCAATTCCAAGGGTGCCGTTGCAATTTCTTCTTATGGAAAAAGCGAGCGGGCAATCACCGAGGACGATGTTAAGCGTGTAATTGATTGCGCCAATTCAATAAAAGTTCCTCTTGACCGAAAATTGCTCCATGTAATTCCTCAGCAGTACATTATCGACGGAACAGACGGATTTAAAAATCCTGTAAACAATATAGCCATTCGTCTCGAAGCTGACGTTCATATCATTACAGCCAGCCGCACGGCCGTTCAAAACATTACGACCTGTGTTGACCAGGCAAATTACCAGCTGGACGAGGTCATGCTTAAAACCCTGGCTTGTACCGAAGCCGTCATGATTGAGGACGAAAAGAAACTCGGCTCGATTTTGATTGACATTGGTGGCGGAACTACCGATGTTATCGTCGTTTTAAATGACGCTCCTATTTGCACATGTTCAATTCCAATCGGCGGAAATCTTGTCACAAACGACATTGCGATTGTAAAGGGAATTCCAAATTCCACCGCTGAAAAAATCAAGATTGAAAATGGATGCTGCTGGCTTCCTCTGGTCGAAAACGAAAATGAGGAAGTTTTGATTCCTGGATTCGGCAGCAGAAGCACGGAGCTTACTACTAAAGTAGAATTATGCCAGATTATCTATCCAAGAATGGAAGAAATCTTTACAATGGTAAGGGACGAGATTTGTCGCAGGCTTTCTTCGATGCAGCTTTCAGGCAGCATTATCCTTACTGGTGGCGGTGCCCAGCTTAACGGTGCTGTTGAGATGGCTCAGAGTGTATTCAACACTTCTTCAGTTCGTCTCGGCTACCCTCAGAAAATGGGCGGCATGGAAGACAAATACCGGGTTCCGGAATATGCCACTGCAGTCGGCTTGATTCTGGCTCACAAAGATCACGCCCAGCTTGAAAAAAAACATTCGAAAAAGCGTGAGGCTGCCATTCCTAAGCCACAGGGAGAAAGCACATTTAAGAAGTTCATGAAGAAGTTCTTTTAACAAAAAATAGAATTACAAAAATCAGTTGTAGGTGGGAGGACAACATGAGTTTTGAATACGAAGTAGTAAAGGCTGCGGGAACAGATTCTCCGGCTTTAAACACGGCTAGCCCGACAAAAATTAAGGTCGTAGGCTGCGGCGGTTGCGGTGGAAATGCCGTAAACACAATGATTGAGAGCGGAGTTGGCGGCGTAGAATTCATCGCCATGAACACAGACTTGCAGGCTCTCAGCCAGAATAAAGCACAGTACAAAATACAGATTGGTCAGAAACTTGCCGGCGGACTTGGTGCGGGCGGAAAGCCTGAGGTCGGTGAAGAGTCGGCTAAGGAACAGCAGGAACAGATTAAGGAACTCCTCAAAGATTCTGATATGGTATTCATCACGGCCGGAATGGGAGGTGGAACAGGAACAGGTTCTGCCCCGGTCGTAGCTAAAATTGCCCGCGATTTGGGTGCCCTTACAGTTGCAGTCGTAACAACTCCTTTCAAATTCGAAGGAAAGGTTCGAATGGCTCATGCAGAAGAGGGTGTCCGCAAGCTTCGTGAAGAAGTTGACTCACTTATCGCAATTCCAAACGAGCTTATCCTCAAGGATGCAGAAAAACGTCTTTCAGTTCCAATGGCATTTACCCTCATCAATGACATTTTGCGCCAGGGCGTTCAGGGTATTTCTGACATCATCACAAAACCAGGTCTCGTTAACCGCGACTTCCGTGACGTTGAGTCTGTAATGAAGGGCCAGGGAGATGCAATCCTTGGAATCGGTGTCGGCGAAGGTGATAACCGTGCTGTCGATGCTGCCCACAACGCAATCAACAACCGTCTTCTGGTTGACACAAATATCGACGGAGCCAAGAATGTCCTCATCAACATCTGCGGTAACAACGACGTCGGAATCGCTGAATGTAACGAAATCGCCCAGATCATAACTGAGCGCGCAAATCCTGATGCAGTTGTCCTCTGGGGCCAGGTTCTCGATGAGTCAATGGAAGACAAAATCAGCGTAACTGTAATAGCAACAGGCTTCAACAAATCATCTGCGGCAGAAAAAACTCCGGAGATTCAGAAGGTTGAGGAGCAGATTAATTCTGACACAATCTCAATCGACAATTTCGTTAAAATCGGTTCACGAAAAACTCCTGTTGAAACAGCAGCTCCGGTTCAGGAAACAAAAAAGAATGATTTTATGACCGGAATTTTCGGAAATGACCAGATTTACGAAGATGACAAAAATCACTCGGCAGCTTCTTCATCAGCTTCAATTATGAGCGAAGAAAAGCCTGCAGAAAAAAAGGACTTCATGTCTGACTTTACCCGCGCTTCTAAGCCTCAGTCTCAGTCTTCTGCAAGTTCTCTTACACCACCGGCTGGATTTTCAGGCGGAGATGACTATGAGCAGCCTGCAATCTGGCGCCGAAATCTTGAAGGCCTTTCACGCGGAATTTCAATCGGTAAAAAATAATCCGGGGTCGCAATGACAATCGAAGGCTTGCTCTTAAGATTTCATAGCGATATGGTCTCAGTTGAACGCCTTTCAGAAAATTCAGCATCGACTTACGAAGAGTGCGCAAAGATTTTTCTGAACTGGCTTCAAAAAGAGGAAATAAAACTGGCGGCCGTTAATCCCCAGGTCCTTATTTCCTATCTTATCTGGCGGCGTACTGAGCAAAAGTGCGACGAGCTTACGATTGCAAAGGATATTTCAGGCCTGCGTGCTTTGGGCTCATATCTGCTTCGTCAGAAAATGTGGCCGGAAAACCACGCGATGCTTCTGGAGCGTCCCAAGGCAAGCCGGGCTCTTCCAAAAGTCCTTTCGGTGGAGCAGGTTGATTCAATTCTTGATGCAATCGACACCACACAGGCTCTTGGTATACGCGACCGGGCTTTATTCGAACTGATTTATTCATGCGGTCTTCGAATCAGTGAGGCGGCGACTCTGCAAGTGTCAAACCTTCACTTAAAAGAAAGGCTTCTTATAGTTCGGGGAAAGGGTGACAAGGAGAGGATGGTTCCCTTCGGAATCTCTGCAAAAGAAAAACTTGAGCAGTATCTTATGGAAGTTCGTCCCCTTCTGGTCGGTTCAAAAATTGTTTCGGAAGTCTTTGTTAATTACAGGGGCGAGCCAATGAGCCGCAAGGGAATCTGGAAGAATTTCAAGGCCCTTGAGGTAAAGGCCGGAGTCCAGGCAAAGGTTCACACCCTCAGACATTCATTTGCCACCCATCTTCTTGCAGGTGGAATGGATTTGAGGAGCGTTCAGGAACTTTTGGGACATTCGGATTTGGCAACGACAACAATCTACACCCATGTGGATGACAAACAGCTTCGGGAAGGACACAAGGAATTCTTCCCGGGGCATAAAAATTAAACTCCAAAACGGAGGAAAATATGAAAAAAAGATATAAATCATTTCTTGCAGTTGCTTTTACTGTTTTCACTCTCTGCGGATGTACAAAGTCCAACAAGGCTATTATCCGTATGCAGAAGATGGAGGAGGGCGTTTCTTCCCCAACGACAGAAGCAGAGTTAAAGGAAGCAATCGCAAAATATCAGCAGCGTGTCGCTGACAATCAGCTTGCAGACTCACAGGTCGGAATCTGGTACAAAATGCTTGCCGTCCGCTATCTTGATGCCAAGCAGTACGGTCAGGCCCTGCAGAATTTCCAGAAGGCGATTCAGATTTATCCAACCAACCAGAACCTTTTCTATTATGTGGGCTTGTGTGCAGGCTACATGGCAAAGGCCAGCCTTGATTACGGTGCGACTGGAGCTTCTTCTACCACAGAAAAATACAATTACCTTAAGCTTTCCGAAAGCGCTTATCTGAGGGCAGTTGAGCTTGAGCCAAAATACGGACGAGCCCTCTACGGACTTGGAATCCTCTACGTTTTCGAACTTGACCAGAGCGAAAAGGCAATTCCTTATCTTGAAAGGCTCCTTTCTTTTGACACCCGCAATTTTGATGCGATGTTCGTCCTTGCCCGGGCCTATTACATGCAGGGCCAGTACGACAAATCTGCCAGCCTCTACGACAAAATTGCCAGTCAGACAAAATCCGAGCAGAAAAAGCAGGAAGCCCTCTCAAACAAAAAAATTGTTCTTGACGCTTCTTACTCAAAATAATTATCTTTCCTAGTATGGAAATAACATCAAAAACTCAAACCTCCCATAATATTGAGCTTTTGGCGCGTCTGATTGTTTCAGACGCGTCTTTTTTGACTGTCCGCGAAAAAATCATTTTCCATAATTTTCTTTTGACTGACGATCATGGAAATCCTTTTGCTGATGAAAAATCTTTTGCTGACAGGCTGCTTTCCCTCTCAATCACGTCAATTTCCCTTGCCGTAAAAAGAGTCTTTCCCCGTGCCAGGTGGGATGCAGCTGAATGCCTGAAAAAAGTGAAGGTTTCCAGAAAAATCATGGAAATTCAGGGGATAAAAAGCTGCTGCTGCCTCGATTCTGATTATCCTGCCATGCTGCGTGAAATGAAGGATCCGCCCTTTATGCTTTTTTACCGGGGAAATCTTGAGATTTTAAATCGCCCCTGTGTTTCGGTTGTAGGAACCCGCCGGGCTTTTCCCCAGGCTCTAAAAGCGGCTACGGACTTTTCAAAGGCTGCCTGTGACGACGGATTTTGTGTAATCAGCGGCCTTGCCTTTGGAATTGACGCCGCTTCCCACAAGGGAGCCCTTCTTTCCAATAATTCAGCCACCTGCGCTGTCCTTCCGAGCGGAATTGACATCATCACGCCCCATTCCCATATCCGCCTTGCTTCAAAAATTCTTGAAAAAGGCGGGCTTATCCTGTCAGAATATTTACCGCTCACTCCTTCGGTTCAGTTCCGCTATGTTCAGCGTAACCGGATTGTGGCGGCTCTTTCTCCTGCAACTCTTGTCGTTCAGGCCCAGGCAGGCAGCGGGGCAATGATTACGGCAGACCTGGCCTTGGGCTATAACCGGGAAGTCTTTTTCCATCAGGAATGTTTTACTCGGGAAATTCCGGGCAAAATTGGGGCAAGTCAGGCTTCTTCGCCAGAGGCCTTTGTTTCGGACGGGGCAAAAATTATCTGTGATTATGAGGAATTCAAAAAAAACTTATGGCTTTAATGGCTGAAAATATTTTAAAGCCTATTGCAATAAATCAAACTTCATATTTATAATAGAAGAAAATTGTAAAAGTTCAAATAGGAAGTTTTGAATTATGACAAAGGCTAAAGAAAAGTCAACGAAAGAACCAAAAGAAACTACGCTTGTAATCGTGGAGTCCCCTGCAAAAGCAACAACAATCGAAAAATATCTTGGACCTGGTTACACTGTAAAAGCCTCAATGGGTCACTTGATTGATTTGCCCAAATCCCGCCTGGCTGTCAATATTGAGAATGATTTTCAGCCCGAATATATTACCGTGCGCGGCCGGGCAAAACTCCTTAAAGAACTTCAAAAAGATGCAAAAAAATCAAGCCATGTCCTGCTGGCTTCCGATAACGACCGTGAAGGAGAAGCAATCGCATGGCATTTGAACAATGCTCTCAAAGATAAAACAAACGCCGACATCAAGCGAATCGTATTCAACGAAATCACTCCTGTCGCAATCAAAGAGGCAGTAAAGCACCCTGGCGACATTGTTGAAAGCAAGGTAAACGCCCAGAAAGCCCGCCGTGTCCTTGACCGTCTGGTAGGCTACAACCTCAGCCCGATTTTGTGGGAAAAGGTAAAGAACGGCTTGAGTGCAGGCCGCGTTCAGTCTGTAGCCCTCCGCCTCATCTGTGAGCGCGAAAAGGAAGTTGAAGACTTTATCCCGGAAGAATACTGGACTTTGGAAGCCGATTTCCAGAAGGGAAAGACAAAATTCACGGCCCAGCTTGCAAAATACAAGGGTGAAAATCCCGAGCTCAAATCAGAAAAAGCCGTAAACGAAATCATCGAGGAAATCAAAAATTCCGAGTGCAAGGTCAGCGACGTAAAAGTTACAGAAAAGACTGTCCGACCAAAGCCACCTTTCACCACTTCAAAAATGCAGCAGGCGGCGGCAAACCGTCTGGGATTCACTTCCCGAAAGACCATGCAGATTGCCCAGCAGCTTTACGAAGGCATTCAGATGGGAGCAAACCGTGTCGGTCTCATCACCTACATGCGAACAGACTCTGTCCGAATTTCCCAGACTGCTCTGGACGAGGTTCGCGAATGGATTGGAAAGGAATATCCTCAGAATCTGCCCGAAGAGCCCATTCATTACGCTGTGGGAAAGAGCGCCCAGGACGCACATGAATGTATACGTCCGACATATTCAAAATACACTCCTGACTATGTAAAAGACTATCTTACCCGCGACCAGCTCCGCCTCTACACAATCGTCTGGGAGCGCTTTGTTTCATGTCAGATGACAAACGCCAAAACGGCTACGACTTCTGTTGAAATCCTTGCCGGAGACGCTCTTTTCCGCGTTTCTGCAAGCAAACTGGTAGAAAAGGGCTTCTATTCAGTCATCAAGCTTCTTTCTGCAAAAGAGGAAGTTACAGGCAATCTTCCATCCCTCAAAAAAGACGAGGTCTTGGAGTCAAGCCACTCATTCTATCCGGAGCAGCACTTTACTCAGGGCCCCGCCCGCTATTCAGACGCTTCAATCGTCCGCACCCTCGAAGAAAAGGGAATCGGCCGTCCTTCAACATATGCGCCAATCATTTCGGTTCTTCTCGACCGCTATTACGTTACCCGCAACAACAAGCAGCTCATGCCTACAATTCTTGGCAAGATGATCTGCAAAATCCTTGTCGAAGCATTCCCGGATGTAATCAACGAGCATTTTACTGCCGAAGTCGAAAATACTCTCGATGAAGTTGAAAACGACAAGATTGTCTGGAACAACATGATCCGCGACTTCTACGGTCCTTTCAAAAAACGCTGCGATGAAGTTGAAACTAGCGTTGACAGCGTAAAGGGATTTTTGGACGAGCCTACGGAAAAGGTCTGTGACAAGTGCGGCAAGCCTATGGTCAAAAAACTCGGCCGTTTCGGCTACTTCCTTGCCTGCTCAGGCTTCCCAGAGTGCCACAACACCAAGTCAATTCCTCTTGCAAAATGTCCAAAAGAGGGCTGTGACGGCGAAATCGTAGCAAGAAAGACAAAGGGCCGCGGCAAAGAATTCTACGGCTGTACAAACTATCCAAAGTGCGACTTCATCTCTCACTTCAAGCCTCTCGATAATCAGTATTGTCCTAAGTGCGGCTGGTTCCTGGTCGAAAAATACGACAAAAAGAACGGCAGCTACAAGTCATGTATCAACCCTGACTGCGATTATCTCCATACGGCAGATGAAGAGCCGGCAGAAATGCCTGCTGATATAAGGGAAGACTAAAAACAGGACATGACAGTTTCCGAAGCGATTTCTGAATATCTTTCCTATATCGAATCCGTCCGCACTCTTTCGGTCAACACGGTGACGGCCTTCAAAAACGACCTGGATCAGTTTGCGGCTATGCCTTTTATCGGACCGGCCCGCCAGCTTGATTCAATCGAGCTTGAGGACTTAAAGCAGTGCGTCGGTTTTCTTTCCAAAAAAAAGCGTTCTGCGGCTTCGATTAACCGCTTTATTTCTTCAGTTCGGAATCTGTTTGCCTATTGCCGGAAATTCGGCCATTTGAAGGTCAATGTCGCCTTTGAACTTAAGACCGTCAAAAATCCCAAAAAACTTCCCCGCTTTATGACCGGAGCAGAGGTTGATAAGCTTTGCCACGAGCCTGAAGTGAATGAGCTTTTATGGGAAAAACGCGACAAGGCTCTTTTTGAGATGCTTTATTCTTCTGGCTGCCGTGTCTCTGAGATTGCTTCACTTACGCTTGATGATTTTAACGGAGATTTTTCTTCGGCGATTGTAACTGGTAAAGGTAGCAAGGACAGGCGAGTTTATTTTGAAGAAGATGCCCAGAAAGCCTTAAAAGCTTATCTTGAGGACAGAAAAAATCGCTTTGGGGAAACTGACAAAGAACGGCATATTTTTGTGAATCAGCGGGGCGGCCCTCTCACCACAGGTGGAATCAGATTGATTATCACGCGATATTCTGGAAGCGAGGGTACAAAGCACCATATCTCTCCGCACGCATTCCGACATACTTTTGCAACTGCGATGATTACTAACGGAGCTGACGTGCGCCTGGTTCAGGAACTTCTCGGTCATTCAAGCATTTCCACCACCCAAAGATACACTCACATCAGCACAGAACAGATGATTGCTATGTATAACAAGGCGCATCCTCACGCAAAATAATCTCTCGCTAGATTTATGTATCTGTTTAGCTTCCTCGAAAAAAAATAAATCATAAAAAAATCTTAATTTTATTTCAAAGTCGTGTTATAATATTCTGAAGGAGGCTTGTGTGAAAAGTCCACGAAAAAGCTTGAGCTTTAAAATTATTCTTACTGTATTTGTTGGCACTGTCATTTCAAACCTTATTATTGGTATTGTTGTCAGTCTAAATTCTTCAAAATCCCTTCAACAAATGATGTATGAGGATTTGCTCCATTCCGTCAATGCCGTTGCAAAAGAAATGCGACTTAACAATGAACGTGATGTTCGTATGCTCCAGACTCTTGCAGCAGATGTCAACATGCGGAATCCTGATGTAAGTCTTGCTGAAAAGGCCAGAATTGCTCGTGCCGTCACATCTTTGGACAAGGATTATATTGATGTCTCTGTCCTTGATATGAATGGGCAGGGGGTGGATAAATCTTCCGGGGAGTTTTTCTCTGCGGCGAGCGAGGAATATTTTACAGGTGCAAAAAACGGCAGTCTTGTTATTACTGACCCTTCCGTAGACGAAAAAACAAACGCGGTTACGATGACATATTCTTATCCTGTAAAGGATTATTCAGGCCGAGTAATCAATGTTTTGTACTGTGTAGTTGATGGTTTCAAGCTGAGCAATCTGTGTATGGCTCATCCGATGTCAAAGAATCGTAAGCCTTATGTAATCAGTGCTGCTACAAAAATTACCCTTGCGAACGAAGACCATTGGAAGGTCGGTGTTGAGGATGTCGGTGCGATTGAGAAGCAGAATCAGGGCACTTCACTTGGCGATCACCTTACTCTCATGCTTTCAGGCGAGACTGGAAGTGATATTTATGTAGACAATGGCAAAAAATGGATGTCGGTTTTTGAGCGTATTCCAGATACCAGCTGGATTGCGGCTTGTTCTGTTCCTTTCTCTGATTTTCAGGAGCGACTTGATTCTTTGATGACTCTAATTGTCATTGCGTTTATCGTTTTGACAGTTATTTCTCTTTCTGTCGTTGCGTTTGTAATCAGGCTTTCAATCAGGCCTCTTCGTCGCCTTAAGAGCGCGATTACTGAAATTTCAACTGGCAATGCTGACTTAACACAGCGGCTTGAAGTAAATTCAAAAGATGAGGTCGGCGATGTTGTTTCTGGCTTCAATGTGTTCGTAGCAAAACTTCATTCAATTATTTCTCAGGTAAAGAATTCAAAATCGAATTTGCAGAATGCAGGTTCGAATATGAGCGCGGTCAGTCAGGATACGGCGGCTTCAATCACGGAAATTCTTGCCAATATCGAGGGTGTAAACAAGCAGATTGTGAATCAATCAGGTAGCGTGGATGAGACGGCTGGTGCAATCAATGAGATTGCTTCAAACATTGCTTCTTTGGAGCGCATGATTGAGAATCAGGTTTCTCAGGTCTCACAGGCTTCCGCAGCCGTTGAAGAAATGATTGGAAACATTTCGAGTGTAAATCAGACTGTCGAGAAAATGGCAGGCTCCTTCGAGGAACTTGAAGTCAACGCACAGACCGGTTCCGCAAAGCAAGAGGATGTAAACAACAAAATCGAGCAGATTAAGACACAGAGCGAGATGCTTCAGGACGCTAACACCGTCATTTCAGCAATCGCTGAGCAGACGAACCTTCTTGCTATGAATGCGGCAATCGAGGCGGCTCATGCAGGTGAGGCGGGCAAAGGCTTCTCTGTTGTCGCCGATGAAATCCGAAAGCTCTCCGAGAATTCAAGCGAGCAGTCAAAGACAATCGGTATTCAGCTTGGAAAAATCCGTGCTTCAATTTCTGATGTCGTTTCGGCTTCTGTTGATTCAAGCACGGCTTTCCAGTCCGTGGCCGACAAAATCAAGGACACTGACCAGCTTGTGCGCCAGATTCGTGCCGCAATGCAGGAGCAGCAGGCCGGAAGTCAGCAGATTGGCGATGCCCTTCATGCGATGAACGACAGCACTTCCGAAGTCCGCACGGCTTCCGCTGAGATGTCCGAGGGCAACAAGCAGATTCTTCACGAAGTCCAGAAACTCCAGAACGCCACGCTCAAGATTAAGGATAGTGTCGGCGAGATGGGAATTGGTGCAAGGAAAATCAATGAGACTGGTGCGGCTCTCTCTGAAATCTCCGGCGTAATGAACGATTCAATCTCAAAAATCGGAAACGAAATCGATTTGTTCCGGGTTTAGCGAGACTTTTTGCAATTACTAATTAATTACTTGCCGACTTTCTTTATTTCCTTTATCTTTATAATATGGAAAAGATTGAAATCAGGAGCACCACCGTAATCGCTGTAAAACGAAACGGTAAGGTTGCTATGGCGGGCGACGGTCAGGTCACTTTGGGAAACACCGTCTGCAAAGGAAATGCCAGAAAGGTCAGAAAGATTTATAACGGCAAGATTCTCACTGGATTTGCGGGAAGCGTTGCCGATGCCTTTACATTGCTTGATAAATTCGAAGAAAAAATCAAGGAATTCAACGGAGATTTGACAAGAAGTGCTGTTGAACTTGCAAAAATGTGGCGCACGAACAAGATGTATCAGAAGCTTGAGGCCATGCTTATCGTTGCAGACTCATCAAAGATTCTTTTGATTTCAGGTGACGGAAACGTAATCGAGCCAGAGAACGACGTCCTTGCAATTGGTTCTGGCGGAAATTATGCCTATTCTGCAGCACTTGCATATCTTGATTCAAGCGACTTGTCTGCCCGCGAAATCGCCGAGCGAAGCTTAAAAATCGCCGGCAACATTTGTATTTATACAAACAATAACATCACAGTCGAGGAACTTTAATATGTCTATCGAAGGACTTACACCGAAACAGATTGTTGAAAAACTTGATTCTTACATTATCGGGCAGGACAAGGCTAAGAAGGCCGTTGCCGTTGCTCTTCGTAACCGAATCCGCCGAATTCATTTGTCAGAAGATATTCGTGATGAAGTTGCGCCCAAAAATATCCTTATGATAGGACCGACTGGTGTTGGTAAAACAGAAATTGCCCGCCGTCTTGCCAAGCTCGTGAACGCGCCTTTTATCAAAGTTGAGGCAACAAAATACACTGAGGTCGGATATGTCGGCCGCGATGTTGAGTCAATGGTCCGAGACTTGATGGCAGTTGGCTTCAATAACGTCAAAAAAGAAGTCGAGGACTCAATGCGGGAGTCTTGCGGTCCAAAGGTTGAGGAGAGGCTGCTTGACCTTCTCCTTCCTGGAACCGGAAAAAAGGAAGAAAAATCCGAAGAAAAGTCTGCTTCACCGTTTGAGATTATTCCATTCTCCGGCACTCCGGAAGAAGCCCAGAAGTTCATGGAAGAGCAGAACTCGCGCCTTGCCGCACAGCAGGCTGAGGACGAAAAAAAGGCAGCTGAAAAGCCCCTTGATAATTCAACCCGCGAGAAATTCCGCACCATGCTCCGCGAGGGCAAGCTTGAAGATCGCGAAGTTGAAGTCACTGTCAAACGACAGCGTTCTATGCCGAGCATGGAAATCATTGCGGGCGGCTCAATGGACGACATTCAGAGCGGCATGATGGAAATCCAGAATATGCTTTCTGGAAAAAATCACAAGCAGAAGACTGTTACTGTCCGCGAAGCTCGAAAAATCCTCACGGAAGAAGTCCTGGACTCAATGATTGATTCAGATAAAGTCGCTGACAAGGCAAAAGAGCGGGTAGAGCAGAGCGGAATCATCTTCATTGATGAGATTGATAAAATCGCCACAAAAAACGGCGAGGGCCACGGCTCAAATGTAAGCCGGGAAGGCGTTCAGCGCGATATTCTTCCGATTGTCGAAGGTTCAAAGGTCAACACGAAGTTTGGCGTTGTAGATACAACCCACATACTTTTTGTTGCGGCAGGTGCATTCAGTCTTGCAGCTCCCAGCGACTTGATTCCTGAGCTTCAGGGACGCTTCCCACTCAGAGTCGAGCTTGAATCCCTTTCAAAAACCGACTTCAAGCGGATCCTTACTGAGCCAAAGAACGCCCTTACCAAGCAGTACACGGCCCTTCTTGCAACCGAGGGAGTCAACATCGTCTTCACTGAGGATGCAATTGACCGCATGAGTGAGATTGCCGAGGAACTTAATGCCCGAAGCGAAAATATCGGTGCCCGACGTCTGCACACAATCATGGAAAAGGTTCTCGAAGAAATCAGCTTTGATGCCGACGAGCACGAAGGTGAGACCGTTAATGTAGACTCAAAATATGTCGATGAAAAACTCACCGGCGTCGTAAAAGACCAGGATTTGAGCCGCTACATTTTGTAAAGTGCAGCCCGCAAGGGATTAGGCCAAAGGAGAGAGTATGACAAAGGCTGAAATTACCCCGCATCTTTTTAGTCTTCAGGATATTGCCTACCGCGATTTTCAGGCCAAGCTGATTCCGAATATAGCTTTGGATTCTGTAATCGGGGTGCGCACTCCGCTTCTCCGTTCTTTTGCAAAAGAACTTTACAAAGAGGGCGGGGAGGGCCTGAGCGATTTTCTTTCTTCCCTGCCTCACAAGTATTTTGACGAAAATCAGCTCCATGCCTTTTTAATCAGCGAGCAAAAAGATTTTGAGGCCTGCCTGGCTCTCCTTGAAAATTTCCTTCCCTTTATAAACAACTGGGCGACCTGCGACCAGCTTTCGCCCAAGGTCTTCAAAAAAAATCACGAAAAACTTCTTCCATACATCGAAAAATGGCTTGAATCAGGCGAAACTTACACAATCCGTTTTGCAGTCGGCATGCTCATGCAGCATTTTCTGGACGAGGATTTTAATCCTGACTATCTTGAAAAAGTCGCTTCAATCCGCTCTCAGGAATATTATGTGAACATGATGCTTGCCTGGTATTTTGCCACGGCCCTTGCCAAGCAGTACCAGGCTGCCCTTCCATTCATAGAGCAGAAAAAACTTGATGTATGGGCTCACAACAAGGCAATACAAAAATCAATTGAAAGCTACAGAATTTCTCCTGAACAGAAAGAATATTTAAGAAGCTTGAAAATCCGCTAGTAAAATTTGTATGCGTTGCCGCCCTGCTGCTTGCATTCGTACATGAGGGAGTCGGCCTTGCTGTACATCTGGGAGAATTCTTCGTTATCTGAAATCAAGACCGCACCCAGGCTGATTGAAATCTTGTGGTCGCCAAGTTCCGGAATCTTTATGTTTTTGATGTTTTTCATGAAGCGGTCGAGAACCATTTTGCCGACTGTCTGATTTTCGATTCCAGGGGCAAAGACTACGAATTCGTCGCCGCCCAGCCTGATTAAAATGTCTGAATCGCGGAAAGTCTTTTTCATGCATTTTGCAATTTCAATGAGGACTTTGTCGCCCGCGCTGTGACCGAATCCGTCGTTAATCGATTTGAATTTGTTGGCGTCGAAAAGACAGAACATGCCGTACTTTCCTTCGATGACGGCTTTTTTGACCTTGTATTCGCCGCTGCGCCTGTTGCAGATTTGCGTGAGCGAATCAGTTTCTGAAAGGACTACAAGATTTGCCTCAAGTTTTTTCTGAGCCGAAATGTCGATGAAGGAGAAAATGATTACAGTCTCGCCGTTTGAGAGGTGGGCGGACTTTGCATGGCTTAAAAGATGAACTTTTTTGCCGTCGTCATGAACCAGGGAAGTTTCGTAGATGATTTCTTCTTTTGACATCTTTGCCAGAGCCCTGACGTTGGCGATTTTTTCGGTTTCTTCCCTGTCAAAGCGGCTTTTAATTTCATCCATGGTGAGGGTGCCCTTCTTTTCCAGAGGAATTCCCCAGAGTTTGAGGGCCATTTTATTGACCAGGACTATATTGTTGTCTTCAAGGTCCGTTACGAGAGTTCCGACCGTCTGGGCTTCAAGCAGCTCGAAGAAAAGCTGATACTGGTTTTCGAGGACTCCGTGAAGTTCCTTAACCGCATTTGCGATTGAACCAAATTCGTCGTCGCGGGTCAGATATTTATTGAGCAGGTCTGAGTGAGAGTAATCCCCGGCCTTAAAGTTTTCAATCTGCCTGTTGATGACTCGAATCGGCCTCATCGTGAATTCTACGCTGGAACCGAAGATGAGCAGAATAATCAGGGTGATAAAAATGCAGATTGCAGCCAGAATGGTCCTGACTGAGCGGACAATTCCAAAGACATTTTCGTTTGAATCCTCAACAACGAAGACCCAGTTTTTATCTTCCATAAAGTAGCATGATGTTACTGATTTTGCTGAGCGGTAGCTTACGGTTTTTGCATCATTATCTTCGGATTTGAAAGTCTCCAGGGCTTCAAGCAGATTCTGGTCGCTGCATTTCTGACCGACAAGCTGGGAATCTTCATTGAAAATATATTCGTTCGTATTGGCATTTATCAGGGAATAGCCTATGGCCTTGTCTGAAAGGGGAGCCAGCGTTTTTTCAAGGGCGTCGGTATAAAAGGCACCGCCTGCAAAGCCGATTGCATTTCTGTCTTCGTCATAAACCGGCGCGTAGACAGGAATTACCATCTTTTTTGTGACCGGAGCCATGACGATTCCGGTGCAGAAGGCCTTTCCCTTTGCTTTTATTGTTTTCTCCAGAACTTTTGCGCTTTCCCTGTCACGGAACCTGATGTTTACTGACTTTGGATTTGTGTGGTCCAGAACGAAGGTGTCCCATTCGGCTATGTAAAGGCCTTCCGTGTCGCCGTGGCCTGAAGCGTATGCCATGGTGACTTCGTGAACCTTCCGGCGGGCAAGTGGATCGTTTTTTTTGGTGAAGCCTTCCCGGATTATGGGGGAGCGGCTGTAACCCGTCAGAAAATCGCAGCAGCCAATAACGTATGACTCGACCAGTTGAGCTCTGTCCCGGGCAATGATTTTCATGTCGCTCATGGCCTTGTCTTCCAGAACTTTTGTGAGACCGAGATTGATGATGAGAAAAAGGGCCGTCATTGCAATTATTTCAACTGTACCGACTATGGCCGCAATCTTCAGGCTGATTCTTCTGCTTTTCATTTTCTTTAAATATTCTTATGTTATTCAGTATAACACAGGATTTTTGATTTACAAAGAAAAATCTTCTATATTATGACAGCCATATAATAAAACTTGTGAATCTGAAAATCAGGATTTATAATTAAAAAAATGACCGACATCGAGAATCTCGAAAAAATCATCAGGCAGGTCTTCAAAGTCAGCAAGGTTATAAAGAACCGTGCGAACACGAACAACTGCATTGCCCCTCTCAACCGTAAGCCACACAACCTCTTTGCCCGCAATTTCTTTGACAGGCTCAGGCGGCTCAATGATAAATTCTCCGGCGACAGGTCAGCAATCAACGATATTGCCGAGCGGGTTAAAAACATCGGTGAGGCCAAAAATTCTGCCTGGGCGGGGCCTTACTCCGAGCTGGTTGCCCTGGATTTTTATTCCCAGTTTTCCGAATTCTTCAATCTTTCCTACATCAACCTTCTTCCTATAAAAAATCATCCCTCATCGATTCCGGCAATCAACGGTCAGAAAGAAGTAATCGACATCGACTTGTGCCTGCACCTTCGCCACGACAAGGTTTTCACCGACATAAAATCATTCAACTGCATCCACCAGAACATTTTGGACGAAGTTATCGAGGTTGTGGAAGAATACGCCCTGGTCACTCTGGGAAAAAGCGTGATGATTGGCGTGGACAACCTTTCAAGCATAGACTACACCGAAGTAAAGTCCCATCTGGGCTATGAAAAACGAAAAATTTACTACGCCCTGACAAATGCAATTTCTGAAAACCGCCGCCTTGTGCCCTACGAGTCAAAAACAGGAATCGTCTTTACCTTCCGAATCGAATATTCCGACACCCTGACAACCGTAAAAGAATATTCTCCCTTCGCCATGGCCGAGGCCTACAAGTACAAATTTCTGGACTACGGCTCAAAACTTGTGGACAATGAATATTCCGTTATCACAATGGTGAGGAATCCCTGGTTCAACGAGGAAACAGTCGATTTCGGTGACTTCAACAATATCTTTTACCGCTCCCTTGCCCGCCGAACTTTTATCGAGCTCAACAGAATCAAAGAAGATGCAGCCCGCTATTCGCAAAGCTATCAGAACAAAAAAATCCGGGTATGTGACGTGGCCAGAAATCTGGCGGGAATAGTCTTTATTGATGATGAAAGTTCAAAGGAAAGCGAGGCCGAAAGCTTGTATTCGGCCTATTTTTACCTCAATCCCAATTACGCAAATAAAAATCCCCTCACAATCCGAAAACTTGAAAAATATTTCCGGAATGAGAGGGAAGTGCAGATTAAGGATTTTGATGATTTCAGGTGGGACAATTACTGATTGCTACATTCGTCCTGCAGCCCTTTCCTGTTTTTCCCATTCAGCCTTAGGCATGTATTCCACGACAACTTTTCCGTCAATTTCATCGACTTTAGTCATCGCGAATTCCTCGTAATGCTGAATAAGCCAGGCATCATATTCCGTCCAGTTGCTAAAAGTTTCAGTCATATTGCAATTCTATTGCAAAATAGCTCCCTTGTCAGCAGAAGAAACGAGTTTTGCGTAGCGGGCAAGGTAGCCTGTCTTAACTTTTGGTTCAGGGGCTTTCCATGCTGCCTTTCGACGGCTGAGTTCTTCATCGCTTACGTCGAGGTGAATCTTGTAGTTGTTGATGTCGAGGGTGATTTTGTCTCCTTCCTCAACAAGAGCGATAGGACCGCCGACTGCTGCTTCCGGTGAACAGTGACCGAGTGAAGCACCGCGGGTAGCTCCAGAGAAGCGGCCGTCTGTAATCAGGGCAACCTGCTTGTCCAGGCCCTGACCTGCGAGGGCTGCTGTAACTGCCAGCATTTCTCGCATACCAGGTCCGCCTTTTGGTCCTTCATAGCGGATTACGACTACGTCACCGGCCTTAATCTGTGCCTTCTGAACTGCTTCCATTGCCTCAGCCTCGTCGTTGAATACGCGGGCAGGACCTGTGTGGAGCATGAGTTCCTTTGCACAAGCAGAGCGTTTTACTACAGTGCCGTTTGGAGCAAGGTTTCCGAAGAGGATTGCGATTCCGCCGTTGTCAGAGTAAGGATTTTCAATCGGGCGGAGGATTTCAGGATTGCGGTTTTTAACTCCCTTGATGTTCTCTGCGATTGTTTTTCCTGTGACAGTGATGAGGCTTGTATCGATGAGGTTCTTTTTTGCAAGCTCAGCAAGAACAGCCTGAACGCCGCCTGCATCATCAAGCTCGCACATGAATGTGTGGCCTGCAGGAGCAAGGTGGCAGAGGTTAGGAGTGCGGTTAGAGATTTCGTTTACTTCGTGAAGGTCGATTTCGATTCCAGCCTCGTGAGCGATTGCAGGGAGGTGGAGCATTGTATTTGAAGAGCAGCCGAGAGCCATGTCTGCGGCAAGGCCGTTCTCAAAATTCTTTTTGGTCATCATCGCTCGGGCAGTGATTCCCTTTTTGTACATTTCCATTACAGCCATGCCTGCGTGTTTTGCAAGCTGGATTCGTCGTCCTGTTACGGCTGGAATTGTTCCGTTGCCCGGCAAGCCAAGACCCAAAACCTCAGTGAGACAGTTCATTGAGTTTGCTGTGAACATGCCTGAACAAGCACCGCAGCCAGGACAAGCGTAGTTTTCAAGTTCCTTAAGCTGGCACTCGTTGATTTTGCCTACTGCAAGGCCGCCTACAGCCTCGAACATATCAGTCAAGGAAAGGTTTTTGCCTGAGTATGGATTTGAAGGATCATGACCCGGCAAGTGACCAGGCATCATAGGACCGCCAGAGACGAAAACTGTCGGAAGGTCGAGGCGGGCAGCAGCCATGAGCATACCCGGAACGATTTTGTCGCAGTTTGGAATCATTACCAGGGCGTCAAACTGGTGGGCCTTTGCGACACATTCAACTGAGTCAGCGATGAGCTCGCGGGTAACGAGGGAGTATTTCATGCCCTCGTGGCCCATTGCGATGCCGTCACATACACCGATTGCAGGGAATTCAACTGGAGTGCCGCCGGCTAAGCGTACGCCAGCCTTTACAGCCTCAGCGATGCGGTCAAGCTCGATGTGGCCTGGAATAAGTTCGTTTTTTGCGCAGATGATTCCGACCATCGGCTGGGCGAGTTCCTCGTCAGTGTAGCCAGAAGCATAGAAAAGTGAGCGGTGCGGAGCGCGTGCCGTACCCTTGATTGCGTTATCAGATTTTTTAGTATTTGCCATAATGTACCTCAATTGTCATTGCCGGGCTTGACCCGGCAATCTGTTGTAACTCAGAGAATTATACTTGTTCTTGAGTGTTGCGTAAAGTGAAATATTTGAAATGCTTTAGTGCGCCTTATGCAATATCCTCAGAGCAGACCTGGTTCTTTCCGTGCGTTTTGGCGTAGTAGAGTCTTTCGTCAACCCGCTTGTAGGAATCCTGCAGGTCTTCTTCGTCACGAACCTGGGTTACGCCGACTGAAATACTGATTGCAGGCATTTTCTCCCATTGAATTGCATTGATTGATGAGCGGATTTTTTCTGCAATTTCCCTTGCTTCTTCTTTTTGCGCGCCCGGCAGAAGAATCATGAATTCCTCGCCGCCCCAGCGACCGATTGAATCAGAGCTTCTTATGCAGCTTTTTGCCTTGCCTGCAATTTTGACCAGAACTTCATCGCCCATGTCGTGGCCGTAGGTGTCGTTTATCCGCTTGAAATTGTCGATGTCGAACATTATCAGGCTGATTTTTTCCTGACTTTTCTTTTTCAACTCGCCGCAAATGATTTCGGAGATCTTTTTTCGGTTGAAAATCTTTGTGAGTCCGTCCGTTGTCGCCGCTTCCTCAAGCTTTAAGTTTGCCTGATAAAGATCCCGGCTCGTCGCGTGTAAGAAATTTACCAGACGGTCTTCAAAGGGCAGGGCAATTTCGTCTTTTTTGCTCAGGGAAATGTCTTCGACCAGCTTGTTGTCGATAAAATTTCTTGCTCCGTAAAAGTCGATGTAGCAGTCTTCTTCGTTTATCTTTTCGTCGGCCGAAAATTCCCTGAATCCGACTACGACCAGAGCGCTGTTCTGCAGGCCCCCGCTTCTGTTTTTGTAAAGAATTTCTGAGAAGGCAAAACAGCCTGCCGCCTCACGGTAAAAATTCGAGAATGCGTGAATTTCAAGGATTTCGTCGTCCTTCAAATAGAGCTGCCTGTTGCGGCAGACGTGAAGCAAAAGACCGTCGAGATTTTTCCGGCTCATGTATTCGGCCAGGTTGAAAGATTGCTTTAAAATCAGTTTTTTTGAGCCGTAAGAGAAGACCAGTTTTTCGCCCTCGTGGATGTCAGCGGTAAAATGAACGAAGCCCTCTTCGTCCTTTTTGATTGGCATTCGGGCCAGCCACTTGTCGCCCCGCTTGAGCATAAAGGGAAATTCGCATGTGTTTTCAATAAAGCTTTGGCTGGATGTAACGCCAAGATAATTCTGATAGATTTCACCGGCCACTTCACCGTCAAGGGTCTTTAAAATATGATTTTCAGCCACGCCGGTGATTTTGAATTCCTTGCCGATTGGAGTCCAGCCCAAAGTTGATTCCGCGTAAATTCTAAGCCTCTCGCCTCTGAATAAAGTGATGACTACGCCGTTATCATGGATTTTGTTTCCGATGATGTATAAATTCTGTTCTTCGGCAGTGTCTGCAAAGCCTGCCCCGGCACCAAAAATCGGAACATCTTCATGCTCAAAATTGACTGCGGAAAGAAAGTCGTTGGTGACATTGTTTTTGAGTGGAGTGGTGTAGACCTGAATTCCCCGCAAATTCTTGATTTTATGCAGGACTTCCAGAAAATTATTTTTTGCCTCATCAACCGAAATCTCAGAAAAATCATATTCCAAAAGTTCGACCTCAGACTGGCTGAAATAGAGGACTGTGAGAATGGTCCTTTCGCGAAAACTTTCTCCGTGAGCCAGGCCCTGAATGCAGGTGAGACCGGCAACCCTGGCCTTTTCAAGTTTTTCACGGACTATGCCAGAAAGATAGCTGATATAATCTTTTTGGACACGCTCCGTAAAAATATTTACAAGAACTGATTTCGCATTCTGATATTCAGGACTCGCCTTTATTCCATCCAGAAATTTAACCGCATCAAAAGTATCCTGAACTGCACAAGTTATCTGCTTCATCCACTGACTCCCTTATCTAATGATACACTGGAAAAGTGGAATTTGTACAATTAAATTTTGGGGGCTGCCTTCGCATTCGCTCAGGCCAGGCTTTCCGCGAGCACTTTTGTTGTCGTGCTCGTTTGGGTTCCGCCTTTCGGCTGCATTGCTGCGTTCCTTCGCTTCTCTACGTCACTTCGCAACGGCTTCGCCGTCACTACAATCCTTAGCCCGCCAGTTCCCTGAGCATATCCTCCGCCTTGTCAAAAAATCCTTCTTCAATAAAATCAGCGAATTTCTCTTTTAAGTCCAGAAGATTTTCCAGAAGTTTTGCCCTGGTAGCGGCGCACAAAATCACCTCGCAGTATCCCTGCTCGCGAATCTGCCTGGCCGCATGGTTTTCAATCTGATTAACAAATGCAACGTAGGGCAGAGCCTTGAGTTCCAGAAGCTTTCCCCGCTCCAGAATCGGGAATTTGATATTTAACGACAATCTATGTGCCCTCTGTGCTCTCTGTGAGGAATTCAATAATTCATTAAAAATTATCTCCGGTAAAAAAAGGCCGGAACTGGCCGCATAAGTCGTGCTCATCCCGGAAAGCCTTGGATTTACTTCAATCACGAACCATTTTTCGCCGTCGAAGACCAAATCCACCTGGGCAATTCCGTCGAGCCTCATTCCATTTGCGAGCTTCAAAAGCATTTCGTTCAGCTCCCTAATCTTGTAGAGCCTTTTTTCTTTTTCATTCAAGCCGATCGGCCCGATTTTCACGCTTTGCTTTGGGCTTGTGATTCCGTACTGGTTCACGCTGAATTTGAATGGCGGAAAAATCGTGTACTTGCCGCCGCTGCCGTAAATCTCGCAGCCGAACTGCTCTCCTGAAATCATTTCTTCTATTATTCTGTCCGAAGTCGTTTTCTTGGATTTTAAGATTCCCACCGCTTCATCGTAAGTATTCACAACGTCCGCGCCAAAAGAACTGAGACCCGTCGTGTCTTTTATAATCACCGGAAAGCGCAATTTTTTGATTTCATGAAAAACTGAGTCGCGAAAGACATTGCTCCGTAAATCACGCCTGTTTCCGCCGTTAATCCAAAGCTCGTGGTGCATGTAAACTGCTTTCGCACAGTTCACGCCGAGCTTTTCCAGAAAAACATGGGTGCGCCACTTGTCAAAGCAGATTGTCGCTGTCTCAACCGAGTGGCATATCGTTCTGATTCCCTTTTCGCGCAAAAAATCCGCCACCATCGCGTCCTTTATCGTGAGCCAGTCGTATGGAACGACATAAAAGCTGACCGCAATCGCAATGTCGGGCTTCAATTCCGCAAGTTCATCAGCAATTTCTTTTTCTTTGTCAGATTTTATCAAAATCCGCCGGACTTTCCCGGATTCTACTATAGAATTGCCATCAACGTCGCACAAAAACATGGCCGGAAGCTGAGTCGCAATCAAAATCTCGTGCTCAGGGTGACTTTCAGCAAAAAAATCCCATTGCTCAGTCCATGAAGGAAGTGTCGTGGTGGTGATTGCCCCGCCGTCGTAAATGTTTGAGCTTGTAGAATAAAAAAGAATCCGCATAGAGACAATATACAAGTGGCAATAAATTACTGCAATCCCCACTCAATATTCTGAATCTTTTCTCGGAGTGATTCGTCACTAGTCAGATTAACAAGTGTTTCCAATAAATCTACCCCGTTTGTCCACACGTCCGGGTAAACGCCAAAGCCTTCGCCATGCCAGTTTTTGAATCGTTTGAGGCTTCCTGTCATTTCCGTTGCTGAAATGTAGAACACGATTTTTGATTCTGAGAGCCGGAAGGGATTCACATTCCAGTATTCACAGCAGCCTGAAGAATTTTCTCCCACAACAATAACCTGATTGCCAAAGTCTTCTTTTGCAGTCCACACAAACTCTTCTGTGGCAGAAGCTGAGTTCCTGTCGATTAGTATAATCAGTTTTCCTGTGAAATGAGGTTTTTCTGGAACAGGAAGTGCATGTTCTGCCATCTTATCCAAAAAGTTTCTTGAGTCATAAGTGATTTTGCAGGGGGCATTTTTCTGTTCAAGCAGCATATTTTCCACGATATTGTCCGCTTCTCTGGTTTGTGTATTGAATTTTTTGTATTTCATGGCTTCAAGCTGGGTGAGGGCTGGTGACTGAACTTGTTTTGCTGGAACAAAGTTTTCTGCTTTCCAGAATTTTGAGGCAATTCCGATTCCATATCGCGCCAAGTCGTATTCGCTCACATTTTTGCTGCCCGGAACATACAGATTAATAAAAAAATTTGTGCCGTAAGTATCGTAGCCGCCAGAGTTGCTTCTTAAATCGACGATTATGTTCTTTTTGTCCTGAAAATTAGAGCCGGCCTTCATGAATTTTTGAAAATTTTTATCCGCACCTCTTCGATATTTTGAATCAGCTGGCGGCTGCTGAAAACTGCTCAGAGAAATATACGCGGAATTTTCGGTCTGTTTTTCGCCATAACGTACATTCGGAAGCATATTAATCGGAACTTCTGATTTTGCGTGAATTTCATAGACTTTGCCATCGATTGAAACTAAAAGCGACTTTTCCTGAGATGGAGCGACGTTGATTTTGTCGTCAGTTTTTTTGAGCATTTGAGAATAGGCTGGAAGGCGAGCTTTTTCGATTTCACCGACTCTGTAGATTCCTTCGCCTTTTCCTGGATAGTAAAAGAGATTTTCCGTGCTTCCTTCGTATTTTGAGCCGGTTTTAATTCCCAGTTTTGCCGAATCTTCCCCGACTTCCACGACTTCAAACGAATCTCCTGTCTTTTTGACGAAAATATCCGACCAGTAAACGATGTAATTGTCGCAGAAATGCCATGACCAGTTATTGAGGTGGATTGAAAAGTGCGTGTCTTGAATTTTGCCCGAAAGTTCAGCTTTTAAGACTTCAAAAAATTCCTCAACGCTGATTTCTTTTCCTTCAAAATGATTTTTTATATTCTTTTTGAGAAGTTCTAGATCCAAGCCACGTTCACAAGCATTTTCATAGCCCGCATAAGTTGTTTTAAAAATCCAGCAGAACATATCCAGATCTTTTTCGAGCTGGTCTTCTGAAATTTTCTCAACAGAATTGAAATTTTCGTAAGGATTTTCAATGTCTTTCCATTCGCAAGGTTCAACTTTGAGTGCGTTTGCCTTAAATTCTTCAGACGTCACATGAACAGAAGGGAGTGTATTTCCGCCGCTGGTTGAAGCGCAGCCCAAAAGCCAAAATGATGAAAGAATACCCGCAAAAGCAAGCATTGTCAGATTTTTTTGAATTAATGAAACTTTTTTCATAGAGACAATATACAATTTTTTAATGATTTTGCGTAGCTTAATTGAATCAACTTCCCAAAATCAGTAAAATACCCTTAATCAAAAAATCTTCATGGGGAACATATGAAAATTACAGGCGCACAAATCGTAATCGAATGTCTTGTTGAGCAGGGAGTAACCACAGTTTTCGGCTATCCTGGCGGAAACATCCTCAACATTTATGACGCACTTTATCAGAATTCAGACCGAATCAATCATATTCTAACAGCACACGAACAGGCTGCAGCCCACGCCGCAGACGGTTATGCACGCACCACAGGAAATGTCGGTGTCTGTATGGCAACTTCTGGCCCTGGAGCTACAAACCTCGTAACAGGTATTGCGACAGCCTACATGGACTCAGTTCCTGTCGTTGCAATCACATGTAACGTCGGCACACCTCTTCTCGGAAAAGACACTTTCCAGGAAATCGACATCACAGGCGTAACCCTTCCAATCACAAAGCACAACTTCATCGTAAAGGATGTCAAAGACCTCGCAAAAACTTTCCGTGAGGCCTTCATCATCGCAAAATCAGGCCGTCCAGGCCCTGTCCTCATCGACATTCCAAAAGACGTAACTGCAAAATCATGGGAATTCGAGCCTCTTCCAAAAGGCAGTGACGGACTCAAGGACATCGTTGCAGAAAACGCAAATTTCTCACGAGTCGTAAAGGTTGCAGTTCCAACAGACGAAGAAATCAAAAAGGCAGCAGAAATCATCAACAAGGCTGAACGACCTGTAATCTACGCAGGCGGCGGCGTTAAAATCTCCGGCGCCGAAAAGGAGCTTCTGGAATTCGCAGAAAAGGCACAGATCCCGGTTGCAGAAAGCCTTATGGGCCGCGACGTATTCCCTGCAAGCCACCCTCTCTGCACATGGATGGTCGGTATGCACGGAACAAGGGCCAGCAACATGGCAGTAACCGAAAGCGACCTGGTCCTTGCCCTCGGCTCACGATTTTCTGACCGCGTAATCGGCGATCCAAAAAAATTCGCTGAGCATGCAACAGTATTCCACATCGACATCGACCCTGCCGAAATCAATAAGAACATTCCTGTCGGCGGACAGCTTATCGGCGACGTAAAGGCAATCCTTACACGTCTCCTTCCCCTCATCGAAAAACACGACCACAAAGACTGGCTTAAAAAAGTCGATGACTGGAAAAAAGAAGTTCCGGCTTGTTACTCAGAAGTCAAGGCTGACGCAATCAATCCTAAATTCATGCTTGAGACAGTTCACAAATACGCAGGCGACGAAGCCTACATCACAACCGAAGTCGGCCAGCACCAGATGTGGACGGCCCAGTTCTATCCGTTCGGAAAGCCGCGCCGCTTCGTAACATCAGGCGGTTTGGGAACAATGGGCTTCGGTACAGGAGCCGCAATGGGAATCCAGGTCGCTCACCCGGAAGACCGCGTAGTTCATATCGCAGGTGACGGCTCATTCCGTATGAACTGCAACGAGCTCTGCACAATCGCGCGCTACAATCTTCCAATCGTAATCGTTCTGGTAAACAACGGCACTTTGGGCAACGTCCGCGTATGGCAGAAGCTCTTCTACGACAAACGCTACAGCCACACAACACTCGACTTCGGTCCTGACTGGGGCAAGCTGGCTGACGCATACGGAGTAGGCTACTACAAGGCAGGCAACAACGCCGAGTTCGAAAAAGTCTTCAAGGAAGCATTCGAAAGCAAAAAGCCTTGCATCGTAGACTCTCGCGTTGACATCGACGAAATGATTCTCCCGATGGCAATCCCAGGAAAACCGATCGACGACCAGATGATGTCGTGGGACAACTAAATTTGATTTTTTTCAAGGCATTTACAGTCCAATGCACTGCGGTTCTTTTGGCTGCAGTTTCATTGGCTGGCTGTGCCTCATCCCCAGAGGATAAAGCTTCTCCAAAACGTGATTTTGAGCTTACAGATGCCAAAGTCATACTTTCACAGATGACGACCGAGGAAAAAGTTGCTCAGCTTTTCATCATAACGCCGGAACAGCTTGTTTCAGGCAAAATCCTCGGCTCGCAAACAGAAGCAAATCCCGCCCTTTCAAAAGCCGCTTTAAAATACCCGGTCGCAGGCTTCATTCTTTTTGCCCGGAACATAAAGACTCCCGAACAGACCAGAAAACTCACAAAATTTCTTTCTTCACTCACGCCGATTCCAGCCACTCTTGCCATTGACGAAGAGGGAGGAAGGGTAGCCCGACTTGCAAGGAACGAAAATTTCTTCCTTCCAAAGTTTAAGAGCATGGGAGAGGTCGGAAAAACTGGAGACATAGAAAACGCCCGCGGAGCCGGTCAAATCATCGGCTCCTACCTTTCGATATACGGCTTTACCCTCGATTTTGCACCGGTCACTGATGTAAACACAAATCCAGAAAACATAGTCATCGGAGACAGGGCCTTTGGTGATAATCCCCAGCTGGTAGCCGATATGGCCGGGGCCTTTTTGAGCGGACTTCATTCAACAGGCCTAAAGGGCTGCATAAAGCATTTCCCCGGTCACGGAGACACAAGGGGCGACACCCATTCAGACTATGTTGCGGTCACAAAGACCTGGGAAGAACTTAAAGCCTGCGAGCTCATCCCTTTCAGGCAGAACTTCAGCCAGACTGACTGCATTATGATTGCCCACGTCACCTGTACGGCGATAGACAGCCTTTATCCGGCCTCTCTTTCAAAAAAACTGATTACGGAAAAACTGCGTGGCGAGCTGGGCTACAAGGGTCTTGTTTTGAGCGATGCCCTGGATATGGGGGCAATCGAAAAGAACTACGGCTCAGGGGAAGCAAGCCTTCTTGCATTTGAAGCCGGAAACGACATCATCCTCATGCCCAAAGATTTTTTTGCAGGCTATGATGCCATTCTTGCGGCTGTACGCTCAGGCAGAATCAGCGAAGACCGTCTCAATGAAAGCGTACTGAGGGTTTTACAGCTTAAAGGGTATTAAAAATGAAGATTCACAAACTTGCCTTTCTTCCTCTGCTGATTTCTTCTATAAATTTAATGATTTTCACTTCCTGCACATCATCAAAATCGACGGCCGCAGACCTAAATCCCCGCGTAATACTTGGCGACGAGCAGTTTGACCAGTACGGCCCTCTTTTAAAGGAAAGGCGGATAGCTCTTTTTTCAAATCATTCGGGCATCGTTGGTGACAAAATCATTCTTTCTGACGGAAGCGTTCAGTTCGGCGGCTTTACAAGTTCCGCTGATAAGGACCTTTCCCTCATTCCTTTTGGCAGGGACTTGGAAGGAAATCCCGTCACTTACGGAGAGCATATTCTTGATTTTCTTCTTTCCCAGAAAATTAAGGTTGAGGCGATATTCTGTCCTGAGCATGGTTTCCGGGGCACTGAAGATGCGGGCTCAGGCATTTATGACAGCCTTGACGAAAAGACCGGAATCCCGATTCTTTCCCTTTACGAAAACGACAGCAGGCACACGATAAATCCAAAGAACATGGAAGTTTTTGACACCCTTGTAATAGACATTCAGGACGTCGGGCTGCGTTACTACACTTATTACATTACCCTCTATTATCTTATGGATGCATGTGCGAAAAATCAAAAGGAAGTCGTTATCCTTGACCGGCCCAATCCCAACGGCTTTTATGTGGACGGTGAAATCCTAAAGGACGACTTTAAATCCGGGGTTGGCCGCCTTCCGATTCCGACCGTGCACGGCATGACTCTGGGTGAACTTGCCCAAATGATGAATGGCGAGGGCTGGTTTTCAGCCGGTAAAGATTCCTGCCGCCTTACGGTCATTCCCTGCAAAAATTACACACATCAGACAAAATACTCCCTTATCCGGGCTCCTTCTCCAAACATCAAGAATATGAGGGCCATATATCTCTACGCCTCAACTTGCTTTTTTGAAAACACGATTGTTTCCGTGGGCCGGGGCACTGATTTTCCATTTGAAGCCTACGGAAGTCCTTATTTTGATTCCCTTGACGGAGTGGATTTTTCTTTTGTTCCGAAATCCATGCCAGGAGCGGTAAATCCGCCTTTTTTGGAGCAGACCTGCTTCGGAAAAGACCTTCGATCAAAGCCCCTCGAAGAAATCTTTCTTGCTGGTTGCGATCTTTCCTATCTTTGTGGCGCCTATCAAAAAGCAAAAGAAGCCGGAAAGGACTCAGAATTCTGGGGAAAAGTCCGTTTGCGAGAATACTATTGGATTGACCTCTTGAGCGGTTCGACAAAAGTCCGCGAGCAGCTTGAAGCCGGCCTTTCAGCAGATAAAATAAAGTCATTCTGGCAGACTGACATTACAAATTTCAAGAAACTTCGAAAGCCCTATCTCCTCTACAAAGACTAGGGGGCTCCTGCAAATCCTTTATCGTAAATCTTTCCTCTTTTTTTTAAGCCTACCTTGAAAAAGTCTTTTTATAAGTTATAATTAAGAATAGAGGAATCCCAAAATATGAAAAAGTCTTGCATCACTAAAAAAATTTTACGAACTTTCAAATCACTTCTTTGTTTTACTATACTGGGGGGGGGTACTTTCTTCTCTTTTGTATCGTGTGAAAACTTCCTTGACAACGGCGACTTTAAGGAACAGCTCGATAAAGACATTGCCTACGCAAAGGCAAAGTCACTTTCAATAATCATTTCCCCTGAAGTAGGAACAGGAGCCTCGATTCCTGACGGCAAGTACACCGTAAAGCAGGGCTATCCCTTTGAAGTCAGCTTTACCGAAGCATCCGGCTACAGTTTTGTAAAGTGGATTGCAGTCTCAAACGAAGATTCCAAAAAGGAAATAGAGGGCGTTGTCTTTGACAATGAGGCATCCCCAAAAACCATGGCAACCGTCAACATTGATTCAGACGACGTGCGCATCCTGCCATTATGCTCTGACCGAATAGCCGTAGTGGGCGAGCCAAACCCGAAATACGAGGCCAATGGCGTAAGCCGTGACCGCTCAATCACCGTGCAATTCTCAAAAAAGCCGGATCCAAAAAGCTTTATTTTCAGCAAGGGCGAAATCCCGGACGGGGCTGAAACCATAGCAAGCAAAAAGACTGATTCAGAGACAGGCGAAGAAACAGAAGAAATCTGGGCCTATGTCTATGAAAACCAGACCTTCCTCAAGAACATTTCAATTACGAATGCGGACGGAATTTCCCTTGCCGAGCATTTCAACCAGCCGGTCCTCGAGGATAACCTTCTTACGGTTTCCGTGAACAAGTCAAAGCCCATTGAATTTGAAAGCGGAGTCGAAAAGAAAGCAGTCATTGTAACTCTTTCAACAGGAATTTGTGACCAGAATGGCGTAAGCATGAGCGCAGAAAAGACATGGAGATACCAGATTACCGAGGCAACTGACGAAAAGGCCACGGTCAACATCTCATGCGAGGTGGCAGAAGGCTCCCTCCATCTTTCCGGCACCAAGGATTACAGCATCGGTCAGAAAATCAACCTTTCCTTCACTGAAAATGCGGACTATCAGTTTGTAAGATGGGACTACGACAAATCAATTATTTATGTTGCAGATCAAAAGAGCAATTCGACCACGGCGACAGTCCTCGAAAAAACAGGCTCTACCGAACCAACCCAGATTAAGGCCCTATGTGCACCAAGACTGAGGGTTTCAGCCTTTTCTCCGATAAATGACAGCCTCAATCCAAGCGTAAGCAAAAACTCTTCTATAATTATAACATTTGACCAGAACCTGCCGGATGACGAGGAAGGACTTGCCCAGCTTGAAAACATCATGATTACACTCGGCGGCTCTCCTGTCCATGCAAGCTTCCTTGAGCCTGTCATCAGCGGAAATACCGTAACCTTTGCGGCCGATAAGTCAAACATGCTGGACGTAGCTTCTGGTCAGACAAAGAAAATTTCAGTAACGGTACCGACTGATTTTTATTATATTCTTGATGACGGCACAAAAGTCACCTACGGCGGAATCGGAAAGACCTTCAACTATACGATTGACGAAACCACCATCGACAAGGCCGAAGTCACTTTCGCAGCGGCAAAGAATTCCGGTTCCCTGACACCGGCTGCAGGCTCAGCAAACAAATATTCAGTAGGGCAGGAAGTTCCGATTTCCTTCGAACTTGCCCAGGGCTGGCAGTTCAACGGCTGGAGCGTAACTCTAGGAAACACTGAAGTAGGCGAGGATAAAATCAAGATTCTCGATAAGAAATCCCTCTCAACAAAACTCATCGTCAATGAAGCGGTGCAGGGCATAACGGTTACGGCAAAGGCAAGCGAAAGCCTTAAAGTCGCATCAACGACACCTGCCGAAAAGACAAATCCAAAAGACTCAGACATTACGATTACCTTCAACAAGCCGCTCGCTTCAGAATGTGAGGCGCTGCTCGATAAAATTAAGGTAACAATGGACGGATATAATGTTGATTCATTCTTTGATAATGAAAGCCGAACTTTGAGTGATAAAACAATTATCCTTAAAAACACAAAGTATCTTGATCTATCAGCTTCTGATAAAAAAACAGTTACCGTAACTATTCCAGCTTCATTTTACTACAATGACGGTACTGAAAAAGCCTATATGCAGGAAGATTATGTTTTTAATTATGAAATAACTTCTGAAACAACAGCGAAATCAGGAATTAAGTATAGTCTTTCATCAGAAAATGGCGGCAAAATCTTTATAAATCAGGAATCGGTTTACTTAGATAGAAATATAGACTATGACATAGGTTCTGTTCTTGATTTGGAACTTTCCATCTATGATGGATATCAGTTCAATGGCTGGGAAATTTATGGTTCGGATGTTTATGACACTGACTTAAAAATTGCTGATAGAAAAGCTCTTTCAACGAAACTTTATATTTACAAACCGGTTTCTTATGTTACGATTGCGGCAAGTATAAGTTTGAAGCCTGCTGTTCTTTCTGTTTCGCCTGGCGAAGGAACTCATACGGCAAATACTCCAGTCAAAGTGACGTTCAATATGCCGATGAATAAACAGAATGTTTTGGATAATCTTTTAATTCTTTATACTGATTCTGCTAAAAACAATAAGGATATGAGTGAATATTTTGAAACTCCTTCTTTTGATTCTGCAGGAAAAATCCTTACACTCGTACCAAAAGCAAATGACCTCAAAAATTTCGCAAAAAACATGGCTTACATAGATATTAGCGTAAGTTTTGGCGATGGCGTAAAAGTTTCAAATCTTCCTCTTGTACAGAATTCAAAGTCAACTTTCAAAGTGCGCTATAAGCCAGAAGTGGAGAACACGGCACCAAAAAAATATGACTTCTTTGCAACCACCAAATATTCTGAAATATCAAAGGTTTCTGGAATTAAGGATACTGAAAAATTCTCATTAGACAGTCTGAATTCATTCTCAGATGATCAAATATTGCAGAACAGAACCCAGGGAACTGTATATATTTACGGACGCTATTTTGACGAGGAGAGTGGTGTTAAATTTGTAAATATTACCGAGCAGAGAACAAATGATAAGAAGGGTAGTGTCGTAAATGAAGACGTATCTGATGCAGTTCCTTATTCCGCTGATTCTCACGATGCCCAGTTTGTAAATGATGGAACTGGATATACAGATTTTAGAATTAAGTACGATATTCAGTCTGATGACGGTGCAATTCTTTTAACAGTTAATGTTGCTGATGCCTGTGGAAATACGGATGAAAGTGAGAATCAGACTGTAATAGCGATAAAAGACAGCTATATTGATTTGACAGATTTGAATGTTGAGAATACGACTAATGACCTTACGACAATTTGGTTTACACAGATAGGACATCCTTTTGTGAATGATGCCCCATATGGGCGATGGATAAATTTAAAGAAAATTGTTTATAGAAACTGCGAAATAGATTCATCTAAACTTACCGTAAACTGTGAATATATTGATGATGAAGGAACTGAACGAGTTGTAGATTTTGATTTTAACGATTCTTTCCAATATTATGATAATTATTATAAATCTGATAGAATAGACTATAAATGGAGTCTTGTGCTTGAAAATATTGAAGATGTCTCAAATAAGAGTTTTACTGTAAAAGTAACAGATGACATTGGAAATGTTTCTGCTAAAAAATTTACATTCCCACCGACACCCGTTTTGCTTAGTATTACTCCGTATTATTATAACGGAGCACCATATAGCGGCTATGTAGACTTTACTTTTTCACATGACTACCTAAAAAATTCTTCTGAAACAGATAAATATCATTTTAGGCTTCTATACAATTATAACGATAATGACCGGGATTCAGCTTACTCTGATTCATATATTCCATGTGAATTTGAACATATAGATTATCAGGTTCATATCACAAAAAGTACACGGTCCAATTCATACGGATTAAACAGTAAGGGAATAAACTTTAAGTCCGAGCTTACAGATTCTGAATTAGAGCCTGTTGGAATTAAGTATATTGAATATAGTAAGTCAAGAGATGACTATGTAAAAATAACAGTTCATATTGATTATGATTCATGGAATAAATATGATTTAATATACATAGATGATAATTTATTCTTTGAATCTGGAACATATTCTTGTTCATACGAAGTGCTTACAAGATATCTTTATGATCCTGCTAAAATCGATTCATACGCAGCAAAAACGATTACTGGTGAAAAGGACGGAAAAATTTCTCCAAGAACTAAACTGCCAATAACAGTTCCGAATTCAGATCTATATGACAATAGTAAACCTGTCTTTCTAGATTCTGTTGGAGGCCCAGATAATTATGATTACTTTAATGTGATTAAAAATAAATTTGGAACTTCTACAGAAATTTTTGATTACATGCTTTTTGGATATTCGGTTAAAGATTATGAATCGGGAGTAAAAAAATGTATTTTACAGAATAATTCTGCAGAAAGCAGTTATGAACTCGACTCGAGCCTTTATGACGCATCAACTCATTATGTATATTTGCCAAGATGGGATTTGGATGATAATGTTTCGTATGAACTAAAAGTCGTTGATAAAGCTGGAAACGAAAACAGCCATTCACCTGGTAGATATGCATTTATGGAAGTTCCGCCAGAGATTACAAGGTTTGATATTCTTTATATGGAGATGTCATATCCAAATACGAGTTATTCACAGGCGTATCGCTGGCAGTATTATTTATATAGTTTTGAAGATTCTGATAGTGATGGAATAGGTACATGGGAGCAAAAGAAAGTAGGTGACTTAAAAGGTTATTATTCAACTCAATATTCTGCATATATGCCGTTGCAAAACTGTGAGGCACAGGGATTTTATATGATGGTATGCTATGGCTTCTATCAAGCTTCATATGGAACTGATCACGGTCGTTATGATTTTTCGATTCCAAGATATTATTACTATTACAAAGGTACTGACAACAAATATGTTCAAAACACTGGGAACTACGACCTTATTCTAGCAAACGGTTCATCAAAAGATTCCGTGGCAATTTCTTCTGATGCTCCTGTTTTTGTTCAGACACTCACAACAAAATACTCTTACGAAGAATGTAAGTCATGGGACATAAACAAATGGCAAAGAAACCGTCGTCACATAGGCGAAAAAGTAATGTCATTTGATAGCACTGATCATGCTGCAAAAAAATACAAAATACCTGTAAACGAAATTGACGAAGGCGACTGTTATGTGGTTATTGCACACTTCGCTGACGGAACATCTTCAATGAGCGAGGTAAAGCAAAAGTAAAAACTTATCTGGCAACCGGAATTTCAAGCTTTCTGATTTCAATTCTTCCTTAATTGCCAGCACCTGCTCCAGCGGCAGAGAGCAACCTTCCGCAATTGTTTCTGGCGCTACACCAAGTTTTAGCAAGTTCTTCGCATTTTCGATGGAAGCTGCTTCTTTACCTGCGTCAAAATCATAAGCCCTCTGTCGTTCCCATGTCATATACTGAAATCTCCATTGACATTATGGCGGGCGTCAATTACATAGTCTTCAAGTTCCTTTGTGTAGTTTGACTTAGCCGTACTCGATGCAGATATTCTCAAACGTACAGACGATAATAGCGCGAGCGTTCCAGCAATGCAAATGGCAAAAAGTCAGAAAATTACAAAAAAAATGCCCGGTAATTCAGAATTTCTTCTGTTTACCGGGCATTTTCGTCATTGCAATTATTTATTGCGGTTTATGACTAGTCCAATGCGTGTCCTGCTGAACCGAGAACTTCAACACATTTGTGCATGTACATCTTTTTGAGCTCTTCGCGAGCTGGTGTGAGGTACTGGCGTGGGTCGAAGTCGCCTGGGTGCTCTGCAAAGTGCTTGCGGATAGCTGCTGTCATAGCGAGGCGGCCGTCTGAGTCGATGTTGATTTTGCAAACTGCTGATTTTGCAGCCTTGCGGAGCTGTTCCTCTGGGATACCAACTGAGTCAGGGATTTTTCCACCGAACTGCTCGATGATTTTTACGTACTCTACTGGAACTGATGAAGAACCATGGAGAACGATTGGGAATCCAGGAAGCTGTTTTTCGATTGCTTCGAGAACGTCGAATGCCAATGGTGGTGGAATGAGAACGCCGTCAGGAGTGCGTGTACACTGCGCTGGTGTGAACTTACAGCGTCCGTGTGATGTACCGATAGAAATTGCGAGTGAGTCACATCCTGTTTTTGATGTGAAGTCAACAACTTCCTCTGGTTTTGTGTATTTTGACTCTTCTGCAGCAACGTCATCCTCAACGCCACCGAGAACGCCAAGCTCTGCCTCAACTGTTACGTCGTGAGCGTGAGCGTATTCAACTACTTTTTTTGTGAGTGCAACGTTCTCATCGTATGGAAGGGCAGAACCATCAATCATTACTGAAGAGAAACCGTTGTCGATACAGTCTTTAGCAACTTCAAAGTTTGGACCGTGGTCAAGGTGAAGAACGATTGGAATATCGCATCCAAGTTCGTGAGCGTACTCAACAGCGCCGCGAGCCATGTTGCGGAGGATGTTAGCGTTTGCGTAAGCGCGAGCGCCTTTTGATACCTGAAGAATTACAGGTGATTTAACCTCAACACAAGCCATGATGATAGCCTGCATCTGCTCCATATTGTTGAAGTTGAATGCTGGGATAGCATATCCGCCTTTCATTGCTTTTGCGAACATATCTTTTGTGTTCACCAAGCCAAGTTCTTTGTAGCTAGTCATAAAAACTCCTAAAATCCAATGGATTAATTACAAACTGTATGGAATATAATATGTTTAAAACGCGAGAAAATCAAGAACATGTCGCTTTTGTCTAAAAAATATTTTTTTTCGGGGATAAAATGCAGGGAAGATAAAAAATTAAAAATAGTCTTTCAAATTATTTGACAAAGATGTGTGTTAGAAATATAATTACTAATGATTTTGTGTGGGTTTTAGAAAGTTATGCCGATATTCAAGATATGGGTTTCTTTCAATAAAGAACGCACGAATAAATAAAAAGGAGTTTTTGAATGAAAAAGGGCGTAGTAGTCTTTACTGGTTTTGCATTCATGCTTGCCTTGACAGTTCCGGCAGTTGCACAACCTAGCTCAAAGGCCGTAGAAACAAGAATCATTGATAATTTTGATAACGTAGGTTCTCAAGATTATCAGGTACCTGGAAAATCGGTCAACAGCACTGAGTCTCACAACTGGACATGGGCAGTTCAGGCGAGCCATTATATTGATAAAGAAAAGGGTTTCCCAAAGCTTGAGTATTTTGATGGTCAGCCAAATTCCCTCAGATTGTTCAATAAAGAAGGAGATCAGCCAAAAGTTCTCGGTGTAAAAACCAGCTATCTTCGCAAAGGTGAGAACTGGTTCGAGGTTTATCCTGAGAATGAAGGCAAGCCATATGAGATTCCTTTCGTAGGTACAGTTACTCAGGTTGATTTCTGGGTTTGGGGCGCAAATTACCTTTATTTCATTGATATTCTCGTTCGCGATGCAGACGGTCGTGTTTATACACTTCCAGCCGGCAATCTTGCTTTCAACGGATGGCGAAATGTAATCGTTCCAATTCCTTCTCATGTTCGACAGCATTCACGCTTGCGCTCAGGTCCTACAACAATGACATTCGTTGGATTCCGAGTTCGCACAGATCCAGATGAATATGTTGATGACTTCAATATCTTCTTCGATCAGCTCAAGTTCTCTACAAATGCTTTGAGCAATGTATTCGATGGATATGAGCTCAAGAACGTTGATTTCGGTGATTCTGGCTCAAGCGGAAGCACATCATCACAAGGAGAAGCTAAATAATGAAAAAGTTACTTACAGTTGCCATTGCATTGGCACTTTCTGCAGCAGTTTTTGCACAGGATAACAATCGTCAGAACGACAACGAGAGCCTTGCTTCACCAGATCCAACAGTAATGGGTAATGATTCTGCCCGCCAGGCTCTCCGTGAAGTATCAGTTGACCGCTATGAATTGGAAGGCAGCTGGAATGCTCACATTTCTCCGGATAACGGTGTAATTAATGCTCGTCTTTTTGAAGGAAACCCTCTTGCAAAAGAGCCTCTCAAAGGCGAAGAAGATGCTGAGGACTCAAAAGTTCTCGGTATCAAAGTTGAGTTCTTCCATCGTGGTGTAAACTCATTCTTCATCAAATCAGCTCGCCCAATTCCAATCGAGGGTGTTACAAAGACAATTTCTTTGTGGGTTGCTGGCCGAAACATGAACCATGAGATGTATGTCCTCGTTCAGGACTACAACGGCAACAACTTCGAGTTGTACCTCGGTTCACTCGGATTCTCTGGTTGGAAAAAGATGTCTGTAGCAGTTCCTCCAACTCCGGATGGAGAGCATGGAATTATCCAGTCTTCTGCTTACCATGGTGTAAAACCAGGTCTTCGCATTGTTGGTTTCCGTGTTGACTGTAACCCAATGCTCGCTCGCGGCACATACTACATGTACCTCGACGACCTTCGCGCTGTAACAGATCTTTATGATCTCGAGAACCGCGACGAAGACGACATGAACGATGACTGGTAGTCGTTAATAAACAGTTCTACTGTGAAAGCCCGCTGAATTCGGCGGGTTTTTTTTATGCTCGGAGACTGTCTTTAATTTCATTTATCGAATTTTTAATCATTTTTTATTCTAATTTATACTGAAAGATGTTATAATCTTTTTATGAATCTAAGTAATTTTGGAATCAATGCCTATAAAAATACGGCAAAAAATGAATCTTCCGAAAATAACCCCGAAAAGAAAGTTTTTACTCCTGTTTTTGAGAAAATTTCAACGCAAAAAAATGAAGGCGAAAAGCAGGGATTTGTTAAATCATCTTTTTCTTCTGAAATCAAATCTTCCACTGCTTCTAATCATCATAAAACAATGAACGAAATCTTTGACAAAAGATTTTTCCCTCAGCTGAGCGACAAGGATTTCCAGGGAAACGAAACTGCACGAATAGCGGCAAAGGCCCTTACTTCCGGCGGTTTGATTAAAGTTCCGGAGCAGCCCCGCGAAAAGGATGGTAAGGAAAATATTTATCGCCGCGTTGCAAAATTCCTCATGCTGATTGGAGTGGACGAGGCGGCAAAAATCCTTCCGCATCTTACTGATGAGCAGACGGAAAAAATCATTCCTGAAATCGCGTCAATCCGATATGTTGAGCCGGAAGAGGCTAAGGCAATTCTTGAGGAATTTCAGGGGCTTGTAAAACAGGCCAGGGAAGAGGGCGGAATAGACACGGCCCGCACGATTCTTGAAAAGGCTTTCGGCACCCACAAGGCCGGGGTAATTCTTGAAAAAACTGCGACCCAAATTTCCGGCAAGCCCTTTGAATATCTTGCTGAGACCGACAGCGAGCGGGTTTCCCTTCTTTTAAAAGATGAGTCCAACGCTGTAAAGGCTCTGGTCCTTTCTTATTTGAATCCCAAGGTTTCTGCCCAGGTCATTAACGGCATGGAGACAGAGGACAAAAAAGATGTCGTAATGCGTCTTGCCCGCCTTTCAAAAATTTCACCGGAAATCGTTCAGCGGGTAGACAAGGCAATGCAGGAAAAGATGAATCATCTTGCGACTTCAAAATCTGATTCAATCGACGGAAAAAATATTCTTGCCCAGATTCTTAAGAGAATGTCACCGGAAGCTGAAGAAGGAATACTTGCGAATCTTGCTGAAGCTGATTCTGAACTTGGCGAAGACTTGCGCGAGCGGCTTTTTACGACCGAGGATATCATCAATGCAGACGACCGCTTTATTCAGGACAAGCTGCGTGACATGGATGAGGAAGAAATCGCTTATCTCATTGCCACAAAGGCAGAAGATTTCCGAAATAAAATCCTGGACAACGTTTCTGAAAACCGAAGAAAATCAATTCTCGAAACTGAGAAATTCCTATATCCGATGCGAAAGAGTGACTGTGAAAAGGCCACTTCGCAATTCTTTTCTACGCTCAGGCGTGCTTATGAAGAAGGAAATTTGTATATAAAAGGCAGGGATGACGAACTTTATGTCTGAGCTTCTTAAAAAAGGTGATTCCTATAAATCTTTTAATGTTTTAAATGTTTTTGAAATTCCAGATTATCATTCCACGGCTTTTCATCTGCGCCACACCAAGACTGGCCTCGAAGTCTTTCATCTTCTGAATGATGATCCTGAAAATCTTTTTGCTTTTGCTTTCCGAACGCCAAACACAAAGGCAAACGGACTTGCCCACATAATCGAACACTCAGTTCTTTGCGGTTCCGAAAAATATCCGCTAAAGGACCCCTTTGTCATTATGTCAAACCAGAGCGTAAAAACTTACCTCAATGCAATGACATATTCTGACAAGACAGTTTATCCGGCAAGTTCAATCGCAAAGGCCGATTATTTTAACCTTATGTCGGTTTATGGAGATGCGGTTTTCTTTCCACGGCTCAATAAAGAAATCTTCATGCAGGAAGCCCACCGCCTTGAAATCGACGAAAACGGAAATCCTTCGATTCAGGGTGTAGTTTACAATGAGATGAAGGGGAGTTATTCTTCTTTTGAGTCCGTTGCGGCTGATATTTCTCTTGCCAGTCTTTTAAAAGGTTCAATTTACGAAAAGGATTCTGGCGGTGACCCACTTGAAATTCCGACTGTTACATACGAGGAATTCCTTGATTTCCATAAAACCTGGTACCGGCCGGACAATTGCTTTGTCTTTTTGCACGGAAATATTCCGACGACTGAGCAGCTTGATTTCCTGCAGGAAAATTTTCTTACCCGCCTTGAAAAGAAATTCCCGGATATAGACCTTTCTGATTCTGCCCGAAAAAATCGGATCGATGATTTTATAAAGCTTGTTACTCCCCAGAAAATCTCTGAGCCGATTGAAGTGTATGCAGAGGGCCCAAGCGGAGACGGCGAGGAAAGCAATACCGTCCTTGTGAACTGGATGGTCGGCCGCTCGGAAAATGCCCTTTCTGCCACAGAAAAAATCGTACTCACTGGAATCTTGTGCAATCATGACGGTTCACCCCTTCAAAAAGCCCTGATTGAAAGCGGGCTGGGCGAGGATCTGGCCCCACAGAACGGACTTTTCGGCTCGATTTATACTACTGTTTTGACAATCGGTCTTCGGGGTGTTAAAAAGGGCAATGAGCGCAAGGTTGAAGAACTTGTTCTTGAAACCTTGAAAAATCTTCTTGAAAAGGGAATCTCTAAAAAAGATATCGAGTCAACTCTGGCGACTTTGGAATTCTCCCACCGCGAAATCAAGCGTGGTCACGGACCTTTTGCGATTTCTCTGATGGCTCGCCCGATTTACGGCTGGCTTTATGGTGACGGCCTTGAAAATCAGATCCGCATGCGCTCACATCTGGAGCAGGTTCACAAAAAAATCGAAAGTGACCCGGACTACATTCCTAATCTGCTGAAAAAGCTTATCCTCGAAAACAAGGCCCGCTCTCTTGTTGTTGTAACCCCGTCGAAAAATTATGTCGAAAAGAGGGAAGCGGCTGAAAAAGAGAGAATTGCCGAGCTTTTAAAGCATAAGTCTGTTCAGGAAATTAAGGATGAGCTTGACTCCCTTCATGCCTTCCAGCAGGTAGAAGATGATGCTTCATGCCTGCCTCATCTGCGGCCGGAAGATTTTATCACCAAGGGAAAGCCTGTGATGAACCGCTCCAACATTGAAATTGACTCGGTGGCTGGTTCTGACGGCTCTAAAATTCCATTCCTGAAAAATCTTGAGAACACGAACGGCATCATATATTTTGATCTTGCTTTCCCTGCTGACATTCTTTCTCCTTCTGATTATCCTCTTTTGCCGGCTTTTGCTGACTGTGTAACCGAATGTGGCTGGGGCAAGCTTGACTGGGCCCACGCCGCCGAAGAAACAGCCCTTCATACCGGTGGAATCGGCGTCAACCTGCTTACCATGGAAGGTCCCAATACTGAGAATGCAAAAAAACTTGCCGGAAAATACAATTGGGTAAAGCGTGACTGGGTGATTTTCAGAATGTCGATGATTGAGGAAGAGACTGAAAACGCTCTGGCTCTCTTCAAGGGCTGTCTTTCTGAAACTGATTTTTCTGATGAAAAGAGGATTCAGGATATCATCACAGAAAGCCGCAACGATTTTGAGTCTTCTGTTGTTCCTGACGGCCACATTTTTGTCTCAAACCGAATCCTCTGCCAGAATTCCCGTAAGACTGCCGTGGATGAAATTTGGAACGGCATTTCCCAGTACCTCACTTTGAAAAAACTTGCTGATACTCCTGTTTCTTCAACTATTAAAGAATTCCGGCGTATTTTTAAGCTGATAAAAGAGGGCGGGGCAATAATTCACGCTACGGCCGAAGAATCTTCTTTCAAAAAACTTGCGGAACATCTGCCTGCTTTTGCTTCTGAACTAAAACTCCGCGCTCCTCAAAATCCTAAGAAAAGCGAAGACTCTGACTTCTTTGCCCTTACGGAAATCGCCGGAACGGAAGGAAAAATACCGAATGCCGAGGCCTTTGTCACTTCTTCACAGGTGGGCTATGCGGCTGAGTGTATTCCGGCTTCCCGCTACGAGGATGCCAACAGCTATTCCGAGGAAGTCTGTACCCACTGGCTTTCAAACAATCTTCTCTGGGAGAAAATCCGCACTATTGGCGGTGCTTACGGTGCATTCTGCAATGCCGAGCCCATGTCAGGACTCCTGCTTTTTGCGACTTATCGTGACCCGGCCGCTTTTGATTCCTGCCAGGTCTTTGAAAACTGCATAAAGGAAGCCTGCGAATACGATTTTTCTGATGAGGACGTAACCTGCGCCGTTATGGGCTGCTACAGTCATTTCATCCAGCCTCAGTCTCCGAAAGGGCGTGGTTCATCTGCACTTACAAGGCTGCTTTACGGAATTACGGATGAAGACCGGGAGAGAAAAATCCTTGGAATCCTTAATACCTCATCTTCTGACTTAAAAAATGCATTTAAGCGGCTTTATTCTTTGCTTTCCGATGAAAAAATGGAAAAATCGAAGAAAAAAGCCATAATTTGCGGCAAAAAAATGATTTCTGAGAGCGGTTTTGCTGGAAAAATCATTGCATTGTCGTTATAATTTTAAGTGAAGATTAAGATTTGTTTTATCATAAAAAGTTAAGGAGTCAAAAATGAAAAACGAAAAGTTTGCAAAATGCATAAAGATGATGCGGCAGTTAGTTTCTGACATTCAGGGGGCGCCTATTCCAAGCGAGGATCTGGAACCAGAGCTTTACAGAATCTGGTTTGAGCATGTCCAGACAGCCGGCATGGAGTGTCTTTCTTATCTTGATGAAAATTTTCCTCTTGAAAAGGAAGATATTGACTCAACACTCAATAAATTCCTCAGATAAATTAATGAAAAGATTGGTGCTGCCTGCTAAAGTTCATTATTTAAATTGTCGAGAATAAAAAAGATAGTCAGTTTAAAATCATATTAAACTGATGTTGGTGGGCAGAATATGGCAAAGTCAAAAATTAATAAGCGTTTCGACCAGTATATACTCCGTGGAAAGTTAAGGCAGGAGGGCTTTGAGCGGTGGCGATATGTCTTCACTGCTATGAGCAAGCTGAATGGCCGCGAGAGAAAGTTTTTTATAGAATTATACATTGTAAATCCTGCTATTTCTCCTAAAGTCGCTGTAATCAGTCAGAAATCAAGACTTGCCATATCCGAAGCAGACTTGCAATATGCCCTTGCGGGAACGGAATCTGCCTCTCACGCCAATGATGAGATTGATGTAAAGCCTTCCTATGTGCTTGTAAAGGCAGGGATTTACGGCGAAGACGGCAAGCAGATGAATAAATTCTATGCATCATCTCAGTTTTCTTATGTAAAAAACACTGAAAATTTCAAAGTAGGGGACTGTCTTTTCAGTTCGAAAGGACTTTCCGGCTCAATTCTTGTTACCGCCCAGGATTTGCGGGTTAAACCGGAGCTTCTTTGCAACGTTGGCTCCATGGACTGGGACTTGAAATTCGAGCGGGCAATTGAAAATTCTCCATTATACGACCGCAAGAACTATCTTTGGATTCCAATCGGCTTAAAAACCCTTTTCTCAGGCTCAATTCATGTTGACAATCAGGAATTTGTAGTTCTTCCAAAATCTTCAAACGGCTACATCGATAAAAGCTGGGGAGAAAGGCTTAATTCTCCTTATTTCCATATTTCTTCGTCAAACCTTACCAGCATTATTTCTGGCCGGCAGATGATGAATTCCTGCTTTGCCCTTGAAGGTGAGTTCAACGGAAAATTGTGCTCGGTTGTCGATCTTGAGGGGGAGAAATATTGCGTTGAAAACCGCAAAATCTTCAAAAAAGACGTGATAATCCACGACTGCTCCCAGCTCAGTGACAATCTTGAGGGGGAGAGGGTTCACTGGAGCGTAAGCATTCACAAGGGAAAATACGTAGTCGATATCGATATTTACTGCCGGGGCAAGGAAATGTTTGTCCGGGACTACGAAATGCCCCAGGGAAAGCGCTGCCTTTTGAAGGTTCTTGGCGGAACTGGAAAGGGTGAAATCAGGGTCTACAAGAAAGTCAGGAAGAATCTTGAGCTTCTTGAGCATGCAAACATTAATGATGCAATCTGTGAATTCGGTCAGACGGAAGAGGTCGGAAAATAAGGCCCGGTGTTGACAGAATCTCTTAGAAATGTTAATATATTCCTAACATTTTAATAGAAATATTTTAATGGACTCGCAAAAACGAGTCCATTTTTATTTATTTGCAAGTTCGTGCAAGGAGGCACTCATGGATTACATCGCTTTAGATTCTTATCCCCATTATACAGAATGTGAAAAAATCGTGAGTGAGCTTGGCTTTCATCTTGTTGAACTTAAGATTTCCCCACAGAACGGTGTCACTCAGATTCTTGCAACAATCACCGGAGCAGATGCCAGCGTAAATATCGGCGTAAATGACTGTTCCCGCGTGCATAAAGTCCTGCTTCCGGCCCTCGAAGAAATGCTTGGAACGGACAACACATACATGGAGCTTACATCTCCGGGTATGGAGCGCAATATCCGTAATGCGGCTGAATTTCCTCTCTTTTTGGGGCGTGAAATCCGCGTTTACGATAAAACTGTTACAGATTGGGTAGGCGGTCTTTTAAAGGCAGCTGATACAAATTCACTTACATTGGAAGAAACAAAAGAAGACGGCACTTTGGAATCAAAGGTCATTTCTTTTGATAATATAGCAAAAGCAAAATTTATTCATTTGTAGTAGGAGGCTCGATATGTCAGAAATGGCAGATGCAATCCGTGAACTGACTCAGGAAAAAGGTTTTTCATTGGATTCAGTCAAACAGACTATTGAGAACACTTTGCGTGCAGCTTACAAGCGTACTTTCGGTACTGCTGATAACTGTATCGTTACTTTCGCTGATGATATGTCAGATGTTACCGTCGCTTCTCGAAAAACTATCGTTGACGGCGTGTATGACCCGGTTACCGAAATTGAGCTTGAGGACGCTCTTAAACTTTCTCCAGAGTGTGAGCTTGGTGATGAAATTGATATCGTTGTGGATCCAAAAACATTTGACCGTTCAGCAGTTTCTGTCGGAAAGCAGGAAACACATAAGGGCTTGAACGAGTCATTCAAAGATAAGCTTTATAACGAATACAAGGATAAGGTCGGTGAAATCATCATCGGTTATTTCCAGCGCGAGTACAACGGTAACATCTATGTTGACCTTGGAAAGGTTGAGGGCGTTTTGCCAAAGAAATATCAGTCTCCGCGTGAAGTTTACAACAAAAACGACCGAATTAAGGCTTTCATCGTTGACTTGAAGAGAATTTCATCTGGTTTGCAGCTTGTATTGAGCCGTTCAGATCCGAAATTCGTTCAGTCTATCCTTGAGCTTGAAGTTCCTGAGATTCAGGACAAAACAGTCGAAATCAAAAAAATTGTCCGCGATGCAGGCTACCGCACAAAGATTGCCGTTTCAACTACAAAAGAGGATGTTGATCCGGTCGGCTCATGTGTCGGTCCAAAGGGTATGCGAATCCAGAATGTTATCCGTGAGCTTGAAGGCGAGAAGATTGATGTCCTCCGCTATTCAGACGACCCGGTTGTATTCATCAAGAATGCCCTTTCTCCAGCTGAGGTTAACCGCGTAGTTATCCTCGATGACGAGAAAAAGACAGCGCTTGCAATCGTTAACGACGAGCAGTTCTCAGTTGCAATCGGTAAAAACGGTCAGAACGTCCGCCTTGCAAACCGCTTGTGTGACTGGAGCATTGACGTTAAAACAGAAGAGCAGGCAGCAGAGATGGATCTCACAGAGATTACAACCCGCCGTGCTCAGGAATTGTTCACAAATACAGCCGCTCCTGCTGAGCCAGAAGAAATTTCTGTCATCGCAGACCTTCCGGGAGTCAATCAGGAAGTTGCTGCCAAGCTCAAGGAAGCAGGCTATGAGGATATTGAGAAATTCGCCCTTGCATATGAAAATGGTGAGTTGAACGGTCTTGAAAGTGTTACAGCAGAAGAGCTTGAGGAAGTAAGCAAGATTGTTCATAACACGGTAGAATTTGTCGAAGAAGAGGAAGAAGAAACTTCTGAGGTTGCTCCAACAGAAGAAAATACTGCCGAAGAGGAAGAAGAATACTTCTGCCCAGAGTGCGGTGCAAAAATCACGCTTGACATGACACATTGTCCATCATGTGGCGTTGAATTCGAATTTGAAGAGGACGAAGAGTAAGAGGTTCATAGAGAAATATGGCGGAAGAAGCTGAAAAAAAACCAGAATTTGTTTTAAGAAAAAAGAAGCCTGAGGCTGCTGCAGAAAATTCAAAAAGCGAATCTTCTTCATTACCGGCAAAAAAGAAAATTGTCATAAAGAAGAAGAATCCTTCACCGAATGCTGGCAGCGAGGGCAAACCAGACTCAAACTCAGAAGAGCGGGCTAAAAATGGCGTCCATGTTGTCGTCAAAAAACCGACTCCGGCTCCTTCCCCTGCTCAAAAACCTTCTGAACAGCAGGAAAAGCCTCGTGTCGAACCTGCAAAACCTGAGGCTGCTCGTCCAGCAAAATCATTTGAACTCAATTCAGCACGCCCGAACGTAAAGGCCGGAAATCTTTCTGACAAACGACAGGGCGGCTATAACCGTGACCGAAACGGCTACAACGGAAACCGTGGCGGCTATGGCCAGAACGGCGGCCGAAGCGGTGGTTTCACTGGCGCACAGGCTCGCGAGGGCTATCAGAACCGTGAGCGCGACAATAACCGTCAGGGCGGATTCAACCGTAACGGCGGCCAGGGTGGCTTTAACCGAAACGGCGGTCAGGGCGGATTCAACCGCGGCGGCTTTAACGGCCAGGGCGGACAGGGAAGACCTGGATTTGGAAACAGACCGGGCTTCGGCGGACAGGGCGGCAATCGTCCTGGATTCGGCGGTCCTCGTCCACAGGGCGGCGGATTTGCTCCACGCGGAGGATTCGCACCTGCTCCAATGCCGGCTCCACAGGCAGGCAAAAAGCAGTTTAAAGGCAAAAAACAGGTCTACGGACAGCGAAAAGATAAAGAAGAGCTTTTTGACGAGGAAGAACTTTACAAGAAGAAGCAGACAACTCAGGCGAGCGTAGTTCCAAAATCAATCGATATCATGGAAACTATTTCTGTTTCTGACCTTGCAAAGAAGATGAACCTCAAGGCTGGTGACATCATTGCTAAGCTCATGGGTATGGGCATGATGGTTACAATCAACCAGTCAATTGACTCTGATACAGCTACTTTGCTTGCTGATGAATACGGCTGTGAAGTACATCTCGTTTCCCTCTATGATGAGACTGTTATCGAGCATGATGTCGGTGATGAAGAAAACCTTCGCATTCGTCCGCCAATCGTTACCGTCATGGGTCACGTTGACCACGGTAAGACAAAGACTTTGGACGCAATCCGAAAGACAAATGTTGTCGCAGGCGAGGCCGGCGGCATCACACAGAAAATCGGTGCTTATCAGGTTCATACAGAAAAGGGAACAATCACATTCCTCGATACACCAGGTCACGAAGCATTCACAATGATGCGTGCCCGCGGTGCTCAGATTACGGATATCGTAGTTCTCGTTGTTGCAGCTGATGACGGCGTTATGCCTCAGACTCTCGAAGCTCTGAGCCACGCAAAGGATGCTAAGGTTCCTATCATCGTTGCAGTCAACAAAATTGATAAACCGGACGCAAATCCTGAGAACGTCATGACCCAGCTCTCAAATCAGGGGCTCACTCCTGAAGAATGGGGCGGTGACACTCAGTATGTTAAGATTTCTGCCCTCCGTGGTCAGGGAATCGACGACCTTCTCGATGCAATTCTCTTGCAGGCAGAGGTTCTGGAGCTTAAAGCCCAGTACGACACTCGTGCAGAAGGTAAAGTCATCGAGTCTCGAATCGATCAGGGACGCGGTGTTGTTGCTTCTGTCGTCGTTCAGAGCGGTACCCTCAAAATCGGTGATCCTTTTGTTGCAGGCATTTACTCAGGCCGTGTTCGTGCCATGTTCAATGACCGCGGCGAAAAGGTTCTGGAAGCATTGCCAAGTATGCCAGTTGAGGTTCTTGGTCTTGACGACATGCCGAACGCCGGTGATCCTTTCCAGGTTACAGAAACCGAAAAAGACGCACGCGCAATTTCTGCAAAACGACAGGAACTCAAGCGCTTTGAGGCTGCAAAGGCAGTCAAGAAAGTCAATCTTGATAACCTTGTATCAACAATTCAGGCAAGCGAAATCAACGAGCTCAAAGTCATCATCAAAGCTGACTTGCAGGGTTCTGCCGAGGCTCTTAAAACAAGCCTTGAAAAGCTCTCAACTCCGGAAATCCGCTTGAATGTAATCCATTCTTCTGCCGGTGCAATCAACGAGTCAGACGTTACTTTGGCTGCAGCAGACGGAAACGCAATCCTCATCGGATTCAATGTCCGCCCGACACCAAAGGCAAAACTCCTTGCAGAGCAGGAAAAGGTCGATATCCGAAAATACAACATCATTTACAAGTGTGTTGAGGAAATCACCCTTGCAATGGAAGGCATGCTCAAGCCGGATACAAAAGAAGAAGTTACTGGACAGGTCGAAGTCCGCAACACATTCCGTGTTCCAAAAGTTGGCGTTATCGCCGGTTGTTACGTTACGGAAGGTGTCGTTAAGCGAACAAGCTCTGTCAACCTCATCCGCGATGGAATCGTTAAATACACTGGCAAAATCACTTCCCTCAAACGATTCAAGGACGATGCAAAAGAAGTTACATACGGCTTTGAATGTGGTATCGGTCTTGAAAACTGGCAGGATATCCAGGAAGGCGACGTATTCGAAGTATTCGAGTATGTTGAAATTGCCCGCAAGCTCGGCGACTCAATCGCAAAAGAGAAAGAAGCTGCTGCTAAGGCTGCCGCAGAAGGCACAGGCTCTGCTTCCGAGGAGTAGAATATGGGTGAATTCAGAATGCTCAAGCTTGGAGAGCAGATTCGTGATGAAATCTCCAAGCTTATAAGCTTACAGAAAGTCAAGGACCCGCGGGTCTCGACTTTCCTTTCAATAAATCGTGTTGAGGTTGCTAAGGATTTGGCCTATGCAAAAGTCTATGTCTCAAGCTTCCTCAATGAATCACAGGTTAAAAAGGGCGTTGAGGGCTTGAATTCTGCCGCTGGCTTTATTCAGTCTTCAATCGCTAAAAAACTTACGATTTATAAGTTTCCTAAGCTCACTTTTATCGAGGATACAAGCATAAAAGACGGCTTCGATATGGTGAACAAACTTAACCGCCTGGAAGAATCAGAAAAACAGGCCGAAGAAGCAAAATCAAACGAATAATATTTCGTTTTTTAAACAAAAAATGCCACAGATTCAATTTGAACCTGTGGCATTTTTATTTTATTTCAGCCTGACTTATTTTACGCTGTAGAGGAGTTCGCCGTAGCTTGGAACAGGCCATTCGCTAGATGGAAGGAAGCCTTCAAGCTCGTCTACTGCCTCACGCAAAGTTCCCATTACGCTGAAAACTTCTTTGCGGTAGTAGAGGGCGATTTCGCCTGCTGCAGAAAGTTTTGAAACACCGTCGACTGCTTTTTCAAGTTTCTGTACTTCGCTGTAAATCTTTCCTGTGAGTGCGCTGACTTTTTTGAGCAAGTCTGCCTCGTAAGAGTCATCTGCACCGCCGATTGATTTTTTGACAGCAACTGAGTCTGCAAGGAACTTGGCATATTTTGCTCCGGCTGGGAGATAGAGTTTTTTAACCATATCAATCATCGTCAATGCTTCGATATTGATGATTTTTGAATAGTTCTCGTTGTGAATCTCGTAGCGGCTCTTAAGCTCAACCGGGCTGTAAACTCCGTGCTTCTCAAAGACTTTGACGTTCTTTTCGTCGAGAATCTTTGCCAGGGCTTCTGGAGTTGACTTCAAGTTCAAAAGTCCGCGTTTTTCTGCTTCTTTTACCCAAGAATCATCGTAGCCGTTGCCGTTGAAAATGATTCGTTTGTGCTCTTTGATTGTCTTGAGGATGAGTTTGTGCAAGTCGCCCTTGAAGTCAGATGACTTTTCGAGTTCATCGGCAAACTGAGCCAATTCTTCTGCAACTGCCGTGTTAAGGAATACGTTTGCACATGCAACTGATTCGCTTGAACCCAGCATACGGAATTCGAATTTGTTTCCTGTGAATGCGAACGGTGAAGTTCGGTTTCGGTCTGTTGTGTCCTTGTTGAAGTCCGGCAAAACAGTGACGCCAATCTGCATCTTCTCTTTTTCGTGGCTTCCGTAAGGTTTTCCCTGCTCAAGGCAGTCGAGAATTTCTGAAAGCTCGTCGCCAAGGAACATTGAAACGATTGCCGGTGGTGCCTCATTTGCGCCAAGGCGGTGATCGTTTCCGGCACTTGCTACAGAAATTCTCAGCAGATCTTGATACTCGTCCACAGCCTTAATTACAGCACACAAGAATAGGAGAAATTGCGCGTTGCTTTCAGGTGTGGCACCAGGATCAAGAAGGTTCTTTCCAGTGTTTGTGGAAATGGACCAGTTATTATGTTTACCGCTTCCGTTTACGCCGGCAAATGGCTTTTCGTGAAGCAAACATACCATTCCATGCTTTGCGGCCACTTTTTTCATGAGCTCCATTGTGAGCTGGTTGTGGTCACATGCAATATTTGTTGTTGTGAAGATTGGAGCAAGCTCGTGCTGAGCCGGAGCAACTTCGTTGTGCTCAGTTTTTGCAAGGATTCCAAGCTTCCAGAGTTCTTCGTTCAAGTCTTTCATGAATGCCTGAACGCGTGGTTTAATCATACCGAAGTAGTGGTCTTCAAGTTCCTGTCCTTTCGGAGATTTTGCGCCGAAAAGTGTGCGGCCTGTGAAAATAAGATCCTCGCGTTTTTCCCATACTGCCTTATCAACGAGGAAGTATTCCTGCTCAGGACCGACTGTTGTTTTTACAGAAGTAACGTCCGGGTTTCCGAAAAGATGAAGGACTCGGACTGCCTGTTTTGAAATTGCCTGCATTGAGCGGAGGAGAGGAGTCTTTTTATCAAGAGCCTCACCTGTATATGAACAGAAGGCTGTCGGAATGCAGAGGACTCCGTCTTTAATGAAAGCATAAGATGTAGGATCCCATGCAGTGTAGCCGCGGGCTTCGAATGTAGCACGGATGCCGCCAGAAGGGAATGAAGAAGCGTCAGGCTCACCCTGAACAAGCTCTTTTCCGCTGAATTCCATGATTACCTTGCCTTCGCTTGAAGGTGTGATGAAAGAATCGTGCTTTTCGGCTGTTGTGCCTGTGAGCGGCTGGAACCAGTGTGTGAAGTGTGTTGCACCCTTTTCGATTGCCCAGTCTTTCATTGCGTTTGCAACGACATTTGCGACTGTCGGGGCAAGTTTCTCACCGTCTTCAATAGTTTTCATAAGCTGTTTGAAAGTTTCTTTTGGAAGACGTGCTTTCATTACTGTTTCGTTAAAAACATTTTCACCAAAGATTGATGTTACAGAATCCATTTGTTTCTCCTATTTTTTTAAAACTTAAAAGGCGCCGCACTTTCAGACCGTTGTACACCAGTCTTTAAATGCGGCGCCTTTGCCGTTTTTTTGATACCTGTATAAAACGAAAAAGGTCGCAAGAATTGCCTTCCTGCGACCTCATTGTCGTTTGATAGTTCTGTTATAGCGTGAAGAATTTTTTTTGTCAAGTAAAAAATATTGATTTTTATTTCAAAAAATATGCTCTTGACCAATCTTTCGGATTTTCGATATAGTATTTAGGTAAATTATGTCAAAGACGACGCTATTCGTGGTAATGGTGTCGTCTTTTTTTTGTTTTTGAATAGGAGATTTTAAAATGTGTGGTTTTGTAGGTGCATTTGATTTGGCTTCGGGTGGAAAACCGATTGCAGAAGGATTAAAAGAAGAACTTCGTGCACAGGTTTTGGAAATGAGCAAAAAAATCCGCCACCGCGGTCCGGACTGGAGCGGCGTTTACACAGGCAATAATGCGATTTTGAGCCATGAGCGTCTTTCTATCGTAGATCCTCTTTCAGGAAAGCAGCCTCTTGTAAGCGATGACGGAAAAATCATTCTTGCCGCAAACGGTGAAATCTACAATCACAAGGAAATCCGCCGTGAATTTGAGGGAAAATATAACTTTTTGACAGGAAGTGACTGTGAGGCAATCATTCCCCTCTATAAAAAATACCGTGAAAGCGGAAACTTTGCTGAAATGATTGAAAAACTGAGCGGTATTTTTGCTTTTGCCCTCTATGACTCAGAAAACGACGTCTATCTTATTTCCCGCGACGAAATCGGTGTAATCCCTCTTTACCAGGGCTGGGACAAGGCCGGCCGCTACTATGTTGCAAGCGAGCTTAAGGCTCTTGAAGGCGACTGTCAGACAATCGAGGAATTCCCAAACGGACACTTCCTCTACTCAAAAAGCGGAAAAGTTGAGCGCTGGTACAAGCGTGACTGGGAAACTTTCGATGCAGTAAAGAATTCTCCGAAAGCCACAGACGAAAAGGGCGAGGTAATCAATCCTAGCGTAATCGAAAAAGTTCGAAATGGACTTGAATCTGCCGTAAAGGCTCAGCTCATGTCTGACGTTCCTTATGGAGTACTTCTTTCAGGCGGTCTTGATTCTTCTATTATCGCCGCAATCACACAGAAATTCTCAAAAAAACGTGTTGAGACTGATTCAAAGGAAGCTGCATGGTGGCCTCAGCTCCACTCATTCGCAGTCGGACTTGAAGGTTCTCCTGACCTTATCGCAGCCCAGAAAGCGGCTGACTATATCGGAACCGTTCACCACGAAGTTCACTTTACGATTCAGGAAGCACTCGATGCCCTGCCTGACGTAATCTACCACATTGAAACATACGACATCACTACAGTCCGTGCATCAACTCCGATGTACCTTTTGGCCCGCGTAATCAAATCAATGGGAATCAAAATGGTTCTTTCGGGCGAGGGAAGTGACGAGCTTTTCGGCGGATATTTGTACTTCCATAAGGCTCCTAATGCCCAGGAATTCCACGAAGAACTTGTCCGCAAAATGAGCAAACTTCATCTTTATGACTGTCTCCGTGCCAACAAATCGCTTATGGCATGGGGTGTTGAAGGCCGCGTTCCTTTCCTGGACAAGGATTTCATCGACATTGCAATGAGATTGAATCCGAGCGACAAAATGAACATCAAGCTGGCTGACGGCAAGCAGCGCATGGAAAAATGGATTTTGCGCAAGGCATTTGAAGACCTGCTCCCTGAAAGCATCGCATGGCGACAAAAGGAACAGTTCTCTGACGGAGTCGGCTACAACTGGATTGATACCCTCAAAAAAATGACAGAAGAAAAGGTAAGCGACGCAGAATTTGCCCGCCGTGAAAACCGCTTCCCGGTAAATCCTCCAAAGACAAAAGAGGAATACTACTACCGAGAAATTTACAGCCGCCTCTTCCCAAGCGACTCTGCTGCCCGCTGTGTTCCTCACGAAGCCGGAGTTGCCTGCTCAACAGCAAAAGCCCTGGAATGGGATGCCGCATGGAAGAACATGGATGAACCATCAGGAAGAGCAATCGCTGGAGTGCACGACAAAGCATATTAATCGGGCCCTGTTGATTTTTTAGGAGTATTTATGAGTAAATTTATTTTTGTAACTGGCGGAGTTGTTAGCGGACTTGGAAAAGGAATTACTGCCGCATCTCTTGGACGGCTTTTGAAATGCCGCGGACTAAAAATTGCATCACAGAAACTGGATCCATACATGAATGTTGACCCGGGCACGATGAGTCCCTTCCAGCACGGTGAAGTTTTTGTTACTGAAGATGGTGCTGAGACTGACCTGGACCTGGGCCACTACGAGCGTTTTATCGACGAGAATCTTACAAAATATTCTAACCTTACAAGCGGCCGAGTTTACTGGAACGTCTTGAACAAGGAGCGCAACGGCGATTATCTGGGTCAGACCGTTCAGATTATTCCTCACGTTACCAATGAAATCAAAGACTTTATCCTTAAAAATGCCGAGGTTTCCGGCTGTGACGTGAGCATTGTTGAGATTGGCGGTACAATCGGTGATATTGAAAGCCAGCCTTTCCTTGAGGCTATCCGCCAGCTTTCCCTGGAGGTAGGCCGCCGCAACTGTCTTTTTATTCATGTCTGTCTGGTTCCATATATTTCGGGCAGCGATGAGTTTAAGTCTAAGCCGACCCAGCATTCTGTAAAGGAACTGATGGCAGTTGGAATTCACCCGGACATTATTGTTGCCCGCTGTGACAAGGAAATCCCTGCCGACATCCGCAAGAAGATTTCCCTTTTCTGTAACGTAAGCGAAGACTGTGTAATCAACAACACGACCTGTAAGAGTTTATACGAAGTTCCACTCATGCTTCATGCCCAGAACATGGATGACGTTGTTTGCCGTGACCTGGGCCTTGAAAAGCCGACTGACTACAGGGCTCTGGCTGACTGGTCTCAAATGGTTGAGACAATTCACGGACGACAGGGCGAGATTCAGATTGCCTTGGTCGGAAAATACGTAAAGCTTCACGATTCATATTTGAGTATCGTTGAGAGCCTGAATCATGCTTCATTTGTAATTGGAAAAAATGTAAAAATCAAATGGGTTGATTCTGATTCCGTTACCGACGAAAGTGCCGGATCGATTTTTTCTGACTGTTCGGGAATTATTCTTCCGGGCGGATTTGGCCAGCGTGGAATCGAAGGAATGATCGCTGCCTGCCGCTATGCCCGAACCCACAATATTCCTTATTTTGGAATCTGTCTTGGAATGCAGATTAGTGTAATCGAATTTGCCCGGGACGTCCTCGGCCTCAAAAATGCAAACAGCCGCGAATTTGACGAACTCTGCGAAAATCCTGTAATCGACTTGATGAAAGATCAGGAAGGCGTTATCCTTGGTGGTACAATGCGTCTGGGAAGCTATCCTTGCAAAGTCACAGACGGCACGATTATGAAAAGGGCCTACGGTTCTGACTTAATCGAGGAGCGCCACAGACACCGCTACGAATTCAATAATGACTACCGCGAGCAGATGAGTGCGGCCGGCCTTGTAATCAGCGGAAAAAGTCCTGATGACAAAATCGTTGAGACTGTTGAATTGCCGCAGGGCGAGGGAAAGGGAAAGCACAAATTCTTTATCGGTGTGCAGTTCCATCCTGAATTCAAGAGCCGCCCCAACAATGCAGGAAAACTCTTTGTAGAATTCCTGAAGGCATCTGCTTTATAGGTCCGGCGTTAAGAGGAATAAAATGAGCAAAGCATATTTGATTCTTGCTGATGGAAGCTTTTTTGAGGGAAATTCTATCGGAGCAGAAGGCAAAACGATTGGTGAAACGGTTTTTACAACCGGAATGACGGGCTACGTTGAAACTTTGACTGACCCAAGCTATTTCGGTCAGATTGTTACCCAGACTTTTCCTTTAATCGGAAACTACGGAGTCCAGCCCGAGGATTTTGAGAGCAAAAAAAGCTGGGTTCGCGGATATATTGTCCGGGAACTTTGCGACGGACCAAGTAATTTCCGCTGCCAGGGTGACCTGGATTCTTTCCTTAAAGCACAGAATATCGTGGGAATTTGCGGAATTGACACAAGAAAACTCACGAAAATTCTGCGTGAAGCTGGTGTCATGAACGGAATGATAATCAGCGGCCAGGAAGCTGAGAAAATAGGGATTAAGAAAGCTGATGATGGTTCTTGCCAGCTTGTCTCAGAAGCCATATTGAAGGAAATTAAAGAATATAAGATAGAAAATGCCGTCGAAAGCGTTCAAAGCCTTTGTAAAGAAAAGGGCGGGGATTTTAAGGGGCAGCGCCCCTTAGGAGAAGGGGTAGCGGAAAACGCCGAAGGCGCTTGCAGCGAGGGGGAGACTTCCCCCGTTAAATTCTCTGTCTGTCTCTTTGATTTCGGTGCAAAGGCAAATATTGAGCGGGAACTTGAAAAACGGGGCTGTAAGGTCACTGTTCTTCCATACGATGCCACGGCTCAGGATGTGATTGAGCTTAATCCGGACGGAATTATGCTCAGCAACGGTCCTGGAGACCCTGCGGAGAATGTCAGTATAATAGAAGAAATCAGAAAGTTGTGCCAGTCAAAGATTCCGATTTTTGGAATTTGCCTTGGTCATCAGATGCTTGCCCTGGCCCGGGGTGCAAAAACTTCTAAGCTCAAATACGGTCACCGTGGCGGAAATCACCCGGTAAAGGATTTGGAGAGCGGTCGGGTTTACATCACCAGCCAGAACCACGGCTATGCTGTTGAAAGCGACACGATTCCAGCCTATGCCAAACTGAGCTTTGTAAATGCCAATGACAATACTTGCGAGGGCCTGACATACACTGATATTCCGGCCTTCAGCGTTCAGTTCCACCCGGAAGCCTGTGGCGGTCCTCATGACACGAATTTCCTCTTTGACAGATTCATTGCCATGATGCAGGAAAAATAGAAAATTTATTTAAATTTTTCCCAAGTGTGGTATAATTTTCATATATAAAAAAGAGGATGAAAATGATTACCACACTTAAGCAGCCCGCCAAAAAAAGAATCATTCTTGCCTTAGGCCTGCTGCTTGGCTTCTTACTTTTAGCTTTTTTATCTTTGTTTCTCCTTTATGTCCGTAAGCCCATGGATTTTTCTTTTGACGCCGCATATTTCTGGGCAGAAAAAAAGGTTTACATCGACAAGTGGCTTTACGAGGAACTGCCTTCCGGTCACGATTATTATCTTTTCCTTCCAGATAAATACCGCAATGACAAGGATAACGAGAGCGCAAAACTTCCTTTGATTGTAGTTTTTCACGGCAGTGACGAAAAATATTCATCCCTGCGTAAATACGGCCGCCAGTTTGCCACGAAAGATTTCCAGCAGAAGATTTATCCAGAAGGAGCGGCGGTCCTGGTCATCCTTTCCCGCATTAATTATTTTACGGATCCTGCAAGCACGAGTCTTTTGATTCAGAATATTGCCGTCCGTAATAAATGCATCGATAAAAGTAAAATCATCGGCTATGGTTTTTCCCAGGGGGCAAAATTCGTAGTCGAGCTGGCCTGCCATGAGCCGCGCCTTTTCCGGGCCGTGATTTCTGGAAGCGGATTTTACGATATAAGTCTTAGGGAGCTGATTTCAGTTTTGCCGGTACAGTTTTATTCCGCTGTTTCCAAAAATGACAAGGGAATTTACGAGCCGGGGAGCAGAGTCGGCAAACTTTGCGGAAAATGGTGTAAAAATTCACATTATATTGAATATGAAACCCGGGGACACTTTTGGGTTGAACTTAACGATAAGACGGAAAATGCTGACGAGACTGTTACTGACTGGCTTATCAGGCTGTTAAATTAGTTTTTTTGCCTGCATCTTATCCAAAATAGCTGCTGAATATTGCATTTCATCGGTAAAAACTTGCATCTTGTCTAAAAATCATTCTCAGAAATTTGATTTGTCATTAGTATATTCTGGAAAAGATGAAAAAAAGAGGCTGATGTCGATGAAAACTTTAACTAATCGTGATTTTTCAGAATTATACCAGAAATACGCTCCGATGGTTCTCAGGTGCTGCCGTTCAATTTTGAATGATGAGGATTTGGCTCTAGCTGCGATGCAAAAGGTTTTTGTTCAGATTATGAGCGATAGGGTTAAAAAACAGAAGCTTTCGGCAAATTTCTTTTATATGGCTGCAAATAGGGTTTGCCGGGAAATTTGTGATCTACGATTAATAAAAGAGGGGTAAATTATGAATGTAAAGTTAAAAGAATACAAAGTTTATTATTCAAGACTTTTAGCTATTGCGGTTCCGCTGATTCTCAGCAATATCATAAACCAGCTTCAGATGCTGATTGACCGCATTTTTTTGGGAAACGCAAATTCCCTTTACATGAGCGTTTTGGGAAATGCAAATTCTCCAATCTGGACAACAATGTCGGTCTGTATTTCAATCGCGACCGGCGCTTCAATCCTGATCAGTCAGAACGTTGGGGCAAAAAATCAGGAGAATGTTGAGGAATATTCAGGTGCCCTCTTGAAATTCAACAATATTCTTCCAGTAATGCTTTTCTTTTTGTGGGGATTCGGTTCCGTTCCGGTTTTCCGTCTCATGGGCGTTTCAGAGAACATTCTTCCCTGGTGCGTGGATTATGCCCGCTATTCTTCGCCGGTTTTCCTTTTAATCGGTTTGGGCGGCTCACTCATGGTGATTTTTCAGACATCGAACCACACAAAGCATCTGGCAATCTGGAGTCTTTTGCGTTCCTGCCTGAACATTTTCTTTGACTGGGTATTGATTTTCGGCCGCTTTGGCTTTCCTGAAATGGGCGTAAAGGGTGCGGCTCTGGGTACAACCCTTGCAGAGTATCTCGGTGCCCTCTACATGCTTGTCGCCTATGCAAGAAGCCGTAAGCTTTCAACAAGACCAAAGGCTCCTGCCCTCAAAAAGGCAAAATTCTCAAGCTACCTCCATTCGGCCCGGCTTGGAATCAACACGGCCCTCGAAGATTTCTGCTGGAATTTAGGAAACCTTGCCATCATTCGAATATTGAATACGATAAACGAGCTGGCGGCGGGAATTTTCTCGATTGTTTTTGGCGTCGAGCTGCTTGCAGTTGTCGTCGTAGGTGCATTGGGAAGCGGAACTTTGACTTTAAGTTCTGAGGCTGTCGGAAAAGGGGATGCAAAGCAGTACAAGGGCGTATGTTTGTCCGCCTATTCAATCTGCTTTGTCATTGCCCTGATAATGGTGGCGGCTTCTCTTGCCTTCCCCCAGGAAATAATTTCGGTCTTTACAAAGGACGAGAGGATTACCACAACTTCGGGAATTTATCTTCTCTTCATTGCGGTAAACCTCTTCTCAAAGTCCGGAAACATAATCGTGGGAAGCGGAATCCGTGGAAGCGGCGACACAAAATGGATGTTCTGCACTCAGATTTTCGGAACTGTTTTCGTAATCAGCTGTGCAAGTCTTTTTGTATTCGCCCTGCATCTTGGCGTTTCCGGAGTATTCTTTGCGGTAATGGCTGATGAGTTTGTACGCTTCATCATCAATCTCGCAAAGTACAGGAAAATTTGCAGAAGCTCTATTCCTGGGCCTTCTTCCATGTGATTCTGAATCCTGCAGTTTTGAATTGCCTTGAGGCATAATTCAGTTCTTTATTAGTACATTTTCCGGCACGGGCCGCATCAAAGTAACTGCCTCCCCTTAGATAGCGGCTCGTGTCTTTTCTTACGCTCCAGACCCATTCAAAAACATTGCCCGACATGTCGTAAATTCCGTAGCCGTTTGGCTTTAACTGGGCAACCTCGTGCAAAAGGCCTCCGCTGTTGCAGTCAGTCCAGGCAACTGAATCCAGATCTTCGCTTCCTGAGTAGGTGAAATTTTCTCCGCCTTTGATTGCAAAATCCCATTCTTCCATTGTAGGCAGGTGGAAGCCGTCTGCATCAGGGTTGAATTCGATTTCGTCTTCTATGATTGAGCTCTGGTGGGGAGTGTAGTTCCACTGGTCGGGATTTGTGCTGCCGTTGATTTTGTAGGCCGGAGTTTTTCCGAGAAGGGCGCTCAGTTTGTTGCAGAAAACAAGCGAGTCGTACCAGCTGACTGATTCGACAGGAAATTTTGCTCCCTTGGTCTGAGATGGATTTACCCCGGTGACGGCCTCGTAGAATTCCTGGGTTACTTCAGTTTTTGCGATGCAGAAATCTTTGCCCGGAATGGAAACATAGCCGAGTGAGACTCCGTTTTCCAGAGTGATTTTTGGGCTCCTGCCTCCGCAAGATGAGAGAGATGCGATTCCCAAAGCCAAAATTAAAACCTTTAAGTTTGTCCTGATTTTCATAATGTCCTCCTTTTTTTTTACTGATGATTTGACTTTATCACTTAAATTAAAATTAACAAGAAAGGAAAATGATTTTTAATAGGTTGATTTTGATATTTTGGTCAAAAATATTTGTTTTTTTGCCATTTTTATTTTAGAATATTGACATGAAAGAATTTAAGCACGAGAACATCCTGCACAAGCGGCACTTTGACCTTCAGTTTTCAATCCGCTTCGAGGTCGTTGATGACGTCAATTTTTATTCTCCCTTTCACTGGCACAACCATATCGAGATTCTTTATGTCCTTGAGGGAAAGATTGATTTTACGGTCGAGCAGAGAAAATATCTCCTTACGGACGGCGACATGATAATCATCAACTCTGAATTGATTCATTCCTCAAAATTGTGCGGCCATGCCAGGTATATTCTTTTGCAGGTGCCCCTGAGTGCCTTTGAGGGTGTCTATGACGAAATCGAAAACGTGCTTTTAAAGGAAAAGCCTGAAAGCGGGGAGGCGGAAAAACTTTTTTCTTACCTTTCGCTTATGCTTAAGTCAGTTGATGACCAGAGGCAGGAAAACAAAATCAAATTCATTTCTCTTCTTTATGACTTTTTTTATCAGCTGCTTACATCTTATAAAGTTGAGCAGAAAAAGGCGGGGACTCTTTCATATTACGGAATCAATAGGATTTCACCGGTCATGGCTTATGTCGAAAAGGAATTCCGCAATAAAATCTCTCTGAGTGACGTGGCTGAAATCCTCAATGTAACGCCTGAGCACATGTGCCGTCTTTTCAAAAAGTATACGGACATGACTTTTAACGAATACCTGATGTCGCTGAGGATTTCGGCCTTTTATCAGATGCTTCAAAATACGAACCAGAAAATTTCGGTGATTCTGGAAGAATGCGGGATTACGAACTACAAGGTATTTATCCGGGAGTTCAAAAAAACTTTCGGAAAAACACCTGAAGTAATCCGTAGTGAAATGCAGGGAAGCTAGCGGACGATTTTTATGTCCTTGAGCATGAAGCCGCTTTTTGAAGGGCTGGCTCCGTTGTCAAAAATAAGGGCGTCGACCAGGCTCCAGCTGAATTTGTGCTCGCCGTTTTTCCAGCCCTCTGCGTTTGTCCAGCCGCCGATGTCTGAAAAATCTTTGAGCGGGATGGTGACTTTGTGCCATTCTCCGTCTGCCTTGACTACCTTTGAATTGAGCGAGTATGAAGCCCGCCATGGGAAAATCTTTGACTCCATGTCCCTGAAATAAAGGGAAATATTGAGGGCCTTGTCCTTGCTTTTTATAAGGAATTCAACTTGGGCGCCTGAATCCTTAAGTTCTGTAAAATCACAGGCCTCGCCAAAGCTGAAGCAGATCTGGCCGTATGGGCTTATGCTGCTGAGGAAAATGACCTGCTCGGAATCAATTTTATGGGTGAGGCTTCCTTCTGCGCTGTAGGCGTTGGCCTTTAAAAGCCCTATGCTGCCGTTCTTGTAGATTGTCCAGTCGCCGCTTTCCCTTGCATTGTTGAACCAGGTCTTGCTTTTTCCGGCCGGGAGTTTAAATCCCATTGCTTCCAAAAGAGGTGCGTTCAAGTCTTCCGGGAAGCGTGATTCGTTGGGCGAATTGAATACGCCGAATTCCTGGGTGTAATCCCAGCTTACCCGGATGATGTTTCTATCTGCCATCCAGCCGCATTTGATTCTGTACCAGTTGACCCTTTCTTCAGGCTGGGCATAATTCATGTAGACGCCGAATTCGTTGCACATGAGGGAAGCATTTCTCTTGTTTGCAAATTCAACGGCCTTGTCCAGAGGTGAGACCAGAACTTCCTCTGAGGAATTCTTTTCGTAGTTCTTGTATTCCCTTTTTTCGTCCTGGCTGGCATTTTTTGGAAGGGGAGGCATTTTTTCCTTTACATAGGGGAAGGGAATGTTAGTCAGCCGCTTGGTGTAGGTCCATGTAGCTCCCTGATGAGTGAAAAGGAATGGCGTGTAATCGTGGAAATTGTAAATCAAATTGTCGTCGTCATAATCAGGAAGGGCCAGCATTGAGTCCAAAGAATTCCAGTCACCGCCGCCGACTATAATCGTGTGGCTTTTGTCGATTTCTCGGATAGCCTTTAAGACATTTCCCTGAATTTTACCCCATTTACTGATGTCGGACTTGAGGTTTCCGCTTGAAAAATGAGGCTCGTTCATAACTTCGTAGACAATGTGGCTGCCCCTGTCCTTGTAGTGCTCTACAATCTGGGGCCAGATTTTAAGGAGGACCTTTTCGATTTTGGGATTGGTCTTTGAAGAGCCGTTGCAGTCGTTGTGAAAGTCAATGATGATGTAAAGACCAAGTTCCTTTGCCCAGTCAACTGCCTTGTCAATCATTTCAAAACATTCGGGCACAACTTTGTATTCTGATGAGCCGTCATTCCAGATTTCAAACCAGACTGGAAGACGGACAATCTCGACTCCCATGCTCTTGAGGTTTTCAAAATCCTGCCTGCCGTAGCGGAGGGTGTTGAGGCGGTTGTATTCAAGCCAGCCTGGCAGGTTTATGCCCTTGGAAAAGGGAAGTGACTTTTGAACGCTCTGGGCGGCAAATCCAGATCCAGCAAAAAAACTCAAAATTAAAAATAAGGAAAATAGTTTCTTCATGATGAAATATTGTAAATGACTAAGGTCCAAATGACAAGTTAAAAAGACTTCCATAAAAAGCCGATTTTCGCTATAGTATATAGCGTCAAAGGCGACATCATTCCACGGGGGTGCTGTCGCTTTTTTTTATTCAGGCGAGGTTAGAAATGCCACTTAATAAAAATATCCACAAAGTTATGATTATTGGTTCCGGCCCGATTGTAATCGGTCAGGCAGCGGAATTTGATTATGCAGGAAACCAGGCTTGTAAAGCCTTAAAGTCACTGGGACTTGAAGTTTGTCTTGTGAATTCAAACCCTGCAACCCTCATGACGGACCATTTTATGGCGGATGAGATTTATCTGGAGCCGCTTACGCTTGAATCTTTGCAAAGAATTATCGAAAAAGAAAAGCCCGATTCACTTCTTTCGACTTTGGGCGGTCAGACAGGCCTCACTCTGAGTATGGAGCTTGCAAAATCAGGATTTTTAAAGAGCCACAATGTACAGCTTTTGGGTGCCCGGCCGGAGACAATCGACAAGGCCGAAGACCGACAGATGTTCAAGGATACTATGGAAGCAATCGATGAGCCCTGCATTCCGAGTAAGGTCGTTACGACTTATGAAGACGCGGCTGATTTTGTTCATAATGTGATTGGATTCCCGGCAATTATCCGACCGGCATTTACGCTCGGTGGTACCGGCGGCGGTATCGTAAACAATGACCGGGAGCTTGACGAGATTGCCCACAATGGCCTTCACCGCTCGCCGATTCATCAGATTCTTGTTGAAAAATGTATTTCAGGCTGGAAGGAAGTTGAATTTGAGGTAATGAGGGATTCAACAGGCAACGTAATCACAGTCTGTTCAATGGAAAACTTTGACCCGGTCGGCGTCCACACAGGAGACTCAATTGTAATCGCTCCGACAGTAACCCTTGCCGACAAAGAATATCAGATGCTCCGTTCTGCGGCCTTAAACATTATTTCAGCCCTTGAGATTGAAGGCGGCTGTAACTGTCAGTTTGCCTTAAACCCGGATTCTTTTGAATATGCTGTAATCGAAGTAAACCCTCGTGTTTCACGCTCTTCAGCCCTCGCTTCAAAGGCCACAGGCTATCCGATTGCAAAAGTTGCGGCCCTGATTGCGGTCGGCTTTACCCTCGATGAAATTCCTAACTTCGTAACCAAAAAGACAAAAGCCTGCTTTGAGCCAGTTTTGGATTATGTCGTAGTAAAAATGCCGAAATTCCCGTTCGACAAATTCGTTTATGCAGCCCGAAAGCTCGGTACCCAGATGAAGGCGACAGGCGAGGTAATGGCAATCGGCCAGAATTTCGAGGAAGCAATCTTAAAGGCTGCCCGCGGTCTTGAAGTCGGAGTAAAGGACTTGAACCTTCCAGCCTTTGTAAAGGAAAGTGACGAGAAAATCCGCGAGCGGGTAACAAAATGCACTGACCAGAGGATTTTTGCAATTTACCAGGCTTTGAAGAGAAATCTTCTTACAGTCGAAGAAATTCACGAAATCACAAAGATTGACGAATGGTTCTTGTGGAAACTTGAAAAGATTTGCAATGCCGAAAAAGCAGCCGGCGAAAAGATGCTCTTCCAGCCAAAGAGTTTCAAAATGGTTGATACCTGTGCGGGCGAGTTCGATGCGGAAACTCCGTATTTCTACTCAACGACATCAGGCGAAAACGAAGCCGAGACCTTCCTGAATGAAAGAAAACGCTCATCAAAAGGAACTATCGTAGTCCTCGGTTCTGGACCAATCCGAATCGGTCAGGGAATTGAGTTCGACTATGCTAGCGTTCAGTGCGTGCGTGCCCTCAAAAAACTGGGCTACGAGGTCGCAATCGTAAACAATAACCCTGAGACCGTTTCGACAGACTTTGACACGGCGGACAGGCTTTACTTTGAGCCGCTAACTCCGGTTGATGTCATGAATGTCCTTGCCGTTGAAAAGCCGCTCGGCGTTGTAGTTGCCTTTGGCGGCGGAACTGCGATTAAGCTTGCTAAATTCCTTGACGAACAGGGAATCAAGATTCTCGGAACCAGTGCCGATGCAATTGACCTTGCCGAAGACCGCGAGCGTTTTGAGGAGCTTTGTGACCGGCTTCAAATCAAACGGCCGAAGGGAATGACCGTCTTTACTGAGGTTGAGGCTCTTGAGACTGCCGAAAAAATCACTTACCCGGTTTTGATGAGGCCTAGCTATGTTTTGGGCGGCCAGAACATGATTGTTGCCCGAAACTCTGCTGATGTAAAGGAATACATGGCAATCATCCTGCGCCAGAAAATCGAAAATCCTGTTTTGATTGATAAATATATGGAAGGAAAGGAACTTGAAGTCGACTGTATCTGCGACGGCGAGAATGTCCTTATTCCTGGAATCATGGAGCACATCGAGCGTACCGGAATCCACTCAGGCGACTCGATTGCAGTCTATCCGGGCGAGTTTGAATCTGACATCGAATCAAAAATCGTAAAGCAGTCGGTTGACTTAGCCCTTGCCCTGGGAACAAAAGGTCTTGTAAACATCCAGTATTTGATTTACGAAAATGACCTCTATATCATCGAGGCAAATCCGCGCTCAAGCCGAACCGTTCCTTACATTTCAAAAGTTTCGGGCATTCCGATGATTGACCTTGCAACCCGGGCAATGCTGGGCGAGAAGGTGAGTGAAATGGGCTACGGAACAGGCCTCTACCGAAAGCCGAATTATTTTGCAGTAAAAGTTCCTGTCTTCAGCTTTGAAAAGCTCATGGATGTGGACACTCATCTTGGTCCTGAAATGAAGTCAACCGGCGAAGTTCTGGGAATCGCAAGCACAAGAAATGAAGCAGTTTTCAAGGGCATGGCCGCTGCAGGCTGGAAGAGCCTGAAGACTGGCGGCGTTTTGTTCTCTGTTCGCCAGAGCGATTTGCCAGAGCTTCCGTCCCTTGCCCGAAAATTCTATGATCTGGGCTTTAAATTGTACGCTACCAGCGGAAATGCGGCTACAATCGAGCGTTCCGGCATGGAAGTTGAGTATGTTGCAAAAGTTCATGAAAACTACAATGACAATGTAATGACCCTGCTTGAAAGCGGAAAGGTAGTCTATGTCGTTTCAACCTCAGCCAAGGGCCGAGACCCGGTAGCAGAAAGCGTCAAGCTCCGCCGCCTTGCAGTAGAACGTGACATCGACTGCCTCACAGCCATCGACACGGCAAATGCACTGGCAGACTGTTTGGCAAGCCCCTATACGCTAGGAAATGCAAGCCTGGTAGACATCAACCACGATTTATAAAATAAAAAAAAATCTCCTTTTCAGGAGATTTTTTTTTAGCTGCTTTTTATTACCTCATCAGCCAGTCATCGATTGCCTTTGCACAGGCTCGGCCTTCTGCGATTGCCCAGACTACCAGCGACTGGCCTCTGTGCATGTCTCCGGCCGTGAAGATTTTTTCGTTTTCGGTCTGGTAGCTTTCTGCTGAGGATGTGACTACTGTGTTTCGTGGAGAAAGCTTTGTTCCGAATGATGAAGCTGAGTATTCTTCTGCGCCCAAAAATCCTGCCGCAACAAGAATCAAATCTGCCTCAAGTTCCTTTTCGCTTCCTTCGATTTCAACGAGTTTTCTTACTCCGTCAACGTTCTTGAACTCGACTTCAACTGTCTTTACGCCGGTGACTTTTCCGTCCTTTGAATAGACTTCCTTGATTGTGGTTTTGAAGACCCTCGGATCATGGCCGAATTTTGCGATTGATTCTTCTGCACCGTAATCAGTCTTGAGGGTTTTAGGCCACTGTGGCCACGGATTGTCTGCTGTGCGCTCGAGAGGCGGTTTCGGCATCATCTCAATCTGGGTGACGCTTTTTGCGCCCAGACGGATACAGGTTCCGGTACAGTCGTTGCCTGTGTCACCGCCGCCAAGGACAATTACGCTTTTTCCTTCTATATTTATGCCTTTCTTTTCAAGTGAAAGGGCTATGTTTTTGTTGGTGATTACAAGGTCTCCGTCAAAAGATTTTTCAGCCTCGCTCAGGGCAACGACAGATTTTGTGACTTTTGTAAGAAAATCAACCGCGAACATGAGTCCGCCTTTTTCTGCCGGGAGAAGTTTTTCAGCTCCGCTTGCTGAGAGGGGGCGGGGATTTTTTGCACCGCAGCAGAGGGCTACGGCATCGTAATTTTTGAGGATGTCGTCAGAAGAGAAGGTGCGGCCGACATCAGCGTTAAAGATGAACTGAACTCCCTCATCCTTCATCAGCTGGATTCGCCTTTCGACGATTTTTTTGTCCAGCTTCATGTTTGGAATTCCGTACATCAAAAGTCCGCCGGCCCTGTCCTCACGCTCGTAAACAGTGACTGAGTGACCGCGCCTGTTGAGCCAGTCGGCTACTGCAAGGCCCGCAGGACCTGAGCCGATTACGGCAATTCTCTTTCCAGAGCGGCTTTTTGGAATTTCCGGCTTCATGTAGCCTGTGGCAAAGGCCCTCTCGATGATGTAAAGCTCGTTGTCGTGAATCGTGACAGCGTCATTTTCGAGGTTGCAGGCCTTTTCACAGAGAGCCGGGCAGACACGACCAGTAAATTCAGGGAAACTTGAAGTCTTTAAAAGCCTCCATGCTGCCATGTCATATTGACCCTTGTAAAGGGCGTCGTTCCATTCCGGAATAAAGTTGTGGAGCGGACAGCCTGTGACCATTCCACCTAATCTTATCGCGCTCTGGCACATCGGAACACCGCAGTTCATGCAGCGGGCAGCCTGCTCGCGGCGGGCCTTGTCGTCAAGAACAGGATGAAATTCCTTAAAATTCGTTATTCTTTCGAGTGGAGCAAAATTACCGTTCTCCTTTCTCGCATAATCCATAAATCCAGTGAGCTTTCCCATTTCTTTTTTCTCCCTTTTTCCTTTTTTACTTAGCCTGCATTGCTGCAATTTTTACTTTGAGGTAGTCGTTTGGAATAATCTTCTTGAAGCGCGGAATATAACTCTCAAAGTCGGAAAGAATCTCCCTGCCTTTTTCTGAGCCGGTTTCCTTGACGTGCTTTTCAAGAAGGGAACGGAGTTTTTCGACATCAGGATTGCTGCCGTCAGCAAATTTTTCATCTACAAGTGCCGTAACTTCATCGTCCAGGTCGTACATCGTGACGAATTCACGGTTGAGCTTTTTGTAAACCTCGTGCTTTTCGTCGAGGATGTATGCGATGCCGCCGCTCATTCCGGCTGCAAGGTTTCGTCCTGTCTCGCCAAGAATGACCGCTACGCCGCCTGTCATGTATTCAAGGGCATGGTCGCCAGTTCCTTCGACAACAGCAGTTGCGCCCGAATTTCGTACGCAGAATCGCTCTCCTGCAACACCGTTGATGAAAGCCTGTCCGCTTGTTGAGCCGAAGAGGGCAACGTTACCAATGATGATGTTTTCGTCAGCCTTTCCGCCAAAATCACCAGCCTTTTTAACTACGATTTTTCCGCCGCTCAGGCCCTTTCCGAGATAGTCGTTTGCATCTCCCTCAAGGTAAACGCTCAAGCCCTTTGGAATGAAGGCTCCGAAGCTCTGTCCGGCACCACCGGCAAAATGAACTTTGAATGCATCTTCCTCAACTTTTCCGCCGTATTTTTTCTGAATCTCGCTGCCCAAAATAGTGCAGGCTGTTCTGTCTGTTGATTCAATGCGGTAGTTTGAAGAGCTGGCATTTTCCTTCAGTTCTGCCAGAAGTTCCTTCATATCAAGAGTTGCTTCCAGCTTGAAGTCGTAGAGGCTGCGCTCAGTTTTCCAGCTTTCAGCTTTTCCTTCTTCTGCCTTTGCAAGGACTCGTGACAGGTCAAGAAGGTTTGCCCGCTTAAAGCCCTGCTTTTCCTTGAGCTTGAGAAGGTCAGTTCTTCCGCAAAGTTCCTCGACTGTCCTGATTCCGAGCTTTGCCATGAATTCACGGAGTTCTTCTGCTACAAAGCGCATGAAATTCTCAACATATTCTGCCTTGCCCTTGAAGTTTGCACGAAGTTTTTCGTTCTGGGTTGCGATTCCGAAAGGACAGGTATCGCTCTGGCAGGCACGCATCATTCGGCAGCCCATTGTTACGAGAGGAGCTGTCGCAAATCCGAATTCCTCCGCACCGAGCAGGGCCGCAATAGCAACATCACGTCCGCTCATGAGTTTTCCGTCGGTTTCGATGATTACCCGGCCGCGTAAGCCGTTCTGAATCAGAGTCTGGTGGGCTTCGGCTAGTCCTAGCTCCCAAGGTAAGCCTGCATTGTGAATTGATGAGATTGGAGCCGCACCAGTTCCGCCGTCGTGACCTGAAATCAAGATTACCTGGGCACCTGCTTTTGCAACACCGGCTGCGACAGTTCCGACACCAGCTTCACTTACCAGCTTGACGCTAATTCGGGCATCCCGGTTGGCATTCTTCAAGTCGTAAATGAGCTGGGCCAGATCCTCGATTGAATAGATGTCGTGGTGTGGTGGAGGCGAAATCAAGCTTACTCCAGGAGTTGCATAACGGGTCTGGGCAATCCAGGGATAAACTTTCTTTCCAGGAAGGTGTCCGCCCTCGCCAGGCTTTGCTCCCTGTGCCATTTTAATCTGAATCTCTTTTGCGCTGAGAAGATATTCTTCTGTAACGCCGAATCGTCCCGAAGCGACCTGCTTGATTGCGGAATTGAAGACAGTTCCCAGACGCTCTGGTTTTTCGCCGCCCTCACCACTGTTGCTTTTTCCGTGAAGGTGATTCATTGCCTCGGCCATGCACTTGTGGGCTTCCTCAGAAATTGAGCCGTAAGACATGGCACCAGTCTTAAAGCGCTGAACGATTTGGTCTACGCTCTCGACTTCATCAAGCGGGATTCCGCTGTTTTTGTCGTAGTTGAAATCAAGCATTGCGCGCAGTGTGTGTGGCTTTTCGTCAGCATCAACAAGGGCAGTGTATTCCTTGAATCGCTTGTAGTCGCCTTTCTGTGTCGATTCCTGAAGTGCGATGATTGTCTCAGGATTGTAAAGATGGTCTTCTGCTCCAGGACCCCGACGCATCTTGTGGTAGCCGGTTGAATCCAGGTGGCTGTTTTCCGTGAGGCCGTTTGGATTCCATGCCTTGTTGTGGTGATAGATGATGTCTTCTTCGATTTCCTTGAGGGTGATTCCGCCGACTCGGCTGACCGTGTTTGTGAAGTATTTTTCAGTGACTTCAGGGGAAATGCCGACAGCCTCAAAAATCTGTGCCGACTGATAAGACTGAACCGTGCTGATTCCCATCTTAGCGCCGATTTTTACGATTCCGTTGATGATTGCGAAATTGTAGTCGTTGATTGCCGTGTGGTAGTCCTTGTCGAGGATTTTCTGGTCAATGAGCTCAGCGATTGCCTCATGGGCAAGGTAAGGATTTACAGCCCGCGCACCATAGCCTAAGCACATTGCAGCCTGATGAACATTGCGGACTTCAGCGCTCTCAAGGAGGATTGAAATCTTTGTTCGTTTTTTTGTGCGGATAAGATACTGCTCAACGGCACTGACAGCGAGCAGGGAAGGAATTGCCGCATGTTTTTCGTCAACGCCACGGTCAGAAAGAACGATGATGTTGTAGCCATCTTCATAAGCCGAATCAATCTGCTTGAAAAGATTTTCCAGTGCCACCTCAAGAACTGGGGGCGTTGTGGGGGTAGCCCCCGCAGAAGGGGTAGCGGAAGACGCGTCAGCGGCTGCAGCGAGGGGAAGGCTTTCCCCGCTTTCAATTTTCAATTTTCCGTTTTCAATTTTTAGAAGCAGTGAAAGTGTCGTCGTTCTCAGGCCTTTCTGGTCCAGTGCCTTGATTTTAATCAGGTCTGTGCCTGTGAGGATCGGATTGTGGATTTCGAGGACATGGCAGTTTTTGCCCTTTGGATCAAGAAGGTCGCCGTCACTTCCGACATAGACAGTCGTGTCAGTTACGATTTTTTCACGGAGTGAGTCAATCGGCGGGTTTGTGACTTGGGCGAAGAGCTGCTTGAAGTATTCAAAAAGACTCGGGTGATTGTCGCTCATGCAGGCAAGCGGTGTGTCAACGCCCATAGATCCGATCGGCTCGACACCAGTTTTTGCCATTGAAAGAACCATCTCGTTGACGTCCTCGTAATTCCAGCCGAAAGCCCTGTAAAGCCTGTCCCGTTCTTCCTGAGTTGAAACAGGAACCTTTTTGTTAGGAATCTTGAGGGATGCAAGCTGGATGAGGTTCTGGCTGATCCATTCGCCGTAAGGATGCTCAGATGCGTAGTGACTCTTGATTTCGTCGTCTGTGATGACTTTTTTTGCCTTTGTATCGACCAGAAGCATTTTTCCCGGCATGAGGCGTGATTTTTTGACGATTTTGCTTTCCGGGATTTCAAGAACGCCGACTTCCGAGCTGAGGATGAGCATGTTGTCGCTTGTGATATAGTAGCGGCTAGGGCGAAGTCCGTTTCGGTCGAGTGTGGCACCCAAAACGTCACCGTCGCTGAAAAGGATTGCGGCAGGACCGTCCCATGGCTCCATCATTGTTGCCCAGTAGTGGTAGAAGTCTTTTTTGTCCTGACCGAGGGTGTCTTCGTGCTTCCATGCCTGTGGGATACAGACCATTACGGCAAGAGGCAAGTCCATTCCGTTCATTACCAGATATTCAAGAGTGTTGTCGAGCATTGCCGAGTCAGAGCCTGTCGTGTCGACTTCACCTTCGCGGGCAATCATGCGGTCAACGTTTCCGCGGATTGTATTGATTTCGCCGTTGTGGGCGATAAAGCGGTTAGGGTGGGCTCTCTGCCAGCTTGGGTTAGTGTTTGTAGAAAATCGTGAGTGAACGAGGGCAAGTGAAGAAGAATAAAGATCAGATTGAAGGTCATGATAGAAAGTGCGGAGCTGCTGGACAAGGAACATTCCCTTGTAAACGATTGTCCTGCTGCTCATGGAACAGATGTAAGTTTTTGAATCTGCTCCTTTTTCAAAGGCAAGGCGGGCTTTATAAAGGAGTTTGTCGAACTCAAGACCCCTCTCGCAGTTTTCCGGGCGGGCTAGAAAGGCCTGCCATACTTCCGGCATACAGTCCCTTGCTTTCTGGCCAAGGACTTCGGCTTTTACAGGAACTTTTCGCCAGCCGATGAAATTCAATTTTTCTGAGGCACAGATTTTTTCGAAGCGAGATTTTTCTGATTCGAAATTATCTGCCGGGAAGAAGAACATTCCGATTCCGTAGTCTCTCTCGTCTCCCAAAGATTCAATTTTTTTGCCAGCCAGTGAAATCTCGCCTTTTTTTGCGGCTTCATTAAAAAAATCGTGGCTGATCTGGACGAGGATTCCAACGCCGTCACCTGTTTCGCCGCTAGCGTCTTTGCCAGCGCGATGCTCCAGTTTTTCGACGATGGAAAGAGCATTTTCAACGACTCCGTGCGATTTTTTGCCATCAATGTTAACGACCGCTCCGATACCGCAGGAATCATGCTCAAACGATGGTTCGTAAAGTGTCTTCAATTTTGTTCTCCTATTCAAAACAAAAAAGTCGCAGACGATGCCCTTAAAAAAAACATCACCTGCGACTTCATTGTCGTTTTTTTCTTTTGTTATAAAAACAAAAGAGGTCGTAGATTTTACGCCTGAATCTCAAGCAGAAAATCTACGACCTCTTTGCCGTTAATTTTTTATACACTAACGGCTTATTTTTGTCAATATACTTATTAATCCTGACTCTGGCTTAGGTCTGACCGCGTACCATTGTTGTCAGCACTTGCAGAATGGCCTTTTTGTTTTCGGGGGAAAGGCGGGAAATCAGCGTGAGGATGTGCTTTTCCTGTTTTTTGTCTTCGGCCAGTGCGTTGGAATTGTCTTCGCCACCAAGCAGGTTTTCAACGCTGGTGTTTAGAACTTTTGCAATCCGGCATGCGTAGTCGGCGGGGGGAATTGTAGCACGTGAATTTAAGTAGTTTTCTAATGTTTGGTACGGAATCTTTGCTTTTTGAGAGAGTTCTTTAGCTGTTATACCTAAAAACGACAATTCATCTTTTACATTTTCTCTGAATGAATTTCCCATGGCTTTATAATAATTCAATTAGATATATACAAATATTCGCAAAACTCAATGAGCAATTTATATTGCCTAGAAAACTCAAATAGCATAATATATACTTAAGTGTAACTCAATTGAGTGTCAACTTTGATGCAAGATCGTGGGGGCGAATTATGAAAAAAATCCTTTCTGTAGTGGCATTACTTGCGGCAATGTTCTTTTTATTTGCAAATTGTTCTACTGACAGTTCTGGTGACAGCGGAAATGAAAATCAGAAGACTGAGAAAACAGATGAAGATGAAAAATCCAAGGACTCAGACGAAAGCGAAAAGGAAGATGATGGCAAGAAAACGGAAGATGGAAAAACGTATTACACACTTTCCCTTGATGCAAACGGCGGAGAAGGCTCAATTTCATACAATAATATAGAAACAAATAAAGAATTTAAGCTTGAAAAAGCGAAGGGGCTTGGCGTAAGCCGTGAGGGATATACCTTTGCGGGCTGGGCTCGTTCTGCAACTGCGATAAGTGCGAATTATGATGACGGTGACTCTGTAATCGTCAATTCAGACATAACTCTCTATGCTGTGTGGGTGAAAAATACAGAAGCTGAGAATACTGATAAGCCGGGAGAAGGGGAAAATCCGGGGAAAACTGATGAAGAAGATAAGCCGGGAGAAAATGAAAATCCTGGAAAAACTGAGGAAGAAGATAAGCCTGGTGAAACTGATAATCCTGCACAGACCGATGAACCTGGCAAGCAGGATAAACCGACGGAGCAGGAGCAGGAAAAGCCGTCCGAAAAGGAAGACGAACAGAAAACTATAAAATACACAATTCGTTTCAACTCAAACGCTTCTGATGCATCTGGCTCTCTGAGCGATATTGCCGCTTCTCAGGGGGAAGTTCTTACTTTGCCAAAAAGCACATTCTTGAGAACGGGCTTTACATTTGAGGGTTGGGCAAAAACCAGCAGTGCAACTTCTGCGGACTATGCGGACGGTGCTAGCGTAAAAGACCTTTCTTCAACTGATGGAGAAGTGGTCACGCTTTATGCAGTATGGATGCTTGTCGTTAAAGAAGCAGAACTTTCTTCAATATACTTCAATAGAAATCCTGCAAAAACGGAATACAAATACGGAGAATCTGTTGATGTCAGTGGCGCGGAACTTATCGCAGCATATTCTGACGGCACAAAAAAGACGATAGAAAGCGGCTTCACGGTGTCACCGGAAAAACTGAACTCTGTTGGAAGTCAAACCGTCACGGTAACTTATGAAGGTAAAACTGTGACATTCGATGTTGAAGTTTACAATGAACTGACAGGTCTTTCTTTCATGACAAAGCCATATAAAACCTTATACGACATAGGTGATTCGGTTGATACGGACGGAACTGTGCTTCTTGCAACATACTCTGATGGAACAAGCAAGACTATTGAAAGTGGATTTAGCGTATCTCCAGAAACACTGGACTCTGAGGGGGAGCAGACAATAACGATTACATACGGTGAAAAGACCGTGACATACAGAGTTGATGTCATAAAGTCTCTGAGTTTCTCACTGAATGTAACAATCAGGGATTTTACTGATGAAGATGGCCTGCTTTCCTATTACGAGAAAACAAATATGTTCATCGCAAAAGACGGCTTCAAAAAATACAAATGGTGGATAGACGACAAGGCCCAGTCAATTACGGACGGTTTCTGCAAAATCACGCAGTCACTTGTAAGCGACAAACGAAATCACACGATAATGGTCATCGTTACTGATGATGATGGAAACCGGTATTCGGCAACGGCTGAATTTACATTGCGATAGGAGGAAAATTAAATGAAGAAAATCTTTAAATCCATTTTTTTATGTTTGTGCGCATCTTTTTTTGTTCTCTCATGCTCTGATTCTGATACAGACAATAATTCTTCGGAAGAAATGACTGCAGGGGAAATCTCTTCTTCTAAAAAGGCTTATATTACAGTTTCTTTGGAAGAATCTCAGCCCGAAAGGACTATCATGCCAACAACTCTGAATAAAGAAGACTTTATTTATGAGCTTTGGGGAAGCGGTCCTAATGATTCCGTCAAGAGAAAAATTGCGACATGGGTGACATACAGCAAGCTGAAGGAAAAAAAGGTGATTGAAGTTGATGTAGGAAACTGGTCTTTCACCCTTAAAGCATATCTGGACAGCAACACACAGCTTTTAGAGGATACGATTTCAAAAACAATTAGCTATGGTTTGAATTCACTCGGCTTTTATATGAAGGAAGTTGCCGGCCGTGGCGATATTGATGTGACTTTCTGGTATCCGAAGCTTGAGACAGGTTGTGTAAAGGCTGAACTGGTTCTCATTGCACAAAATTTTCAGACTGGCCTTGACAGCGAAATTACTGTTCTGGCAAAAAAGACTTTGGAAATCACTTCCGAAGAAAAAATCATTGATGAACACCCATATTCATCTGTCGTTTTTCAAAAATCAGATGTGCAGAGCGGATATTACGTCCTCAAATTTTACATCTATGACAGCACGGCAAATTCTGCCGAGCCAAAAAGCTATTACACGACCCTTGTGAAAGTTTCAAACGGCAGCACCAGCAAGGGGGAAGAAACTCTCCGGACAGGAAACTACATCACGATATTCAGAACTGCTTCGGGAATTGCCTGGAACACCGTTCCGTATGCAGAAAAATATAAGATTTTCAAGTACGAGACGGAAGGCTTCATTGATGTAAAGAATTTTAATGCAGCTCTGTTTACGGAAGAGCCGGAAGAAATCCAGAATACAGAATATGTGGTTGAAAATACATCTGACGAAAAAAATCTTTATATTGCAATCAAAGCGTATTCAGAGGAGGAAGAATCAGAATTCAGCAATGTGATTTTGCTGCCAGCTCCTTACAAGATTACTTATGAACTGAACGGCGGAACGAACAGTGCGGAAAATCCGGTAGCTTATACGGCAAAAGATGATACCTTTGATTTTAAGGATGCGACACGTGAAGGGTATAAATTTGCAGGCTGGTACACGGATGATTCATTTGCAGATGAAAGTAAAGTGTCAAAAATAGAAAAAGGCAGCAGCGGAAGACTCACGCTTTATGCAAAATGGGAAATAATCGAATATGACATTGAATATGTGCTGAATGATGGTAGTAACAACAGTGAGAATCCTGAAAAATATACAGTAGAATCTAGTTTTACATTAAAAGATCCGGTTCGTGAGGATTACTTTTTCGGCGGATGGTATACAAGCTCCACATTTGAAGCAGAAAGTCAGCTTGAAAAAATCGAAAAGGGGTGTACAGGAAAGCTTACACTGTATGCGAAATGGAAAGAAACTTACACGATAATTTTTAATGCAAATATTAATGATGCCACAGGTTCAATGGACAATCTTAAAGCCGCATGTGGTGAAGATGTTGAATTGCCAAAGAATCTATTTTCTTATAATGGTAAAGTATTTATGGGGTGGACAACCGATAAGAACTCAGAAAACGCAGAGTATGCCGATAAGCAGACTGTTGCAAGTCTCTGCCCGGAACAAGGCGGAAGGGTTGTTCTTTATGCTGTTTGGGTAAATGAATTAACCTCAAGTGAAATAGTGAACAAGATAAAGTCGCTCACAAAAAGTGCAAGTCTGCTTGTGACGGGTGAAATTACACAGTCAAAAATACGCGAAATAAATTCTGCATTAAAAAATTTGGAAAGTAAGAATTCAGAGATACGCGTTAGCCTGGATTTGTCCAGAACCTCAGGATTGACTTATTTGGAAAGCGCATCTTCTGAACCGACAAAATCATTTCGTGGATGTTCTAATTTGTCGGCAATTGCTTTACCAGACAGCTTGAAGAGCATAGGGGAAGGGGCGTTCTATGGATGCAGCGGACTTAAAACAGTGTATTACGCAGGAACGATAGAGCAGTGGCTGGGAATTCAGTTTGAATGGTGGAATAGCAATCCATGCTGTAATGGAGCTGATTTATATATAAATGGCGAAAAACTTACCGAGCTAGTAGTACCGGACAGTGTGACGAGCATAGGGCAATTTGCGTTCTCTGGATGCAGCGGACTCACGAGCGTGGAGATAGGAAACGGCGTTACGAGCATAGGAGAGTATGTGTTCTATGGATGCAGCGGGCTTACGAGCGTGGAGGTACCAGACAGTGTGATGAGCATAGGACAAGGGGCATTCTCTGAATGCAGCTCCCTTGAAAGTATTACAATTCCGTTTGTCGGTGCCAGTGCAGATATCGAAAGTAAATCAATAGAGTTTAAATATATATTCGATACTGTTCCTTCATCATTGAAAAAAGTAAAAGTAACAGGCGGAAAACTGTTTAACGGTGCGTTCTCTAAATGTAGTGGACTAACGAGTGTGGAGTTAGGAAACGGCGTAACGAGCATAGGAGAAAATACGTTCTATTACTGCAGCGGACTTACGAGCGTGGAGATATCAGACAGCGTGACGAGCATAGGAAAGTATGCGTTCTCTGGATGCAGCGGACTTAAAACAGTGTATTACGCAGGAACGATAGAGCAGTGGTTGGGAATTCAGTTTGAAGGGGTGGCTAGCAATCCATGTTGTAATGGAGCTGATTTATATATAAATGGCGAAAAACTTACCAAGCTAGTAGTACCAGACAGTGTGACGAGCATAGGAGAGTATGCGTTCTCTGGATGCAGCGGGCTTACGAGCGTGGAGATACCAGACAGCGTGACGAGCATAGGATCTAGTGCGTTCTTTAAATGCAGCGGACTTAAAACAGTGTATTACGCAGGAACGATAGAGCAGTGGCTGGGAATTCAGTTTGAAGGGGTGGATAGCAATCCATGTTGTAATGGAGCTGATTTATATATAAATGGCGAAAAACTTACCGGGCTAGTAGTACCGGACAGTGTGAAGAGCATAGGAGAGTATGCGTTCTCTGGATGCAGCGGGCTTACGAGCGTGGAGATACCAGACAGCGTGAAGAGCATAGGAGAGTATGCGTTCTCTGGATGCAGCGGACTTACGAGCGTGGAGATACCTGGCAGTGTGACGAGCATAGGGGGGAGGGCGTTCTTATATTGCAAAAATCTTTCAACAATCAATTTTGCAGGAACTAAAGCAGAATGGAACAGCATTACAAAAGGTTCACGTTGGAAAGAAGATGTCGCCGCTACTGTCGTGCATTGCTCTGATGGAAATGTGTCTCTGTAGATGTAAATGTAACTTACGGAGAGAGTTTAGAAAGTTTGCAAGCTAAATCCGCACTTCTGCACAATACGGTTCGTTGAGCTATGTGCAGGGGGCGGAATGAGAAAGATTTTTCAAAGGGAGAAAAACGAATATGAATGAGATGTTTGTATTACAGGGGGCAACGAACACTGGAAAAAAAAAGACTCTTAAAGCGTTAAGAGAAATGCTGAAGAATTTATATCCTGATTATCAAGAAGAGGAACTTTATACAGATACTGTTTATATTCTAAGTGGGAAAAATACCCCGAAGATTGGACTTTTAATAGATGATAAGTACGAAAAGTTCATAAAATCTCATCTGGAAACTTTTCGGGATAAGGGATGTGAGATAGTTTTCTGTGCATGCCTAACTGATGGCGATACTTTGGATGCTGTTAATACAATGAAGAATGATTATTCGATTCATTTTATCGGCAGGGGGCAAGGGGGGGGCTTCCCTGATGATTGCATTGTCCAGGCACACGAATTACGGAAATTTGCGAGGTTGTAAAATGAGCGGTATTGTTTATCTTAAAGACTTATCTGAAAATGAAAGGGAAAAAAGTACTCAACTTCTTATGAAACGATTAAATTCATTTAGAGAAGAGTTGAATAAAAACAAAAATTTTCATGAGGTTTGTGAAATACCTGATGATGCTCTTATCGATAAACATATTGCACTTGATATACCTGTCACATGGTATGAAGCTGTGTGTTTATGCATATTGCGCTCTGAAATAGAACATCTGACTCCGTGCTATCAGATAGAAAATCCTGCAATCTGCAATGGTGAATTTGTATTTGATGTAAAAAGTCGGGATTCTGACGGATACAGATTACCTACTGCTGATGAATTCAAGTTTTTTGCAGATAATACAACTTTTGAAATTAAGTCTCTGGGAATTATTGATAAAAATATTTGGTGTGATGATGTACATAATGAGGATGGAAAATATTCAATAGTTTTAATCAAAAAAGAAAAGAACTGGGATGAAGAAGAATTAAAGTTACATCGAGGTTATTCTTTTCCAAATGAAAAAATGGGATATGTTATGATGGTTAGAAATCCAGATTCTGAATGCAAAAAAAAACTTGAAGTTACTATGAATAATGAAGTTCTGAAATATACAGAGGGATTGCTAAAAAATGCTAATAAAGAGATTAAAAGTAATTCTCGCAAGAAAAAAACTTCTGTGAAGTGGGGAAACATTAGCGAATTAAATTCTTTAGAAAACTCTAAATTAAAAACAGATGAAGAGTAGAAGCCATGAAATCAGAATATGAAATTATTTTTACGGAAGGAAATTCTGCTGATGCATTGTGGCGTATGGCAAAAGTATAAAAAAACTTTTCCCAAAAAACAAAAAAAATATTTACGTATAATTATTATCATATAAAAGGAAGGAACGAGCTGAAACAAACAAAGCCTCCCTTGCTCGCCAGCGGAATTTCCTGCAACGGCAAAAACAGGGACTGTCCTCACGGACATTCCCTGTTACGTCTTGTTTGAAAGTTTTAACTTCCCGTTTTCAATTTTTCTTTAAGAGCCAGCACTTGTTCCAATGGCAGTGAAGTCCATTTTGCAACTTGTTCTTCAGGAACACAGTCAGTCAGCATTTTCTTCGCGTTTGTAATGGAAGCTTGCTTTTCGCCCTGCATGAAGGCGTATTTTTCGCGCGAGATGCAGTCATGGACAAATCTTTCGTAGCCGATCTGGTTTTCCCATTCCTGCTGGTCGCGGCTCATCTGATTCAAAAGTGCCTGTGCCATGTCCATTTCCTCCTGCATCCTGGTAAGTTTGTTGAGCAGAAGCCGTGCTTTCTTGTTCTCTTCTGCCATTATTAGAATACTCCAGAACTCAATTTCTGACAACTCTGCGACCGGCTTGTCAAAAAGTTCTTTGATTTTCGGCAATGCAAATGAAAAAAAGTCAGAAAAATCCAAAAAAAAGGGGAATGCCCTTGAAGACATTCCCCTCTATCTCTTGTTTGAAAGATTTTTAGTCCTGCAAAGCGTCGTAACCTTCTTCGCCGGTTCTTACTTTGATTACATTCTCAACATCGTATACGAAAATCTTTCCGTCGCCGATGTGGCCTGTGTACAAAACTTCCTTGGCGGCTGTGACAACCAAATCAACAGGAACTTCGCTTACGACGATTTCAACCTTAATCTTAGGAAGAAGTGTCATATCAATCTGAGCACCGCGGTAGAACTCTCCTGCACCGTGCTGTACGCCACAGCCAAGTACGTTTGTTACAGTCATACCTGTTACTCCGATGTCGTTCATTGCAGACTTGATTTCGTCGAATTTTGTCTGACGTGTTACGATGACAACCTTGTGGAATTTTGCATCCGGCTTGCTTGAAGGAACTTTGACGACCGGAACAGCCTTTTCTTCCGGAACCTTTACGCCGGCAGAAGCAGCTGCCTTGAGCTCTGCGCTTGAATAGTGCTGCTCGATGTCGAAGCCTGAGTAGCTTGAATCCAAGCCGTGCTCAATCTTATCAAGACCGATGATTTCTTCCTCAACACTGACTCGCAATCCCATGATTTTCTTGATGATTGTGAAAAGGATTGTGATTGTAAGGACTGTCCAGAGCATGATGATGAACATGCCGCCGAACTGCTTTCCGAGCTGGGCAAATCCGCCGCCGTAGAAAAGACCTTCCTGAATTCCTGCAAGTTCAAATCCTGGAGCTGATTTTGTGGCGAAAAGACCTACGGCAATTGTACCCCAGATACCGTTCATCATGTGAACTGCAACGGCACCAACCGGGTCATCAATGTGGAGCTTGTAGTCCAAAAGCCAGATTCCGAATACTACGAGCAGGCCTGCTACGGCACCGATGATTGCCGCACCAGCACAGTCTGTAACGTCACATGGAGCTGTGATTGCAACCAATCCTGCAAGTGAGGCGTTCAAACACATTGAAACATCAGGCTTGCCATATTTAATCCATGTGAAAATCATTGTAACTACAGTTGCAACAGCAGGAGCTACAGTTGTTGTAAGGAATACTGAACCGAGGGTTGGAACGTCAGTTGCGGCAGCACCGTTGAATCCGTACCAGCCCAACCAGAGGATGAATACACCCAGGGCACCGATTGTCAGGTTGTGGCCAGGGAAAGCCTTTACCTTTGTGACCTTACCGGCTGCATCGCGTGTGAATTTTCCGATACGAGGACCGACCATTGCGGCACCAATCAGGGCACAGATACCGCCTACCATGTGGATACATGCTGAACCTGCGTAATCGTGGAAGCCCCACTGTGCCAAAAATCCGCCGCCCCATGTCCAGTGAGCTTCGATAGGGTAGATGATACCAGAAATGATTGCTGAATAGATACAGTATGAGCTGAATTTTGTTCGCTCTGCCATTGCACCAGAAACGATTGTTGCTGTTGTGGCACAGAAAACAAGGTTGAAGACGAAGTTTGAGAAATCAAAGTGAGCATAGTCGCTGAAAACTGAGAAGCCGGGTTTTCCGAGAACGCTCCAGATTCCTTTGCTTACTTCACCTGTTACAGGATCTGTGAAAGAAAGCATCATTGATGCACCAATCAGGAACCACATTACGGTTCCGATACAGAAATCCATCAGGTTCTTCATGATGATGTTGCCGGCGTTTTTTGCGCGTGTGAAACCTGTCTCCACCATCGCAAAACCTGCCTGCATCCAGAATACGAATGCGGCACCAATTAAGAACCATACACTCCATAAATCTTGCATTTTTTTACCTCCTATTTTTGCAAAAAAATCGACGATAACATCAGACACTGCGCACATGCCCGACACCATCGTCGATAATAAAAAAAGCCGCGAATTCAAATTTGAACTCACGGCTTCATTGCCATGTTAATAACACAAAAAAAGGTCGCAAGAATTGCCTTCCTGCGACCTCATTGTCGTGTGATATTCTATTTATATCTTTTTGAAAAAAAAATGTCAAGATAGTTAAAGAAAATCTTAATGACTTTAACTTGACACCCAATCGTAAAATTGCTAGTCTTTTTTCAATTATATAGATGAAAAAGAATAAGAACTCGGATTCAGGCTTGTCCGGTATTGTTCTGCTTGCAAAACAGGCAGGTCTCACAAGTTTTTCTTCTCTCTCCTCGGTCAAGCGCGCACTTTCCACCACAAAAGTCGGTCATACAGGCACGCTGGATTCATTTGCCGACGGTCTTCTGGTCGTTCTTGTAGGAAAACTCACTCATTTAGTTCCCCATATCACAAATTTTGACAAAACTTATATAGCCCTTGTTGAATTCGGAAGCGAAACTGACACCCTGGACCCGACTGGTCAGGTCATTAAAACAGGAAAAATCCCATCCAGAGAAGAAGTTGAAGCCGTCCTTCCCCAGTTTTTAGGTGAGATTGATCAGGTTCCTCCTGCCTACAGCGCCCTTCATGTTGACGGAAAAAGGGCCAGTGACTTGATGCGTGAGGGAAAGGCTGTCGAATTAAAAGCCAGAAAAATTACAATTTCTTCTATTAAATTGCTTGATTTTTATGATAATTTTGCCCGAATCGAAATTTCATGCTCCAAAGGAACTTACATTCGCTCGCTTGCCCGTGATATTGCTTCGGCCTGCGGAAGTGTCGCTCATCTCAAAGAACTCAAGCGCACGCGGGTAGGGCCGTTCAAGCTCGAGGATGCAGTCGGTGCTGATTGTTCGCCAAAAAATCCTGCTGATGATGAAAAGTTGTATTCTCAAATCCGTTCACATCTTCTTGATATGGACATGGATCTTGCCCGACTTTGCGGCATGGACACAGCCGTTCTTGCCCACCGCTACATCAATGATTTTAACAATGGCCGTCCTTTAAAGGCTAAGATGTTCGTCCATGATTTAAACAGCGAGAACGTCAAAAATGAAGTCGCTGTTTTTTATGATGACGGAAAATTTGGCGGAGTCATCACAAAAAAGGCTGACGGCAATAAATTTCTGCTCAATTACGGTTTTGTGATTCATTACCCTGAGCAAAAAATGAAGATTTTTTCCTGGGATCAGGTTGTAAACGGAAAATTCCCGGAAGAATTAAAAAATGCCGGCACTGCAATCACAATCGGAAGTTTTGACGGCTCTCACTTGGGACACAGGGCGATTTTTGATTCAGTTATTGCGCAAAAAGAAAATAAACTTGTTCCGGGAGTGCTTACTTTTACGCGCTCACTCCGTGGCTATAAAAATCCGCAGTCTTACGAAGGCGATGTCGTTTCATTGTCTCAAAAAATCGAAAATCTTACGGAACAAGGATTTGCATTTGCCATAGTCATTGACTTTTCTTCTGAATTCGGTAGAATAGAAGGACGTGATTTTCTTAATGTGCTGGTGCAGAATTGCGGGCTCAAGTATCTTGCAGAAGGATCAGATTTCCACTGCGGTTACAAAGGTCTTGTCGGCATGGAAGAAATCAAAAATATCGCGGCAGATTTAGATTTTGCTGTCCAAACAATTGATTCGGTTATTTTTGAAGGCGAAAAGGTTTCTTCTTCCAGGATCCGAACTTGTGTTCTGGAGCGTCAGTTCCATCAGGCTCAAAAAATGCTTCTAAAGAATTTCGAGCTTGATTGCACTGGTTTCAATTGGCACAAACAGGGCAAAAATCAAATTTATGCTGCAAAAAAGGGTGCGCAGCTTTTGCCTCCCGAAGGAACTTACAAAACGATTGTGAGTTTCTACGATTTTAGTCAAAAATCTGGTGAAGCACAAAATTACCGTGCAGCCAATTCTGATTGTACATTAGAGGATGGGAATCTTCGCCTCGCATTCTCTGATAATTTAATCAGTGGCTTTGTTCGGTCAATTCAGTTCTTATAAGCCAGTAAAATTTATATTTTTAAGGAGTAAGTAAATGGCACTTACAAAAGAAACAACAGCTGCTTTGGTCAGCAAATTCGGCGCTAACGAGGCTGACACAGGTAACACAAAAGTTCAGATCGCTCTTCTCACAGAACGAATCAAGCAGCTCACAACACACTCACAGAACTTCCCAAAAGACACAAGCTGCAAACGCGCTTTGCTCAAAGTAATCGGTGCTCGCCGCTCTCTTCTCAAATATCTCCAGAGAAAAGACCTCGAGACATACCGCTCACTCATTAAAGAGCTCGGCCTCCGCAAATAATTCTGTTTTTTTTGCAATCCCATCAGGCAGATGTCTGGTGGGATTTTTTTTTTGCCCATTTTGAAAACTTTTCATTGATTATTATCTTATAATAGTTTAAAATTATAAAGTTATTATATTTAAAACGTACATCGGATGTAGTGATGTATGTAGGAGTAAAATTATGTCTGTAGAAAGAGTAACCTACAAACTTGGAGATTCCGAACTTATCCTTGAGACTGGTAAAATCGGTAAGCAGGCAAATGGTTGTGTATATGCACAGTATGCAGGTGCAGCAATCGTTGCTACAGTTTGTGCTTCATCAGAAGTAAAAGAGGGATTGGACTTCGTTCCTGTTACAGTTGAGTACAACGAAAAATATTATGCAGCTGGTAAAATTCCTGGCGGATTCATCAAGCGTGAAGGACGCCCAAAGGACAAGGAAATCCTTGTTTCACGTCTTATCGACCGCCCGATGCGCCCGCTTTTTGAAGTAAGCTTCGGCCGCGAAATTCAGATTGTTCCAACATGCGTTTCATCTGACGGAATCAACCCGCCGGACATTCTTGCAGTTATCGCTTCTTCTGCTGCAGTTTCAATTTCTGACATTCCGTTCCACGGCCCTGTCGCAGCCGCTCGTGTTGCTTACATCAACGGTGAATATGTCATCAACCCGACATTCCAGCAGCAGGAAAAGGCAGAGCTTGAAATCGTTGTTGCCGGTACAAAAGACGGCTTCACAATGGTAGAAGGCGGTGCAAACGAAGTTTCTGAAGACATCATGCTCGGCGCCCTCGAAAAGGCACAGGGCTTTATCACAGCAATGTGTGAGCTTCAGGAACAGCTTGTTGCAAAATGCGGCAAAGAAAAGCTTCCTCTCGCTCCACTCAATGTTGAGCTTGAGAACAAGGATGCCATCATCGCAGAAGCAACACCACTTTTGGAAAAAGCCTGCTTCCAGGACGGCAAAATGAACCGCGGCAAGGCAATTTCTGAGGTTAAAAAGCAGGTTGTTGCAAATCACGCAGAGCAGCTCGCTGACGAAATCCAGAAAAAGCTCTTTGACCAGTGCTTCGATGACATTCAGTACAACCTTCTCCGAAAATCAATTTTGGACAAGGGCTTGCGAATCGACGGACGCAAATGCGACGAAATCCGCCCAATCACTTGTGAAGTCAACGTTCTCCCACGTCCTCACGGCTCGGCTTTGTTCACACGCGGTGAAACACAGTCTCTCGCTGTAACAACTTTGGGAACAGCACTCGACGCACAGGTTCTCGACGATATCGACGGAGAGAGAAGCGAAAACTTCATCCTCCACTACAACTTCCCGCCATATTCAGTTGGTGAGACAGGCCGCCTGACAACTGGCCGCCGCGAAATCGGTCACGGAAACTTGGCTCGCCGTTCTTTGGCCCCAATGATTCCTCCAATGTCAGAATTCCCATACACAATCCGTGTAGTTTCAGAGATTATGGAATCAAACGGCTCATCTTCACAGGCTTCAACTTGTGGTGGGTGTCTCTCATTGCTGGCTGCTGGCGTTCCAATGAAAAAGATGGTTGCCGGTATCGCAATGGGCCTTATCACAGAGCCGGAAGGCGACAATCCATACGGACGCTACAAGATTCTTTCTGATATCCTCGGTGAAGAAGATCACTTGGGCGACATGGACTTCAAGGTTGCCGGTACAAAAGACGGTATCACTGGCTTCCAGATGGATATCAAGATTGCCGGCGTTACAACAGAAATCATGAAGAACGCTTTGGCACAGGCAAAAGCTGGCCGCCTGCACATCCTTTCAATCATGGAGAAGTGCATCGACAAGCCTCAGCCAATCAGCCCGTTCGCTCCGAAAATCCTCACAATGAAGATTGCTCCGGACAAGATCGGCGCCCTCATCGGACCAGGCGGAAAGAACATCAAGGCTCTCTGCGCTCAGTACGGTGTTACAATCAACACAGAAGACGACGGAACAGTTCAGATTTACGGCAAAACAGGCAAATCAGCCGAAGAAGCAAAAATCGCCGTTAAAGGCATCTGCGAAGACCCGGAAGTCGGCACAATTTACAACGGAACTGTTAAACGAATCATGGAATTCGGTGCGTTCGTTGAGATTTTGCCAGGCAAAGAAGGCTTGTGTCACATTTCCAAACTTTCACGCGGCCGCGTAGAGAAGGTAACTGACGTTCTCAAGGAAGGACAGCAGATTCCTGTAAAACTTCTCGAAGTTGACAAGCAGGGAAGATTGAATCTTTCTTACATCGACGCAATCGAAGCAAAGAAATAATTTTAATCCACAGATTAACACAGATTTTCACAGATTATGTGTTTTGCAATATGAAATTTGTAATCGGTGCTAATCTGTGTCTATCTGTGTATATTTTTAACTCCAGTCATCACGACTGGAGTTTTTTTATGAAAAATTGAAAAAAAATGATAGTACCGCTATCAAAAATCGTAAATTTCTATTGATAATTTTGTGCAATCGGTTGTACAATATTAGTCATGAGCATTTACAATGAGATTAACCGCCTTGCTTCTTATGGACTTAAAGCAGGGCTTATTGAAAAAGAGGACTTGATTTTCGTCAAAAACCAGTTTCTTCTTCTTTTGAATCTTGACGGATTTGAAAAGGACGAGGATGTTTCTTCTCTTCCGAACGTTGAAATTTCTGACCTTGAAGACATCCTCAAAAACATTCTTGATTATGCCGTTGAAAAGGGACTTACCGGGGGAGAGGGCGTTGTTTACCGTGATTTGTTTGATGCCCGCCTTATGAGCGTAATGGTTGACAGACCATCGAACATCATTAAAAAATTCAATGAGCTTTACGCAAAGTCTCCCAAAGAGGCTACGGACTTTTTCTATAAATTGAGTCAGGATTCTGACTATATCCGCCGTTACCGTGTCTGCAAGGACTTAAAGTGGATTTCAAAAACTCCATACGGAGACATGGATATCACTATCAATCTTTCTAAGCCAGAAAAGGACCCCAAGGCAATCGCCGCTGCCAAGCTCATGAAGCAGGCGGGCTATCCTAAGTGCCTTTTGTGCAAGGAAAACGAGGGCTACGCCGGTCGTGTAAATCATCCTGCCCGCGAAAATCACCGCATTATTCCGATTGAACTTGCCGGAGAAAAATGGGGCTTCCAGTATTCTCCTTATGTCTACTACAACGAGCACTGTATCGTCTTCAAGTTCGAGCATTCGCCCATGGCAATCTCCAGAAAAACTTTCGAGAGACTTTTGGATTTCGTTGAAAAATTCCCTCACTATATTCTTGGAAGCAACGCGGACTTGCCGATTGTCGGCGGTTCAATCCTTACCCACGACCATTTTCAGGGCGGAGCTTACGAGTTCCCGATGGCAAAGGCTCCTGTTGAAAAGGAATTTACGGTCAAGGGCTTTGAAGATTTAAAATGCGGAATCGTAAAATGGCCGATGAGCGTTATCCGTGTCGCAGGCGAGAAAAAAGAGAGGCTTGTCGAGTTTGCAGAGCATGTTCTTGAAAAGTGGCGCGCTTACTCTGACGAAAGTGCCTTTATATTTGCTGAGACTGACGGAGAGGCGCACAATACATTGAATCCGATTGCCCGCCGCCGTGGAAAACTCTTTGAGCTTGACCTGGTTTTACGCAACAACATCACGACTGCTGAGCATCCGCTTGGAGTCTATCATCCTCACGCAGAGCTTCACCACATCAAAAAGGAAAATATCGGCCTGATTGAAGTCATGGGACTTGCGATTCTGCCGGGGCGACTCAAGACTGAGCTTTTAGACTTGAACACAGCCTTGCGTGCTGGAAAAGACATTGCTTGTGACGAGAATCTTTCAAAGCACGCTGACTGGGTGGCAGAACTCCGGGAAAGATACGATTTTGCATCTATGAGCGAAGAAAAGTGTGATTCAGTCCTTAAGGAAGAAGTCGGTCATGTATTCTCTAAAGTCCTTGAACATGCGGGCGTTTATAAATACACTGATGAAGGAAGAGCCTCGTTCATGAAATTTGTTGAGGCTCTGTAAAAGGGGAATTTTATGACAGAAGTTAAAAAACTGGACGACGAAATTACAGCTTTCACTGTATCAAACGGAAAAGTCAGCTTTACTGCAATTGAATGGGGCTGCACAATCACAAACCTTTATGTGCCTGCAAAGGACGGCTCAAAAGTTGACATCCTTCTTGGATTCGACACTCTTGACCAGTGGAAAAAGGGAACTGAGGCTCACAACGCAATTGTAGGCCGTTTTGCAAACCGAATCCGCGGTGCAAAATTCAGCCTCGAAGGAAAAACTTACACTCTCGACAAAAATGACGGCGAAAACTGCCTTCACGGCGGAAACACACGCTACGAAAAACAGCTTTGGAAGGGCGAGAAATATTCTGATTCAGAGGGCGAGGGCGTAAAATTTACACGAACTAGCCCGGACGGCGAGCAGGGCTTCCCTGGAAACGTCGAACTTTCTGTAATCTACAAGCTCAACGACAAAAACGAGCTTATCTGGGAATATTCTGCAACAAGCGACAAGGCAACACCTCTCAACCTTACCAACCATGCTTACTTCAACCTCAACGGAAAGGGCAGCGTAGAAGGCCATCACCTTCAGCTTGACTGCAAGTCAATCCTTGAGACAGCCGCAGACTCGGCACCAACCGGAAAAATCCTCGACGTAGCCGGAACTGTATTCGACTTCACTAGTGAAAAACTGGTCGGAAAGGACTGCGACAAGGTTGAGCCGCTCAAAAACGGCTACGACCAGTGCTTCATCACAGGCGGAAACGAGACAGGTCTCGTCCGCTTTGGAAAAATCTGGTCAGACGAAAGCGGAATCAGCATGGAAATGTTCACGAACCAGGCAGGCGTTCACGTCTACACGGCAAACTATATCGGCGGAAAAATCGGAAAGGGCGGTGTAACTCACAAGCCTCACGACGGTATCTGCTTTGAGACAGAGCGCTTCCCGAACGCAATCAACGAACCAAGCTTCCCGACTTGTGTCCTGAATCCTGGTGAGAAATATTTCCATAAAACGATTTTTAAGTTCTAGCCCGCGTTGCGCCCGGCGTTTGAGGGCGCAGAGGGGGTAGGGCACAACGAAGTGTGACCGAAGGGGGAGGCTTCCCCCTTCTTGAATAGGAGAATAAAATGGGATTGACCGCAAAAGAATACGACCCCAAGGATTTGCCGGGGGAATTCATTAAAACTTACGGCGGAAAAATTGAAGATGTGCGCGTATACGCTTCACCGGCACGAATCAACATCATCGGTGAGCACATTGACTACAACGGCGGAAAGGTTTTCCCTGCCAGCATCGACCGCTATCTTTATGTTGCGATTCGTAAGCGTGCGGATTCAAAAATCATCTACAACGACGTGCGTTTTCCGGGAACTTACGAGTTTGACGTAAACGACAATTTTGCCTTTGACAAAAAAAATGACTATGCAAACTACCTCAACGGCATTTTGAGCCAGATTAAGGCTCAGGGCTACAAGCTCGACTCTGGCTTTGAGATTCTCATGGTCAGCAATGTTCCTGCAGGCGGAGGAATTTCTTCTTCCTCTGCCCTGGAGTGCGGCTTTGCCTGGGCTGTGAGCGAGACTTTCGGCTTCAATATTGACCGGGTTGAAATCGCTAAGCTTGGGCAGATGAGCGAGCACAATTTCATGGGCGTAAACTGCGGAATCATGGATCAGTTCATCATCGCGACAGGCAAAAAAAATACCGCCGAAATGCTGGACTGTGCAACACTTGAATACGAGTACGCGCCTCTGGAACTTGGCGACTACCGCTTTGTCGTAATGAACACGAACAAGGTGAGAAAGCTTTCTGACTCAAAATACAACGAAAGGCGGAGCCAGTGCGAAGCTGCCTTGAAGATTTTGCAGGACAAGGGCCTTTCAATTAAGGCTTTGTGCGAGCTTACTCCTTCAAAATGGGAAGAAGTCAAAACTTTTGTAAGCGATGAAATCCTTTTGAAGAGGGCAAAGCACTGCGTTTACGAAAACCAACGGGTTCTCGATGCCGTTACTGCCCTCAGGGCAGGTGACCTTAAAAAACTCGGCTCCCTTTTGAACGAATCCCACAAATCGCTCAAAGAAGACTACGAAGTCACTGGAATCGAGCTCGACACTCTGGCTGAAACTTCTCAGAAGCAGGAAGGCTGTCTTGGTGCCCGCATGACTGGTGCAGGTTTCGGTGGCTGTGCAATCGCACTCGTCCACAAGGACAAGGTTAAGCAGTTCATCGATAACGTCCAGAAAGAGTATACTGCCAAGATTGGCTATGCTGCCGGCTTCTTCCAGTGTGAGACTGGCGACGGAGTTACCCGCATAATTTAATTTTTTCCTTGACAATTCGTGCAATCGGTTGCACAATGTTTGTATGAGCAACCGATTGCACACTAATAATTTTACAATGGAAGACATCGCTCTCGAACTCGGGCTTTCGAAAAGTACGGTTTCCCGTGCCCTGTCAGATTCCGGTAGAATTAGCATCGAAACAAAAGAAAAGGTAAGGGCTTGCGCAAAAAAGCATGGCTTTAAGCCAAATCTTGTTGCAAAAGCCCTTGCCGGTCAGAAAACCCTCAATATTGTCGCCATCATGCCCTTTGAGGCCAGCGCTTCCCAAATGCTGTTTTTCCATGAGTGCCTTTCGGGGATTGTAAGCCGCTCTTCCCAGGACGGTTATAGTATTCTTGTCAGCATGACCCAGGAAAAGGACAGCGGAATTCTGGAGAGGGTGCTTTCAAACGGCAAGGTTGACGCCGCAATCCTCACACAGCTGCGTCATGATGATAAGACTGTGGAACTGCTCAAAAGCCATCATCTTCCTTTTGTCGTAATCGGCTCTGGTGCCGGAAGTGATGTCGTTCACGTTGACTCACGAATGAAGGAATCCTGCGCTGAATTTACGAGAATCTGTACAAAAAATCTTAAAAAAGACTCCCAGGTGCTTTTTGTCTGCGGTTCTCTTGATGTTGAAGCCAATAATAACCGTCTTTCAGGCTTTTTGAGCGGAATGGAAGATTCTGATTCCCTTCAATACGCGGTCTGTACCGAAGCGGCTGACATTGAGGACGAAATTTCCCTCAAATCTTGGAATATGATCCTCTGCTCAGATGACGTAATCTGCATGCAGGTTCTCGAATATCTTGAAAAAGAAAAGATTGCTGTCGGAAAGGATGTTAAAGTCGCTTCCTTCCACGACAGTCTGCTTCTCGAATCCCATTCGCCCGGCATAACGGCTCTTCATGTCGATGCCTTTAGTCTTGGTTCTACTGCTGCTGAACTTTCACTAAAAATCCTGGGTGAAAAGGAATATGATTTTGTAAACTATGTTGATTGCTCTTTCCAGATGCGCGAGTCAACATATTAATAAAGAAGGAGGAATTTTTGCATGAAAAGAGTCGCAAAAATCGGAATGGTCGCACTTTGTGCTGTAACTTTGTTTGGTTTTTCTTCTTGCAACAAAAAAAAGGCTGCTGATGAAAAAATCACTTTGACGGTTTGGGAATCTACTAACGGTCCTGATGAATTCATCAAACAGGCAGGTGAGGCTTTCACTAAGACACACCCAAATGTAGTAATCAAATATGAAAATGTCGAGCTTACAGATACAACAGGTAAGATTGCCCTTGACGGTCCTGCTGGAAAAGGTGCTGACGTTTTTGTAGCTCCGCATGATAAACTTGGTGCCCTTGTTGCAGGCGGCCATGTTCTTCCGACAGCAAATCCTGATGATATTAAGGCTCGTGCTCTCGGCGCATGTTCACAGGCTCTTACTTACGAAGGCACAATGTACGGCTATCCTGTTTCTGCCGAAACATACGCCCTCTTCTACAACAAAAAACTGATTTCAGATAATGAAGTTCCGAAAAACTGGGATGACTTGAAAGCCTGGGTTTCAGACTTCAACTCAAAGAATCCTGGAAAATACGGTTTCGTTATGTGCTGCGAAGGCTACTACACAATCATCTTCACAACCCGAAATGGAAACCGCCTCTTCGGAAAAGACGGTACAGACCGCAAGAACTCAAACATCAACTCTGCCGAGTCTATCGAAGGCATGAAATTCTTCCAGACTTTGAAGGATGTCGTAAAAGTTCCTTCATCTGACCTCGATACTGCAACAGTTGACGGTGCTTTTCAGAGCGGAAATGCCGCAATGCACATCACTGGCCTTTGGAATGTCGTTCCATTTGAAAAAGCAGGAATCGAATTCGGCGTTGCTCCTCTTCCAGCCCTTCCTGGTGACTCAACTCCAGCCGCTTCATTCAGCGGAACACGCGCTATGTTCGTTTCTGCTTACTCAGAGCATCCTGCTGAGGCTAACGAATTTGCTGCCTTCCTCATGAGCGACGAAATGCAGAAACTCCGCTTCGAAATCACTGGTGCCCTTCCAAGTATCGATACAAAAGTTTCAAGCCCTTATGCAGAAGGCTTCCTCAAGCAGCTTGACTATGCTTTCCCAATGCCTACAGTTCCTGAAATGGGAATGTACTGGGAAGCTATGAACAGCGCATCAAAGAACATTTGGGACGGCGCTGACGTTAAAGCCGAACTTGATGCATGTAACAAGGCAATGGTCGGAAACTAATTCTTCCGCTTCATTACTTTTGTGAATTAAAATTGAGAGGAGTCTATGGAACTTAAAAAAGATAAGTCGGACATGAAGAAAATAACAAAGACAGCCTGCTGCTTTATGGGACTTTCGCACCTTCTTTTTCTGAAGGATTATGTTAAGGGAGCTTTCTTTGCCCTCTGTGAAATCCTCTTCTTTGTTTCCCTTCCTCTTGTCGTAAAGAAAATTATCGGGCTCGTCACTCTTGGAAGTCCCCACCCGGAGCTTCCTGTTAAAATGCGTGACAATTCGATTTTCATGCTTATCGACGGTATTTTGATTATTGCCATCATTGCAATTTTCGTCATTGTATATATTCTGAGCGTAAAAAGCGCCCAGAACGGCTATGCTGAATATTGCAGGACCGGCCGACTTAAGAATCAAAAAGAATCCTTAGACAATGCACTGGGAAAATCTTTCCCGATTTTTGGACTTGCGCCAGCTTTCGTCATGGTCTTAGTCTTTGTCGTAGTTCCTCTCCTTTTTAGTATCGCAGTTGCTTTTACAAATTACTCCGACCCGTCGCATATTCCTCCTAATAACACTGTCGACTGGGTCGGTTTCCAGAATTTCGTTGAGCTGCTTGGAGGCCAGAATTCATGGTCAGTCGGTTTCTTGAGGATTGCCGGCTGGACTTTAGTCTGGGCTGTTCTCGCGACCTTCACCTGCTATTTTGGCGGCCTGATTGTTGCGGTTCAGCTTAAGGAAATTCACGTTCGTATCGCTCCTGTCTTCAGGTTTATTTTCATTCTGCCATATGCGGTTCCTGGTGTCGTTTCGATGCTTGTCTGGAAAAATCTTCTGAACGGTTCTTTCGGAATCGTAAACAGAAGCCTCATGGCTCTTGGAATCATTTCTCAGCCGATTCCCTGGCTGGGTACTGCAACTATGGCCCAATTCACCTGCGTGGTCATAAACCTCTGGGCCGGTTTCGGTTATTTCATGCTCCTTTCGATGGGAACAATGACTGCAATCAGCGAGGACTTGAACGAAGCGGCCAGAATTGACGGTGCGAACAAAAAACAGATTTTCTCAAAAATTACTCTTCCCCTCGTTTTGTATCAGACTTTACCTTTAATCATCATGAGTTTTGCCCACAACGTAAACAATTTCGGGGCAATCTTCTTCCTCACAGGTGGAGCGCCGACAGTCTCGGACTCAACCACAACTCTCGCAGGCGGCACGGATATTCTTGTCACCTGGATTTACAAGCTTACGGTCAACCTCATGAAGTACAACTATGCTTCAGTCATCGCGGTCATGATTTTCATTGTTCTTGCTCCTTTCGCGATTTTCAATTTCAAAAATACTAAGGCATACAAGGAAGGCTCTCTATGATAACTATTACAAAAGATCAGCTGGTCAACCGCTTGAACAAAGCCGTAATTTACATGATTTTCTTTTTGATTTCACTCTTCGTAATCTATCCGCTGATTTATGTCGTGAGCGGTGCCTTTGCCCCCACGAACTCAATCGCGGCCCTTAATATAATTCCCTTCAAAGACGGATTTACTCTTGAACACTTTGTCGATTTGTTCACGAAAAAATCCTACGGCAGATGGTTTTTGAACACCCTGCTGATTGCCACTGAAACAAGTGCGGCTACGGTCGTGATTTCCTCACTTTCGGCCTATGTTTTTTCCCGCTTCAACTTCAGGTTCAAGAAGTCATTTTTGATGTCCCTTCTCATTCTTCAGATTTTCCCGAGTTTCGTCGGCATGATTGCGATTTATGTAATCCTGCTTAGAATCAACGGACTTGATACCCTCTGGGGCCTGGTTCTTGTCTATGTGGCAGGAAACATTCCCTACAACACCTGGCTGGTCAAGAACTACATGGACACGGTTTCAAAAAGTCTTGATGAGGCGGCAAGAATCGATGGTGCAAGCCACTTCCGCGTATTCGCTCAGATTATAATGCCTGTGGCAAAGCCGATTATCACTTTCCTTGCAATCACAAGCTTTACGGCTCCCTGGATGGACTTCATTTTCCCAAAAATGGTTCTCCGAAGCCCGGAAAATCAGACCCTTGCCCTGGGACTTTTCGGATTTGTCACTGATAAAAAGAACGAATTCACGATTTTTGCGGCCGGTTCGCTGCTTGTATCAATTCCATTTGTAATTTTCTTCCTTGTGAGCCAGAAAACATTGATTTCCAGCTTCGGTGGCGCGGCTGTTAAGGAATAGTTACCAATTAGGAATTAGAAATGGAGATTTTATGTCTTACAGTTTTGACAATATAAGCATTATGAAAGAGGGGGAGAGAATTTTCCCGATAATGGGGGAGATTCATTATTCCCGCGTGCCCCGCACTGAATGGAAAGAGCGGCTTTTAAAGATGAAGGCCGGCGGCGTTACAATCGTCAGTGCCTATGTCATCTGGATTCATCATGAAGAAATTGAAGGACACTACGACTGGAGCGGCAACCGGGACCTGTCTGCCTTTATGGAATGCGTTAGTGAGTGCGGCTTGAAGATGCTGCTTAGAATCGGTCCCTGGTCTCATGGTGAAGTCAGAAACGGCGGCTTCCCTGACTGGCTTTTGCATAAAGATTTTGAGCCCCGCACGAATGACGAAAAATACTTCGCCCTTGTAAAAAAATGGTATTCAGAGATTTTTTGGCAGGTAAAAGGCTTTATCGCAAATCCTGCTGACGATTCGAGCAGGGAAAAGCCAATTATCGGTGTTCAGATTGAAAATGAGTACGGACATTGCGGCGGCCTTTACGAAAAAGAAAGCGGTGAAGCTCACATGCAGCGTCTACAAAAAATCGCGAAAGAATGTGGCTTTAACGTTGCTTTGTACACAGCGACTGGCTGGGGCGGTGCCTGGACCGGCGGAATGCTGCCTGTAATGGGCGGCTACTGCGATGCTCCCTGGGATCAGCGGGTCACTGAGATTGAGCCTAGCGGAAACTATACCTTCACCCATGAGCGGAACGACCACAATATCGGAAGCGACCACGGCTTTGCCTACGGAATTACCTTCGATTTGAAAAAATTCCCTTACCTCACGGCGGAACTTGGCGGCGGACTCCAGGTTACAAGCCACAGGCGGACTATTGCCACTGCTAAGGATATTGCAGCCGTCGCCCTCTCAAAACTTGGAAGCGGGGTAAATTTGCTCGGATTTTACATGTACACCGGCGGCACGAATCCGGAAGGAAAGCTTACAACCTTGCAGGAATCCCGGGCAACCGGCTTTCTCAACGACCTTCCGGTTAAGTCTTATGATTTCAGGGCGGCCATCCGTGAATTCGGCCAGGTTTCGGACACCCTGCGCGAGCTCAAGCTCTTTTCATATTTTGCTGCCGAGTGGGGAAGCGATTTGTGCGGATTGCCGGCGGAAATCCCCTGCGAAGTAAAGCCGGATGATTTAACTTCCCTCCGCTATTCTTTCCGAAGCGACAAAAAGCGGGGTTATATTTTCGTCAATAATTACGTCCGCCACCAGAAAATGGCTGAGCATAAGGACTTGGAATTAAAGTCTCCTGACTCAAAAATCCTTTTCCCGAAAATCAATGTTGAAAACGGCGACTTTTTCTTCTTCCCGTTCAACATGAGCTATGGAAAATCTCTGGTCAAAAGCGCTAGGGTAACGCCATTTACGAAAATCGGGGCAAATAAGGAAATCTCTGTATTCTACAAGCGGGAAAATGACTCCGCCAGTTCAGATTTCTTTGATTTTTCAGAAAGGGGAAATGAAAAATTCCTGGTCCTCAGCAAAAAAGACGCTTTGAATGCCTGGAAAATGAGCGATGGAAGGCTTGTGATTACAGACGGCCAGTCAAGCGCCCTTGAAGATGAAAAGGGCAGGATAGTGATTTCAACAAGAAGCAATGGAGAGCTTTTCGTTTATCCTGATTTTAAAAAAGAGCTGGCCGCCTTCAAAAAATCTGGCCTTGAAAACAAAAATGCCGCCAGCGATTTGGATCAGATTCTTTTTGCAAAATACCAGCCTCTTGAAAAGTGCGAAAAATCATGCGGAAAAATCCCTTTTGAGAAAAAATCTTCGGAAGATGGAAAAGTTTCCTACAAAATCGATTTGAGCGCCTGTATCGAAAGCCTACGCAAAAAAGAACCTTCAAAAAATCTTTCGGATATTTTCGTAAAAATAGCCTACACAGGAAATACTGCCGGCCTTTACGAAATAAAGGGCGGAGAGCGAAAACTGATTCTCGACAATTTCTATCTGGGCGAGAACTATCCCTGGGAAATCGGCTTGAAGCGTTTCCTTGAGGCTTCCATTGATTTTTCCAATCTTGAACTTGAAATCCTTCCTCTTAAAAAGGATGAGAAAATCTACCTTGAAAAGTGGCCTGATTTCAGTGGCGGCGAAATTGCGGAACTTCATTCGATAATGACAAGTTTTGAGTTCTCCTATATAATAGAAGAATGAACAAAGTAACAGTCAAATGCGTCGCTTCTCAGGGAGCGATTATTCCTCAATATAAAACTTCCGGGGCTGCAGGTGCTGACATCTGCGCCCTTCTTGCTGAACCAGTCATTATCAAAAAGGGCGAGCGTGCAATGATTCCAACCGGGCTTTTCTTTTCAATCCCGGAAGGATATGAGATTCAGGTTCGCCCTCGTTCCGGTCTTGCTGCTAAAAATGGTGTCACGGTCCTCAACACACCGGGCACTATTGATTCTGATTACCGTGGCGAAGTCAAAGTCATCCTCATCAACCTTGGTAACGAAGATTTTGAAGTTAAAAACGGTGAGCGCATCGCACAGATTGTTCTTGCTCCGGTTACGATTGCTGATTTCGAGCAGGTTTCAGTCCTTGATGAGACAGAAAGAGGTTCAGGCGGATTCGGCTCAACTGGTAAGTAATGGCATTCCCGATTTGGAAGCTCAGGCAGCTTATTGCAAAAAAAAAGAAGGAATTTCTCAAGCGATTTAAAAAGACTTCTGCCTTTTATCCCATCAAGCGCATTTTGGTTTCGGTTATTTATTACCGCCGCACATGGGCCAGGAGTCAGGCCAAGAAAAACCTCGAGGAATTCGGCAAGTTTCTTCTATTAAAATACAGCGAATTCAATCTTCTCAATTCCTGCTCGCGTAATCTTTCAAAACTTTTTGCCAGACTCAAGTTAAAGAAGCAGGCTGATTTTTTTGCGACCTTAACTCAGGAAGAATCGGGAATCAACAGGCATGTTCTTTTCCGCTATCTCATGAAGGAGCTTTTCCTTTATTTTTTTATCGCCTTCATCTTCTTTTTCATGGTCTTTTTCGTCAATCAGATTCTGCTCGTTGCCGAAAATATCCTCAAAAAACGTGTTCCTGTCATGGACGTAATGCGCCTTATCACATATTCTCTTCCCATGGTAATTGCCCAGTCTGCGCCTTTTGCAACCCTGGTCGGATTTTTGATGTGTCTGGGACGACTTGCCAGCGAAAACGAGATTTTGATTTTCCGTGCGAGCGGTCAGGGCTACCGGGTTATCTTAAAGCCTGTACTGATTCTGGGCGTTATTATTTCAATCGGTTCTTTTTTCGTGAACGACTATCTTCTTCCTCTTGGAACCCTTAACTACAACAAGCTTTACCGTTCAATCCTCACTTCAAATCCTGCCGTCGAACTGGAGTCCAATTCAATCAAAAGAACGAATGACAAGACTCTGGTAATCGGTGAAGTCTCAGGTGAGAACGTGAGCGATTTGATTTTCTTTGATACTGACGGTGATGACGGGCAGAGGATTATCGTTGCCAACAAATCCCAGATTAAAAAGGCTTCTGCCCCCGGCGTCCTCATGAAATTGATTATGAATGACGCAAGTGTAATCATGTTCGACCCCGACAAAAAAAATGACTACGACGTTCTTACGAGCGAAAATGTCGAGCTTAATATTTTTGAATCAACTTTCCTTGAAAATGACCGTGCCGTTTCTCCGCGTGAAATGACCAGTTACGACCTTTATAAAGAAATCCGCAAGATGAGGGGCGATGCCGATGTTTCCGAGAAAAAGCGCAACCGCTACCATCTTGAAATGGCCAAAAAATTCTCAATGCCCTTCGGTTCGATTTTCTTTGCTATTCTTGCCATGCCTCTGGCCCTGATTTTTGGTAAGCACAACGGCCAGACAATCGGATTGATTATCGGTCTTTTTATTTCGGTTTTCTACTGGGCTGTCAGCATCGTCGGCCAGATTTTCAGTTCACGAACAGGTGTTTACGGTATTACCACAATGTGGGCGCCAAACCTTTTGATTGGCGTTGCCGGAATTCTTTTCTATCTGAGGCTTTTGAGAAAATGAAAATTATTGAGTACCTTTTTAGAAAAGTAATTCCTCTCTTTGTGGGCGCGCTGATTTTTTTCGCCATGGTTCTCGTTTTGGTCGATTTGATGATGAACCTGTGGAATTTTATTTCAAATGGCGTTCCGGGCCTGAAGGTAATGAGGATTATGGGACTTTATGTGCCCAAATGCCTCTGGTACGCCACACCGATTGCAATTCTTTTTGCGGTTTCCTACACTTTGAGTGACTTGTACGCTAGCAATGAGCTTATCGCGATTTTTGCTTCAGGAATTTCACTTACGCGATTCACTTTCCCTCTTTTGATTTTTGCTTTTGTAATGAGCTTTGCCCTCTTTTTCTTTGATGACAAGGTAGTCGTGCCCACTTATGCCAAAAAAACTGCCGAACAGGAAGAAGTCCTCAACAAAAACAAAACTCTGAACAATGATAAAATCGTAATCCTGAGTGAAAACGGCAATATCTGCTATAAAGCTGAATTTTACGACGATGAGGCCAAAAGACTTACATCGCTTTACATTATAATTCGGAACGAAGACAAGACATTGAACTCTGTTATCCGCGCTGATTCAGCAGTCTGGCGCGATGATCGCTGGGTTTTGTCCGGGGCAATTCAGTACACTCATGTTGAGGACACGATTAAGGCCGTTTCGCTCTCTTCGGACGTGCTTGACCGCCTGGTTGAGCCGCCTGAAACATTCCAGAACAACGTAATAAGTGTTGAAACAGTAAACTCTGCCACGGCAAAAGTCTACATAGAGCATCTGCAGAAAGCCGGTCTTCCTTTTGCCGAGCCGATGAGCCTTTATTACAAGAAATTCTCCTTTCCATTCATTCTCTTCATAGTCGTCTTCCTGTCAGTTGGCCTGAGCGGTAAGACCCGCAAGAACGTAATGCTCATGAGCCTTGCTTCCTGCATCAGTGCGGCCGTCTTGTTCTACGTTACCCAGATGATTACCATGCTGCTGGCAAAGTTCGGCGCAATTTCCCCCTTCATGGGAGCCTGGTTCCCGGTCTTTATGTTCGTTGTGATTGCGGCGGTGGTTTTGAGATATGCGAGAACGTAAAAATTGGGCGCTCCCACCTTTGGTGGTCGGGTGTTCCGCCCTTTGCTCACGCTCATTGCCAGCAAGCTGGCAACTTCGGGGCTACATACCCTAGCGCGAGCAAAGTTTTTTTACTGGAGTACGAATCCGCCGTTTGGTGAGATTATTTGTCCTGTAAGATATGGTGCTGTGAGAATGTATGCCAAAGCTCCTGCAATATCAGAAACATCGCCGATGTAGCCTTCCGGGATTGTTGCGGCGAGCGCGTTGAGTTCGTCCTGATTAACTCCACGGAGCATGTCGGTCATAATCATGCCTGGTGCGATTGCATTTACACGTACTCCACGGCCTGCAAATTCAAGGGCGAGGGCACGGGTCAAACCAATGAGACCTGATTTTGAAGCACAGTAATCTGCTTGATTGATTACGCCTGTCATGCCGCCTACAGAAGATGTATTTACGATTACGCACTGTGAATCCTTTGAGGAATGATTAATCATGTGCGGAAGAACCAGATGTGTCATGTGAAGCGCGCTCATGAGATTTGTTCCGATTACACGCTCATAAGCTTCGTGTGTGATGTCAATCCAGTTGCTGTTGTTTGTGATTCCTGCATTGTTTACGAGAACATCGATGTTATCACCGAATTTTTCTACGGTTGCTTTTACGAGCTTTTCGCAGTCTTCGTATTTGCTGACATCTGCTTTGACAACAAGTGTTCCGACTTTGTATTTGCTTTCAAGATCAGCTGCGATTTTTTCAGAAAGTGCCTTTGAAGAGTCGCTTCTGTAATTGATAACTACATTGTATCCGAGTTCGCCGAGTTTTTCGCTCATTGCCTGTCCGATACCACGAGATCCGCCTGTGATAATTGCTGTTTTTGACATTAAAAGCCTCCTGTTTTTGTCATTGTCCTTTTCAGAATACAACGCTTTATTGAATTTGTCGAATTTTTTGTGATATACTCGTTTTGAAATGATAGACAATATTTTTGAAATCAAACACGAATCTACTGACGGCAAGGCCCGCACCGGCACTCTGCATCTTCCGCATGGGGATGTTCAGACTCCTGTTTTCATGCCTGTCGGAACCAATGCCACTGTCAAGGCACTCACAAAAGATGACTTGGACGAAATCGGTTTTGAAATTATCCTTGCCAACACTTATCACCTTTACCTGCGGCCGGGGCCGGATATTATCGAAGAGGCTGGCGGTCTGCACGGATTTTCCGGCTGGAAAAAGAATTTTCTCACTGACTCTGGCGGTTTTCAGGTCTGGTCCCTTTCAAAATTGCGAAAAATCACCGAAGAGGGCGCGCTTTTTTCTTCAAACATCGACGGAAGCCGCCACATGTTCACGCCTGAGCGGGTAGTCGACATCCAGGCTCAGTTCAATTCCGACATTCAGATGCAGCTTGACGTCTGTACCGGCTGGGGCGAGGATAAAAAATCAGCGATTCACGCCCTTGAAATCACCAAAAACTGGCTCAAGCGGGCAAAAGAAGAATGGATCCGTAAGTGCGACTCCGGCTACAAGGGAATCCTCATGCCAATCGTCCAGGGAAATTTCTTCGAGGATCTCAGAATCCAGTCGGCAGAGTTTGTCACTGAGATGAACATGCCTGCAATCGCAATCGGAGGTCTTAGCGTTGGTGAGCCTCCTGAAGTTTTTGCAAGCATGCTGGACTTTACCGTAAATTATCTTCCAAAAGAAAAGGCAAAATATGTCATGGGAATCGGAACTCCGGACTACATTCTGGACGCCGTTCATTCTGGAATCGACATGTTCGACTGCGTTCTTCCCACCCGCAATGCCCGAAACGGAAGCTACTTCACCCGCGACGGAAATCTGCCGATAAAACAAGAGAGGTTTGCCCGCGATTTTGGACCTGTTGACCCTGAGTGCAACTGTAAGGTCTGCCGTAATTATTCGCGCGCCTATCTCCGCCATCTTTTTAAGTCACAGGAAATTTTGGGAAGCATGCTGGCAAGTTACCACAACCTTTACTTTTTGCACAGCATGATGAAGGAAATCCGCCTGGCAATTTCAGAAAACCGTTTTGAAGAATACAGGACGAATTTCCTGAAACGCTATCACTCGGATGCCTGGAAGCTTAAAGGTTAGCGCTTTGGAGTCGTGATGAAAAAGAGTACCTTGTTTTTAGCAATAACTTTTCTCGCCGGAGCATCTTTTGCCCAGGAAGGGGAGTCTGGCTTTGGTCAGATTGAAATTGCTCCTTCTGAGCCGGCCATTCCAGAGCCGGAAATTTCGATTGAAAGCTCTGAAATTTCGATTGAGGAAACGACCGTAATTTCATCTTCCGAAGACTTTGACGCGATTTCTGGGGCTGATGATTTTTCAATTGAAGAAGAGCCGCGTGTTAAAAAGGAAAGTCTTGCAGGCGTAAGCGATGTACCCAATTCAAAACGACCTAAATCTCCTGATTCTGCAAAAGTCGAGGAGCTTAATAACACGGATCCTGAGGCCAACGAAAAAAATGCTGATATCCTGAAGTATGGTCTTGAAGAGGACATTTCCGAGCTTCTGGACACTATGACCAAAAAAAAGGATGTGCGCTTTGTCAACGAGGTCTACGATCTTTTTCAGGACACAAAATCCGTCGCAATCCGCGAAAAAATCCTTAATTTCTTTAAGACTATCGAAGATCCCTGTCTTGAAGACTACGCCGTCATGGTTCTGAACGATCCTTATGACGAAAAAAATTCCACTGTAAACGCCTGTTTCTCATACCTTCAGATGGCTAAGACTAAGGAAGCCGTTCCTGCAATCTGCACTTTGCTTGAAAGCGACAACGAAGAATACTTTACCGGTGCAATCGAGACTCTGGGAAAAATCGGTGGAAGCCGGGAAGCCGTCTACATCACAGAATATCTTGAGCGCGAGGATTTGACTGTTGCCCAGCGACAGAGCCTTGTGCGCGTGCTGGGCCAGCTTCATGCCCTTGAAACTTACGACAAGCTTGTTGAATATGCCCAGGACAGCGACGAAAATGCCTTTGTTCGCATGTACAGTGCCGAGGCAATCGGTGTCATGGAAAAGCCTGAGGCCCAGGAAATACTTGCAGACTTGTTCGAGGACACCAATCCCAACCTCCGCCAGTATGTAATCAAGGGAATCTCTCATTTTAAGAACAGCGAAGCCAATGAAATCTTGATTCAGGGCCTGAAGGACAGCCATTACAAGGTCCGCCAGGAATCAATCATCGCGATAAAGGAAAATGACGTCAAGGAAGCCGACGAATACCTGATTTACCGGGCAAAAAATGACCCGGTTCAGGCCGTAAAGAATGACTGCCTCGACTGTCTTGCAAAACTCAACACCTCAAAGGGAAATGAATATCTTCTTTCCCAGATTACAGAAAAAAAAGTTCCTGATCCTCAGAGGGCCAGGGTTGCCAAAGTCCTTCTTGAAGAGGGGCGGGGAGCCAATGAAATCGTCGAGCTCTGCAAGGAGACTGTAAAGGACGACAAACGGAAGCAGCTCCGTTACGCACTCGGAAAGGAAATGGCAAAATACGAAAATCCTGCCTTTGCCGACATAGCACTTGAATTCCTCAAGCACAAGGACACTTCTACAATCGGAACAGGCCTCGACATCTGGGCAAAAGGACGCTACTCAAACTGTAACGAAGCCGTCAACGAGCTTGCCGACAAGGCTGACCTGACTGCCAAAAACAAAAATCAGCTTGCAATCAAGGCTGCCAGACTGCTTGGCCGTGACCTTGAAAAGCAGAGCGAGCAGAAGGAAGCCGAACGCAAGGCCGCCGAAGATGCCAAAAAAGCCAAAAAGAACGGCGCCGGCTTGGGCGACGTGGAATAAGCCTGTTTTTTGAATCCTCTAACATAAAAAAATCTTAAAGAACTCTTGTTTTTTAATCCGCATACGGTATAATCTTAAATGAAGTATAAAATTTGAGAGATTTTCATGTTGGATTTTCAACCGTTTTCTTTGGATAAAAAGAACTTTCTTGACGATTATTTTTTTGCCTATGGCGAAGGTTCATGCCAGCATTCATTCGTTTCTTCATTCTGCATGTCAGAAAAATACGGTGATAAATTTGCCTTAAAAGATGACTTCCTTTTCATACTGCGCGAAAAACGCTGTACAAGTAATGAACGTATATATCTTTTCCCGCTTGGAAATATGGAAAAAACTGAAAGCCTGCGCCGGGCCGTGGATTGCCTCATTGAGGACGCTCATTCTCATGGTGCAAAAGTAAGGTTTGAAACAATAACTGAAAGGGCGAAGGATTTCATTGCAGAAAACTATTCCGAGTCTCTTTCGATTACAGAAAGCCGTGACGTGGCAGAATACATATATGATTGCGAGAAGTTTGCGGCAATGCAGGGCGGGGAATATCATGACCGCAGAAAGCATGTGCGCAAATTCCTTGATACCTATAAGGACCGCTGGAATTTAGAGAATGTTTCACCGGCTTATTTTTCACAAATGCTCAGCCTGTCTGAAACATGGCTCAAAACAAAAGTGACTGACGATAACAGGACTCAACTTATGTGCGAGCATAGGGCCATCGAAAAATCACTTAAATATTGGAATGAGCTTGGAATGGAAGGACTTGTGCTCTTTATTGACGGGGAGCTCAAGGGCTTTATTTACGGCATGAAGCTGGACAGCCAGACTTACAATGCCATGATTTTAAAATCTGACAAATCCTGTGTTTATGTCAGTCCATTTTTGTACCGCTCTTACGCTGAATTATGCGGAAAAAGTGCTAAATGGGTGAATCTTGAGGAAGATTTGGGAGATCCCGGTTTAAGGCAGATGAAGCTTTCTTACAGGCCTGACCACTTGCTGAATAAATATTTTGTAAAGGAAATTAACGCCGATGAACAAGCTTGAGGCCAGCGTATCGCTTTTTATAATAACTTTCTTTTGTTCAATTCAGTATGCCTTTATCGCGGGCGTGCCGGAATCCGTATCTCAGTTTGCATATCTTACCGTCACCAACGCAATCGGCTTCATAATCATGCTGCTTTTTTTCTTCGGTGAGCTTTTCCGTATTGATAAAAAGCAGGTTTTTCAGTCATTCATCCTTTCCCTGGAGCTTGTGGCCTTCAATGTCTTTCTGGTACTGGGGTCATCAAAAGTCGGCGCTACTGTATGTTCCTGCCTGCTTTCTGCATATTTTGCCTTCGTTCCGCCCCTTGGACTGATTCTCTTCCGTGAAAAACCTGACTGGCGGACCTTTCCTGGAATCTTCCTCGTCCTCATCGGTCTTTTTTTAATGATGGATGCTGATTTTAAAGGGCTTCTCAACATGGGAACCTTGTATCTCATTCTCGCAGACATTGCCTTTGCCCTTTATATACTGAGCATGGGACGCTATTCTTCAACTTCAAACCCTTCAATCATTGCGATGGGCCAGGTATTTTTCTCCCTGCTTATTTCACTGGGATGCTGGATTGTTCAGGTTCTCTTTTTCGGAAAGACTTTTGCTCTTCCGACCGAACCTTCTTTCTGGGTTTGCGCCATATACATAAGTTTCTTTATCCGCGGCATATATACCATCGTGCAGCTCTATGCAATGCGCTATGTCTCGGCTTTGGAGACCTCACTTATTTTTTCTACTGAAATCATCATGACCATGTTCATGTCGCCGGTTCTTGCCCTTGTCTTTAGTACCAAGGCTGAGGAAATTACCATAGGCCATATTATTGCCGCCGGATTCATGATAGCTGGAGTTCTTGCGGCGGACTCTTCCGTTCAGAAAGCTTTTTCGTCTGTATTTACAAAGATGAAGAATTCTCTTGGATTTTTGAGTCAGCTTTCTCTTTCCGGGACAAAGACTTCCTTCATGCGCTGGATGCGGGTATCGCTTATGGTTGCCCTTGTCTATGTCATGCTTGATTTTATGGTGCAGAAGGCAGGATTCTTACAGTACAGTTCAATCGTCGGCCTAAAGAATTTTCTTCCTCCCCTTGTGGGCGTGCTCTGGGGACTGTATGGGGCTTTGGGTACTGCAATCGGAAGCCTGCTTTCTTCCATTATATTGGGAGTTGCTCTCTCTACGGCCCTTGCAGAAATTCTCTGTAATTTTCTTATCGCTTCGGGAATGTGGCTTGCATGGCATGTTTTCAATGCTTCGGTTGGCCACACTGTCACTTTTAAGACTTGGAGAAGTCACCTTGTCTACAGCCTTTCCCTTGTCCTGCTCTCTTTTTTAAGTGCAATTATTGCCTCCCTTATTTCTGATTCAAGCATATTCATGCAGGTCTTCTGCTCTTATTTGATTCTGGGGCTTCTGCTGGGCGTGCCTTTGTGCATTATCTTTGGAAGCACTCTCTGCGTTGAGAATGTAATTCCTGTCTGGTATCTTGTCATGCCTGATTTAGCCTGTATTATTTCCGGCATGAATGAAAAGGATGCCGCAGACAGTGACCAGACCCTTGCCTATTGCAACGAGAAGATTGAGGAGACTGCGAGCTATTGTGGTATTCCCCAGAGGCGAATATTTGAGATGGAAGGATGTATTGAGGAGCTTTTTCTCCGCGTAAAGAAAGCCCTGCCTGATGCGGTTTTATATCTTGTCGTTAAGTACGGCAGCTCAATTTCACTTCGCATTACTTACAGCGGGGAATTCTACAATCCTTTCCGCCTGGAAAAAGACGAGGATATGCTTGATATTGCAAGCCTCAAGCTGCTGAGGCATCGGGCCCTGAGAGTCTCTGCATACTACAAGAAACGTGAGCATATGACTCATATTCATATCGTAATATAGACATAAAAGGAGAAAACTTTATGAATTCAAAAGAAAATACCAGAAATCCGATACGGCAGAAGATTCTTAAGATGGTGCTTAGGATAGCAATTCTTGCGCTTATTGTGACAAGCTTGGTCGGTACGGTGACAATGATCCAGATTAAGCGCCTTGCAAGGAATACTTTGATTAAGCAGACTGTGACTAACCTTGACGAGACTGCAAGGCAGAGGACAAGTTTTGCTGAGTCAGAACTTAAAAAGTTTTCCGGTGATATAGGTCATTTTGCAAGCTATATCCACTCTCTTTATCTGCATCCTGAAGATTACCGGCCTCACCCGGTACCGGTTCCGTCTGCCGATAATGCAGGAATTTATGCCCTTCAGCGTACGCTTCTTTCAAAAGATTACAAAGTGTCTGACTTTAAGGATGAGCTTTATCTTCTTGGAAATCTTGAGCAGGTCTATCGTCCGGTAATCACTGCAAGCAATGAGACGATAATGTCAATCTATGCTGGCACAGAAAAAGGCTTCATGGTAGCCTTTGACGCTTTTTCTGACGGTGCCGTTCCGGAAGAGGGCGAGACTGAATGTTACTACAATTATATAGATGCTTCATGGTATAAGCTTGCCAAGGAAAGCGGAAAGGTCTGCTTTACCGATGTATATGAAGATTCTTTCGGACGCGGACTCATGATAAGCTGTGCTTCTCCATTTTATGATGCTTCCGATAAATTCGCTGGTGTCGTCTGTATGGACATCCTCATTTCTGACCTTTACAAGGCAACTGTAAGCATGGAGAATGAAAGCAGCATCACGGCCTTTCTGATTGACCGTAAGGGAAATTTAATCGTGCCGGATGATGCCATAAAAGAAGCTTTTGACATCAAAAATCTTGATGAGAACCTTCGCTCAAAATTCTATGACAGGGAAAGGGGAGTGACTCTTTCTTCAAACGGCGTTTACTATGCCTATGCCCCTGTTGAAAGCACCGGCTGGGAATTCTGTCTCTGCGTGCCTCAGGAAATTGTGCTTGAGTCTGTACATTCCATGAGCCGTTCGATTTTATACGCCATAATTCTCTTTGTTGTCATCCTTCTGATGATTATTACTATTGTCTCAATGAAAATCCGTGCCTTCTCGCTTACAATCACTCATCCTCTTGAAGCGCTTGTGAATGACGTAAAGGTAATCAGCCAGGGCAATCTTGACCGGCGTGCCCGCGTTTTTGAAAACGATGAAATCGGTGACGTTGCTTCCGGCGTAAATGCGATGTCCCTGGCACTCAAGCAATATATTTCTGATTTGACGGCTGCCACAGCTGAAAAGGAGCGTATCGGAGCTGAGCTCAGCGTTGCGACTCACATCCAGTCAAGCATGCTGCCGATTATTTTCCCGCCTTTCCCGGACAGGGAAGAAATCGACATTTTTGCTTCGATGAATCCTGCTAAGGAAGTTGGCGGTGACTTCTACGATTTCTTCATGGTTGATGACCGCCACATTGCAATAGTCATGGCTGATGTTTCTGGCAAGGGAATTCCTGCGGCTCTCTTCATGGTAATCGGTAAGACCCTCATAAAAGACCATACCTCTCCTGGGGTAGATCCTGCTGATGTATTCATGACCGTAAACAACCTTCTGTGTGAATCAAACGGTGAGGGGCTTTTCATAACCGCCTTCATGGGCATTCTCGATATGGTGACAGGTGAATTCCGCTATGTAAACGCTGGTCATGAGCCTCCTTACATTTTCCATGACGGCAAGTATACAATGCATAAAATTCCGTCTGCTTTCGTCCTTGCTGGAATGGAAGACATGAAGTACAAGTCTGGCAGCATCATTCTTGAGCCTGGCGACAAGGTCTTCCAGTATACGGACGGCGTAACTGAGGCAACTGATGCAAATAAACAGCTTTACGGAGACGAGAGGCTTGATGCCATATTGAACAAAACTGGTGGCATTCCTGCAAACCAGCTTCTTAAAGCCGTAAAGGAAGACATCGACGCTTTTGTCGGGGAGGCACCTCAGTTCGATGACATTACGATGCTCTGCCTGGAATACAAAAAGCGGATGTCTGTCTAGAAAATATTGATTTTAGTCGTAGAGAGAATTCAAAAGTCTGTAGACTGAGTTGATTCTCTCTTTTCCGTCGACAGAAAAATCAATGTTTTCATCAACAAGAGTTTCAAGGCTTGAAAGGCTTTCGTTGAGGGCTGTGGCAAATCCACGGCTCATCTTGAACCAGTAAGTGCCCCTTCCGTCCGTAAAGAGTGCGAGGAAAGCGTATTCCTTTGTCTTTTTGGACATGGTGATTCTCAAGATTTTGTTCAAATCCTCAATCAGCCTGTCTGCCATTCCTTCTTCGTGGATGTCAAAATTGCGCTTGCACCAGTCTTTTTCGGTGATTGGATTCAGGTTGAGGTTTTTTACGACCTTGCAGGCAAGTTCCAGCTTTTCTCCGTTCAACAAGCCTGCTCCGTGCATGAGGATTTTCGAGCGGATCTGGGCGTAGACGGCCATTTTGTTCTCGTCGCTTTCTTTTTGAATCGCACTCTTGAATTTATTGTAGGGCAGGATAAGGATTTTCTTTCCCTTCTGCTTTTCGATTTCAAAAATTTCGCCTCCGATGACGATTTCATTGTCGTTCTTTTCTTTGGCTTTGCGGCCGCCGAAGTGACCGTCATCCCGGCCGAGCAATTTTCCCTTGACGGCTGCGAATGTAGAGCCCTTGTATTCCAGATTTCCAGTGAGGCTTCTGCCTTTTTTGCTTCGGATTGCCCCGAGTTTTGCTTCGAGGTCCGGTGAGATTTTTGAGAGAAGCGATTTTGTGAGTGGAGAGACGCTCATAGCAAAAGTACGGCTTGTGCGGACGATTTCTCCAGCCACGATGAAAAGCGGGTCGGTGCGGAACATCGATGAGCCCGGATGAATTGAAATGTGGTCGGCTGTAAGTGAGCGGTAATTTTCCTTTCCCTCACGAACGCAGACGAACTGAATCATGCCGCTTGCGATACAGCAGAGGTAGTCGTCCATGCTTCCGCCGCTTCCGATTGGAATGCCCAAGTTCCCGATTTCTTCTTCGAGCTGCTGCTTGATGTTCGCGATTTCAGCCATGACACGCTCGTCGAGGTAGTTGTTCTGGCAGAAGCGGACAGGATTTTTCATCGACTGATATGTGCGGAAAAGCTTAACATAGCTTACGAAGTCGCCCTGAATGTCACGGAAAGCGTGGTGGGCTTTTCGGGCATCAGTTTCTTCTCCTGGAGGAAGGATGAAAGGCGAGTGGGTGCTCATGAAGGCGGCCGCGATTACGGTTTCTTCAAGAACTTCCGGGTAGCGCATGATGCTTTCGACAAGGATTCGGCTTACGCGCGGTTCCAGCGGAAATTCAACCATGAGCTTTCCGATTGATGAAAGGGTGTGGTCTTCGTTGAGGGCGCCCATCTGGTTTAAGGTTTCGACGGCTCCAAGAATGTCTTCTTTTTGAGGAGCTGAGATGAAGTCAAATGTGTCAAAATCCGTGATTCCAAGCTCGCTCATGCGGAGCACGACTTCGCTCAAGTCAGTCCGGTAAATTTCTTCGGTTGTGTATTCCGGTCGGGTGTCAAAATCCTTGCGGCTGTAGAGTCGGTAACAGGTGCCCGGCTGGGTTCGTCCAGCACGCCCCCGCCTCTGGTTTGAGCTTGCCTTTGAGACCGGAGTTTCGTTGAGGCTTGAAGTGAAAGTCTTTGGGCTGTAAAAATTAAGCTTGGCAAGGCCTGAGTCGATTACGGTTGTGATTCCGTTGATAGTTACGGAAGTTTCCGCGATGTTAGTTGAGAGAACGACCTTCTTTTTGCCGAAGGGGGCAGGGTCAAAAACGCGTTCCTGCTCTTCTTTCGGAAGACGACCGTAAAGGGGCACGATGTGGATTTTGGAATGAAAATCCGAGAACTGAAGGCGTTTTGCGCAGTCCTTGATGATTTTTTCGCCCGGAAGGAAGACCAGAATGTCTCCGTCCTCATGATTGTCAAGGACGCGGTCGATAGTCTTTTCGATTTTGGAAAGAAGGTATTCGCATCCTGTCGCGGTCGCCGTGGTCGTGCTCTGACCTTTGAGGGGCGGATCGTAAACCATGGTGACCGGGAAAGTCTGAGTGTCTATCGTGACGATAGGGCAGTTGCCGAAATAGGCGGAAAAAGCCTCGGCGTTCATGGTTGCGCTTGAAACGATGACTTTGAAATCCGGGCGGGCAGCAAGTACGCGCTTTAAAAGCCCCAGTACGAAATCGATGTTGAGGCTTCGTTCGTGAGCCTCATCGACCATGATGACCGAATATTTTGTCATCCACGGGTCAAGCTTCATTTCCTGAAGGAGAATTCCGTCCGTCATGATTTTGATTTTAGTGGTGACGTCGGTTTTATCCTCAAAACGCATTTTATATCCGACAAGCCCCGGATAAGAAGTGTTGAGCTGCTTTGCAATGAATTCTGAAACGCTGAGGGCTGCAATTCGTCGCGGCTGGGTAACGGCAATCACACCGTTTTCGCTATATCCCGCCTCATGCAAAATGACAGGAATCTGCGTGGTCTTTCCACTTCCTGTAGGCGACTGCACGACAATGACCTGATTTTCGCGCAAACATTCGAGTATCTTTTCTTTCTGTTCGTAGACCGGTAATTTTTTGTAGTCAATAGACATAAATTTATTATAGATGAAAAATGCGGGATTTACAATGTTTGAGTTTTCCCCCCGAAGTAATGATTTCGTCAATTGACTGATATCGTTTTTTTCTTTCCGGTTAACTCTACTGCCATGTTTATCTTTCTATAGCGAGTTTTTATAAATGGTGGTATAATCGCAGTAAAGCAGGACTTGTTCTCAATCGATCCGTTACGATAATCATGCCTAAATCAGTAGAATACTATCTTTCAAAAGGTTTTGACTCAAAAATGGCGGAATATTTCGCAAGTGGCAGGAAAAAAATCCTTTCTGTCCAGCCAAAACATGATTTTTCACTTCTGCTTTCATTTGACAATGGTGAAAAACGAATTTTCGACATGAAGCCATTCTTGAAAAAGGACACTGTTTTTGAGCAATTTTCAAATTTCGATGATTTCAAGCGGGTTTATATTGACTCTGACCACTGCGTTTGCTGGGATAAAAATCCCCAAATTGACAGCGAAACAAACTGGAACAACAAGGTGGATTTGTCCCCTGATGTCTGCTATGTTGAAAGCCTTCCTGTGACAGGTCAGTGACGCTTTTCATCTTTTTTCAAGCGCATTCACCCTTTCGAGCCTTCCTTTCCAGTCGTCGACCAGTTCTTTTGGCTCAAGAGGCCATGCTTCGTCCGCCCACTGCCAGACCCACCTCTCTATAGAAAATAACTGATTACTTTTGAAGCTCAGTATGATTCCTTCTCCTTCCTTTCCCGGATTTTCACTGTCGGCTGTGACTTTCTGATTTTCGCCCCAGATTCTGTTTTTGGCATAGCGGGCGGCATAACCGTGAAGGTGAATCTTGAAGTCGAGCTTTGTGTCGTGGCACATGCAGCCGAAGGAGCCCAGAGTCATTTTTCTGAAATCGTAGTCCTTGGGTAACGTGAAGATTTCGTCCGTCAGCTTGAGGTTTTTGATTTCGCTCAGAGTGTAGCGGCGGCGGCCCTGCTTTATCACGTCAAAAGCGTGAAGATTCCAGTTTCCGTTGTCAAAAATGAGCTGCCAGGGCTGAACGCGACGGAAATGTGGTTCGCTGTCCGTGAGCGACTGATAGTCAAAAGTTATCACGCGGTTTTCATGCAAAGCCTTGTCCAGAAGCCGCCAGATTTGAGCCGGAACTTCCTTGTTGGGGGCGCCTACGAAAATAATCCTGTCATTTTCGGGATTCTTTTTGATTCGGATGTTCTCAAGTGTCAGGTCGTGGTTTTCAATCGAAAGTGATTCAAAAACTTCCTGAGCTTCCTTGTAAAGGGGATTTCCCTTGACCATATCCATCAGCGTTTTAATCAGTTTTGCGGCTTTTGCGGCGTTTTCGTCCGTGTAGAAGCGGGGAAGGCGATACTTTGGGTCGGTGTAGAAATATCCGTTAGTTTCAAAATCCGTGTCGATTGGAACGGCGTACTTTTCCTGAAGTTCCTTAATGTCTCGGAAGAAGGAAGTTCGGCTGGTATTGATTCCGTATTTCTCGCCAAGCTCGGAGATGATTTCCCTCCATTTTAGTTTCCGCCCAGAAGCGATGATTTCGTCAATTGCCTGATACCGTTTTGCCTTTTCGGTGAAGTCTACTGCCATGCCTGCGTACTCCTTAATTCATTCCCGTGCATTGGGAATCGCTCTGAATTATAGTTTAACGTATAAAACGTAAAATGCAATTTTTTTCTGCAAGAGGAGGCAAAACATGAAGAAGTTTAGGAAGAGCTTGGTAAAAGAAATGCGTATTCATTTAGCTTTACTATTTATTAATCTTATAGGCATTGCCAGTGCTTTTTGTGAAAAGCCAAGGACTACTCTTTCGAAATACAATAATAGATACGAACTTGATAAACGAGTTGTAAAAACAATATTTATTTAATCGGGTCCGTGATAGTCTGAATGAAGATGTTTATGTTGAGCCATGGTGCTGGAATCCATATAGGTATACAATGGAAGATAATTGGGACTCTTCTTATGACCCCAAATTTAATATTGAAAACGAAACATATATATGGCTTAGAGAAGCCGGGGTGAAGCAATAAGATAGGGGGGGGTAGAGAATGTAATGTTGATAATATTCTCTTTGAGTTTGATAATTAATTGAATCTGGAATAGAATAATATAGGACTAAATATGTTGCGAAAAAAACTTATAGAAGTAGTATTGGAATGGCAGAATAAATTTGGAGTTGCACCGCAAATTACAAGTTCGCTTTCAGAATATGATGCTGCAATGTTGGTCGGAATGGCGGAAGATGAATATTCTGAATACATGCAGGATAAAACTGCTGTCAATAAAGGTTTTGATTTCATTTTTAATGGAACAAAATATCAAGTAAAGGCGAATCGCCCAAGTGGCAAACCGGGAAGTTTTGTTACAAAAGTCCCTAAAGCAACAAACTACGATTGGGATAAATTGATTTGGATTTTATATAACAAAGAATATGAAATTCAAGAAGCGTGGGAATGGGATGTAGAAGACTACAAAGCAGAATTTGACTCTAAGAAGAGACTTAGCCCAGAAGATTATAGAAATGGAAAACTGCTGTATAATATAAATTCTAACGGGAAAAAATAATGTTTGTAGATTTAACTGGAAAAAAGATTCTTATTTGTTATATCAAAAATTCTCTCAATGAAGTAGTGTCAGAAAAACCTTGGCGAAAAAGTCTGTTGGATTGTGTTTGTAAATATTGGGAAATTCCAAATGTAGCAAAAGCAAATGCGGTAGACTTTATTGTTGGAGTAGATGAAAACAAATGCATCGTAGTAGTTGCGAAACTAAATGCAAAGGGATGGCAGAAAGTTTCTGAGCTAGAAATAAAAAATGAAGAACCTGTATTGAAGAATAAAAGTTTCTTAAATAGATATGCTTTTGAAGGAGAGGATATTTCAAAATCTCCAGAATCAAAAAAGTTGATTGGTGCAAAACTGCCTGATACTATAAAGTTTGAACATGGGATAACATATCCTCTTTACTGTGATGATGGTAAAATAATCCCTTGGTAAATTTTATTAACCTCATTTTCAATTAATCTCTCTCTTCTTCCCAAAAATAATCCTCATTCCCGTGCATTGGGAATATCCTTGCTTTATAGTGTACTTCATAAAGCGGAAAAATCAATTTTTTCCCGCAAGGAGGACCGAAATGTTGGACGAGGAAACACTCGCTTTTTTACTGGCATTGCTCATTGCTTTTGTCGTTTTCGTTATTGTGCTTAACCCGTATTTCTGGCAGGGATTCCGTAATGCGAAATTTATTGATGACTTGAAAAACGAGCAGCGGAAAAACTCAAAGCACGAAATGAATCTCATCGAACCATGGGGGGATAGTCATGAAAAATGAACTTAATATTGTAACAAGGCAAGAGACTTTCAATGATCTTGCGGTTCGTGAACTTGCAGAGGGGCGGTCGGCTTGCATTTGCAGCATACAATTCGGGCGGTGCAAAAAGGAAGACTGCAATACCTGTTCAATAAATAAACAATATAACAATTGTTACAGACAAATGTCTGACTATGACAAGCAACGGCTTGCAAAGTACATTTCAGAAAACTACATCCGTGACAGCGTAAGTCCCCAGAAATGGATGACTTACAGAGGACTGTGCCTGAATACAATCAAATGGTGTGTCATCGCATTACTTTCATTTGTCTTACTTGTTCTTCCACTTGCCATGATGGGGGGCTGAATAATATCTTGCGTATATGAATAAAAATTTCCTTTATTTTACTCAGAGACTCTGTACGATACCGGCAGCCATTCAAAGCAATTTGTACGAAAAAATAAAGAAATCAGATTTTCTTGTTGCTGATGACAAGGGAATTCATAGGCTTATTGGATTGAAATATTGCGTGGAGACAGATTCTGCCCCGATTGTAACTTGCATCTGCATGCGGCATGAAATGGCTTATGCAAAACAAATCGCCTTCTCATTGGGAAAGAAGATTTTTTATCACTCAAACTTTTCTGCAAAACTTTTTGCCAGCTCAGAAGGAAATGACATTTCTCCAGGTAATTCTTCTGCTGCGGTTGATCTTTATATTGCTTATTTTCATGAAATCAATAGAAATAAAGATGCATTTAATAACATTATTCGTGTTTCAAGATTTGGCGTAAAAATTCACGGGCACCTTCTTAAACCCTTTTTTAGGCTTAAGGACTTGATTATGATAATCGGGAAACCTGATGAGCGTGAATGGTTTGATTCTGAAGAAAAAAGCATGGAAATATGCTCCTGGAATAAAATCGGATTACGGACTTACTCGGAATTTTGGGATAAAAATCATATTAAAGGTGTTTTTATCTGCAAAAAAGAAATTCCCGGGAAGAAAATTCAACCTTTTTGGGGTGAGTTATTTATTAATGAAGAACTGTTTGAGGAAAAAGAGACTGATGGAATTTACGAAAATATAACAGCAGGGAAGAATGCAATTATTGTTACTGCAAGAAAAGATGAAAAATGCAAGTTATGTTCAAAAGATGAAGCAGATTTCATTGCAATTGATTTTTATAAAAAAATTAACCTCACTGTCCTCTGTAATCAGAAAAAATCTTTATTGAAGTTAATCAAGGAAGGACACAATATAAATTCTAAAATCGGTTTTAATCAAGAACCTATCCTGACCGTCGCAATAACAGAAAATTTTCCCGACATCGTAAAAATCCTTATTGATGCTGGAGCTGACCTGAATGAGCCAAACAGGTGGGGGATTACACCGTTGATGAGGGCAATAATCTTGAAAAAACTGGAATTTGTAAAGCTTCTCATTGGTAACGGTGCTGATAAAAAAATGCGGGATAAAGACGGATTTTCGGCTCTGGATTATGCCAGAATGCACGAACTCCCATCAGAGATTATGGAAATCCTAGAATTTTCAGAAAACGCCTGAAGTTTTTCCATTCCCGTGACTTGGGAATGATACTGCTTTATATTCTGTATCGTAAAGCAGAGGACTGCAAAATCTTTCTGCAAGGAGGCGTTATGAAAGAAGATGACGAGATTCGGTTAGTCACAAGAGAGGAGACATTTAATGATCTTGCTGTGCGTGAACTGGCAAAAGGACAGGCGGCCTGCATGTGCAGATTACAGTTCAAACGCTGTTCGAAGAGTGAATGCAATTCTTGTCCAGCTAATAAGAAGTACCAGAACTGTATAGCTCAGATGTCGGAATATGACCAGTTGCGGTTGGATTCTTATATCGCTACATACTACGCGAAATACTCTGCTAATCCTGATCAATGGATGTCACACAAGAGGTTTGTGATTTCCTATATCAGGCTCTTCTTTCTTATGGTGGCGTCCATGCTTATAGTTGGTCTGTTCTTCGGTTTTATGGCAGACCTGTATATTAATTCGTAGAATTCTACAAATCTAAATATAAAAGATGATTGTTACAGGAGAATATTATATGGATAGAGAAATCATTTTTTGGATTGTATTTTTTTGTGTCGGTATGCCACTGCTTGTATTTGTCGTTTGTGTATTGCTGAACCCCGAGTTCTGGCAGGGATTCAGAAACAGCAAGTTTGTCGATGAACTGAAGGAGGATAAGAAGCAGGTCAAGAAGTCACGTTCAAAAGAAATCATGTGACATCTGCGATACCATTGACTTGTTTATGCTGGGAGAATAAGGAAGAATCTATGTACGGAGCAATTATTGGAGATATTATTGGGCAGCCTTTTGAATCCATGATTAATAAATCAAAAGAATTTCCTCTTTTTGGTAATAGACCTCATTTCACAGACGATACGGTCATGACGCTTGCTGTATGCGACGGCATTTTAAAAGCAGGATTAGACGCTGGTAAAAAGGAAATGAAGCTTTCTATAATAGAAAGAATTCGTCTTTGGGTAGAAAAATATCCTGCTGCCGGTTATGGCAAGATGTTCAAAAAATGGCTGGGCAAAAAGAGTTATCGTCCTTATAAAAGCTTTGGAAACGGAGCCGCAATGCGTGTAAGTTCTACAGGATGGCTTTTCGACAGCCTTGAAAGAACTCGTGAAGTTTCCCGCTGGTCTGCCGAAGTAACTCACAATCACAAAGAAGGAATAAAAGGGGCAGAATCAGTTGCATCAGCAATTTATCTTGCCAGAACTGGAGCGAGCAGAAAAGAGATAAAAGATTATATCCAAAAGAAATTCAAATATGACCTTTCAAAGACCTGTGACGAGATTCATCCGTCATATTGCTTTGATTCAAGCTGTCAGGGAACCTGCCCTCAGGCAATTGCTGCCTTTTTGGATGGAGAGAGTTTTGAAGATGTTATTAGAAATGCGGTTTCCTTAGGCGGCGACAGCGACACGATTGCTGCAATTGCCGGCAGTATTGCGGAAGCGTATTTTGGAATACCGGAGTTTTTCAAAGAGAAAACAATGGAGTTTACGAAAGACGATATGCATGAGGTGATACGAGATTTTGAGGCGGTAGCAAGGAAGAGAGTGTATGAGGTGGATGTTTTGGTGTGAAGAAAGGAGCGGAAAATTTGTTTTTTGGGAAATTTGGGGGTAGAATAATATAATGACTATTGCTGAATTTTTAAAAGAAAAAAATCAAAAACTCACTAAGATTGAACTGGCTTTAAATGAAAAGAAATTTTTTGATGCTGTAAAATCTGGAAACAAAGATGTTATTAGACAACTTGTTAATAAGGGGATTAATGTAAATATAAAAGATAGTGATGGTTGGACTGCGTTAATGCTTGCAACATTACATGGTGATAATGACAAGACTGTAAGACTTTTAATAGAACTTGGAGCTGAATTAGATATTCAAAATGATGAAGGCGAAACTGCATTAATGTGTGCGATTATTGCAAAAGCCACACATAGTGCAAAACTTTTAATCTCGAATGGTGCTAATGTAAATATCAAAGATAATAATGGAAGAACGGCTTTAATGTTGGCGGCATTAAATGATTCTAGAGATATTGGGGAAATACTTATTTTAGAAGGTGCAAACATAGATTCTATTGATAGTCAAAGAATGTCAGCTTTCGATATAGCGGTTAAAACTTGGATATTTAGAAAAAATGATTTTTTCCTTAAAGACAAACCAATTCAAAGTTTGGTAAACTTAAATAGAATTAATTATATTATACAATCCATGCATTGTTTAAACAATACTGGAGATTATATTGAAATATCTGAAATTTTTAATATATTTCCACAGAAATATGGATATGAAATAGATGAATCAGATTTGAAGAATTATATAAATAAATATAACTCTTCGCATACTGATAGAATTCTTAAACTTATTGATGAGCATTTTATTCTGATATTCCCAAGCAATAAAGAAATAGAAAAATTCATATTACAGACTTTTGCAGAATATCGGGCAAAATCGATAAAAATAAAAGAACTTCAAGATGCTTTTAATAAAATATATAATTGTAAGTTTGACAAAAATGATTTACAACTTTTTGTCAAGTTTTATAATAGTGAAAGTAATGATACAATAATTTCCATAAAAAATGAAGAACTGATTCAAATAAATTTATTTTTTGCTAATGAAGTACCTAATGGCTATTTGTTAAATTTTAGCGATAGTAGTATTCTTAATAAAATGGGAGCAACATGGTTTGTTTCATACTCTTATTTCGAGAATATTGATTATTCTCATCGAAACTGGGAACGGGTTTCAACATGGCCATCAAGAAAATCAAATTATAGAAACAGTTTATCATTTCATGAATTATGGTTAAAACAGGTTTTACTTATGGATGATACGAGGTTGAACACAAATGAAATTGGATTAGATTCTAAGGATGTAAAGCGCATGGCAAAAGAAATATTGATAAAAATATTATAAAGGCATTTAAATTTTATGTTTTATGGATAGATAAACATAATTATAGATTACTCTATTTTCAACAGGAGATACAAATGGCAGGTACAGTAAAAAGAACAAATCTAGGTGATGCAGCAAATATTTTTGTAAGATGTATGCTTAGTGATATAAGTGATCTACTTGGAGGTTTTTCAAAAGAAGAGTTAAAACGAACCCTAGAATACTTTGATTATAAATGTCCATATACAGGTGAAGATATTTCTGTAGAATATGAAAACGGAAAATGGGTTTTAGACCATTTAATTCCTCATAACAGAGAATCTGTAGGATTAAATTTATATGGGAATATAATTGTTACGACAAGAACAACAAATTCTGCAAAAGCAGCAAAATCATTTGAAGATTTTATAAGATTTGAAACAAAGGGCACTGACGAAGAAAAAGAAAAAAGAATTCAAAAAATTAGAAATTTTCAGAAAGAATCTGGATATTTTAATAAAGTTAAAAATATTGATGAAATAAAAGAACTTTGTAAAAATGAATACGATTTTATTCAAAATCGATTAAGAGAACACAATGCTGATTATGAATCAATTTTGGGTATAAAAAGGGAAGTTTTTGAAAATCATTCTAAAAGAGTTTTTATTGCAAATCCAATAAAAAAAGATATTTCAAAATCCATGACCACAAAGAACAGTATAGTTAAAATATCCAAAAATCAAGCAATTCAAATCCTTAGAAGTGGAGGGGTTCCGGTTAGTGGCCAAATAACATTTTCATCTGAGAATTCTGGCGTATATAAATATTGGGCAAATCCATCTGTTAATTATATTTACAATGATTGGTGGCTGATTTTAAATGACATAGATAATAGAACACTATACGCTTTTTTTATTCCAGCCAATTCAATTCAAGAAGAAAAGATCCTTGTTAGAACTGATAAACCTGAATTAATTGATATTCAAATTAACTATGATGATGACTTATTTATGGATAGTAGAAGTAAAATTTGCTTCAAAAAATGGTTAAAAAAAGATTTAAAATATTAACCTCTCCATCTTCATTCCCGTGACTTGGGAATCTACATGCGGTAAATTCTCTTCATACTGCGGATTTTAGCGGTATGAGGAGAAGCCTATGAAAAAGAAAAATCTTGTCGTTTTATGCTTTGTCTGTCTGATTTCAAAGCTTTTTGCCGGAAATCTCATAACCAGCCGAAGACAGATTTCCCCGCGCATGAACGAAAAAATCCTCAGCACGCTTCAGGAATCTCAATTAAATGTCTACGATTATAACGGCGACGGAAAAATCAACTGCATCGATTATTCCTGCATTTTCAAGCTGACCTGGGATTACAATTTTCCCGAGGAAGCATACCGCTGTGAACTTATCCGAAACCACAACGGGGATGTAATGAATCATCTTTTTGCCGGAATCCGTGACGAAAATTACAATATCATCGAAGTTGAGACTTGGGCACCGAACCCGAATCAATATCTTATGTGCGAAGTCTGGCCTGAAGGCAGGTATAACCGGGACTTCAATTATTACGGTGAGACCGAACGCTGGCTTTCAGAAGGAAACAGGGTTAGATTCTCATGGAAAACAACCAGCCCGCCAAACGAAAATTCTTACACATATCAATCGTCATACTCAACACGGTCATCGTCTTCATTGAAGGGCTATATTTGTTTTGGATATACAGGAAGTCTTGAAAAAGGCTCTTCTTCTGAAGCTGAAAAATACGGCATTGAGTTCAGCTCGGAGACTTTTGCTGATGCCGGGGATATTTTCGCAATTTTTGCTGTTGATTACTTTAAGGACTATACTGAAGGGGAAAAAATCGAAGCCTTTCTTTTGGGATTTGACTGGGGCTACGGGGTTTTCGATTTTTTTCAGCCGTATTTTGGTGGCACGCTCGGAGTCAAATGGAATAATTCCTTCGACGTTGAAAACATTGATTTTGCATGGAAAGTTAACGGTGGCATCCGAATTCCGATTTCTTCATTCTGTTTTCGTGCTGACCTTTCTTACAACACAATTATCGGAACTTCTGGAACGATTGCGGCAGGCGTGACATTAAGATAAAAGAAGATGTTCCCGTGACTTGGGAACGACACTACTTGTATTTGTCGTTTGTGTATTGCTGAACCCTGACTTGTCCGCTTTGCGGTAGAAATGCCTTATCCCCTTCTTGCCTGTCCCTGCTGAGAATATTAACTAGTCGTGTTACGGTCTGTAGACTGGCTATAAACGTGTCGTATACTTACAGTACAGGGATAATGGCATAGCTGTAAAGGAGTCGTTAACAGTCAGTAAATGGACTGATTACACTACTGTACAGGGAGCATAATCTAGCTAGAGTATGCTTTCAATCTAGGTAGAGTGTATTAATAATCTAGTTAGGGAGAATGACACGCTTAGATTGAGTGGATTTTCTCTGCGGCCTTTAAGGGATTATAGACAGAATTTCTTCTGTCCATGTACAGGATATTCTATCATAAATTTTCAATTCTGTCACTCAAAATGCAAGAATCATCAGGGCAAACGTATTTTAAAGACCTTGACGGTGGTGTAAGGATTCTTCTTTCGTCTTTTTCCTTTCGCACGGATATTTCCTACAATTCAATTTTTGGAATGTCAGGAACCCTTGCATTCGGCATATGGATGGATTAATTTCCCCGCATCCTTGACAAAAGTACTTCTATAGAAGTACCTTATATATATGCCGAGGATTACTTTATATCATGGTTCGCAGAAAATTATCTCTAAGCCGCTTTTGGGGGCGGGTAAGGCCTATAATGATTATGGCTCAGGTTTTTACTGCACGCAGAACATTGAGCTTGCCAAGGAATGGGCCTGTCCGTCACTTGATGACGGTTTTTCAAACTGCTATGAGCTTGAAACTGCTGACCTTCGCATTTTGGACTTGCAGGCTCCTGAATTTTCTACGCTCAACTGGCTTGCGATTCTTGTATGCAACCGGCGCTTTGACCTTGATACGCCTGTCATGAGGCAGGGAATGTCCTATCTTAAAAATAATTTCCTCCCAGACCTTTCCGCTTTTGACTGCATAAGGGGCTATAGGGCTGATGATTCATATTTTTCATTTGCAAGGGCTTTTTTGTCTAATCAGATTTCCTATTCACAGCTGGCAAATGCCATGAGGCTTGGTAAACTCGGTGAGCAGTTTGTCTTAAAAAGTCAAAAGGCTTTTGATTTGATTGAGTTCAAGGGATATGAGCTTGCTGAAGGCCGTCGCTATTATGCTCTACGCTCAAAACGCATGGAGAAGGCAAAGGAAGATTATAAAAAGTCTTTGGAAAATGCTGATATTTCAGGTCTTTTTATCCGTGACATTATTTTGCAGGAGGTAAAAAATGGTGATCCGCGCTTACGATAAATTCTATTTGTCAAATGTCATGAAGAACATGGGCTTTGCTGTTGATTTTGCCGTTAATGGATGTAGCCTTTCTGCTGATTCATTTTATGACTTTTTCATTGCCTCAAAGGTAGCTTCCCAGATTGAAAATGGTTCGCCGCTTTTTATCTGCGGATCTTCTGGAACGGAACTTGCGCTCACCGTTTTTGACCGGGTAGGCTATGAAGCAAAGATTGACGGTAAGCCTTTTTCTTCATTTGAAGACTATTATTGTTTTGACCGCACGCCGGAATATTGGGCTGGCTGGATTCTTGCCTTTTATCAGTGGAATACACAGCTTTCCTTTTCAAAAATCCGGGAATACCTTCCTTTTTCTCAAATCGTAGAAATGTATCATCCTCTGCATGAAGCTCCCGAAGAGAAATTCCTTGATGTTATGAATGACATTATCAATGAAAAATCTCAGGAGCGGAAGACCAACCTTCACAGGCTGCGGAAACTTTCGGGGCTAACTCAAAAGGAACTTGCTGAACTTTCAGGCGTGAACATCAGGACTTTGCAGCAATATGAAAGCGGGGCAAAAGATATAAACCGGGCAAGCGGTCAGGCCATAAATGACCTTGCAAGGGCTTTGCGGTGCAATTTTTATGATGTGATGGAACTGGATCTTAGTCAGTGATTTGATTTTTTATTAAATTATCCTTTAAATCCTGCAAATCTCGTGGTAAAATTATTCTCCAGCCAGCACTTTTTCCATGAGTTTTTTTCGTTCGCGCAGATATTTTGACCAGTTTGTGACTTCGGCCCTGTCGAGCGTGCTGATGAAGTCTTCGTTCAGCTCCTTTACCACAAACTGCCAGCTTGGCGTGATGTAGGTCGTAATCAGGTGGGGCTCGTAGCTTCCCAGAATCACCTTGCCGGATTTTGTTTTTCCGGCCTTCATTTTTATAATCAGTCCTTCGCCTGTGTAGTCCCGGGCTGTTTCCGGGGCTTCAAACTGAGGATTTGTCCTTTGGGCTGAAATCGTGTTTCCGTTTGCGTACATGATGAAGGCTTTCTGCTCGGTTTCCTCAAAAATCTTTACGACGTGAGGGTGGTTTGCCCAGATGATGTCAGCCCTGCATTCTTCGATAATCTGGCGGAAGAATTTTTTGTGGTTTTCGGTGACTTTGATTATGTATTCTGGTTCGTCCGTGTGAACCGAGAGGACAAAAAGGTCGCATTTTGATTCCTGCCTCAGTTTTTTAAGTTCTTCTATTAACTGGCTGCGTTTTTTTTCTGTGGAAGGGTAGTAGTCGATGTAAGATGCGAAGTCGTTTCGGTTGAGGATTTCAGTTATTGCGACAAAAAGAACCCTCCAGCCCTTTTTTTCGATGATTTTGTATGAGAGCGGATCTCCGGACTTATCCTTGAGGCCGCATGCGTAAATACCTTTGCGGGAGTCGAAGTATTTTTTTGTCGCCTTGATTCCCTCAAGATATTGGTCGTTGGTGTGGTTGTTTGCAAGCGAGAATACGTTGAATCCTGCCTTGATTGCCGCCTCGACGTATTCTGTGTGCATGTTGAACTGGGGGTAAGTGCTCCAGGGAAGTGAATCCGCCACCGGAGCCTCAACGTTTGCAAAGCTTAAGTCGCCTGAAGAGACCAGCGGGCTAATGTCGCGCCAGATTCTGTCAAAATCCTTGATCTTGTAATTTGGGGCGTGTGCCATGATGTCACCAGCGAAGACAAGGCTAAGCTCGGATTCAATGGTCATGTCCTGGGCCAGCTCGTCATTCTGCGCTTCTGTGACTTTATTTGTTGTGCCGCAGGAGAGAAAAAGAGTTGTGAGGATAATTGAAAATGCTATTCCTGCGTTAAATCTTCCCATTGAACTCCTGCTCCGTTTTCTACATTCCGCGTGACTTTTTTGCCGATTACATCTTCGAGGTGGCGGGGGTGAAGACCGACTGAAAGGACTTTTTCCGTCCTTAAAACGCCGATATCTTCTATATTAATGCGCTCTCCCTCTTTCATCGCCCGCATGAAGTGCAGGCTGCGGTTGGTCCTGCCGTAATTTGCTTCTTCGGCTTTGGCAAGTTTTTTTACTCCGTCGCCAAGAATTTTCTGAACCCGCTCTCCGTACTCGCTTTCAAGCTGCTTTAGAATGTAAGATTTTGCTCCTTCGCCGTACTGACGGAAGGCCGCCTCGCACTGGTGGATGCAATGGCTCATGAGGGCAAACTGCTCGCCTTCGAGGGCAACCGGGTCGTCGAGTCCGTCTGTGAGCTTTGACAGCGTGATGTGCTTTTCTATCATCGCACCTCCGAGAGCTGCCGCAATTGAAGGAACTAAGACCGGGTCTAAGGAATGGTCGCTTACTCCGCATGGAAGACCGAAAATTGCTGAAAGGTTTGGAATCAGTTTTAAGTTGTATTCTTCTTCGGGGGCAGGGTAGCTTGTGATGCAGTGAAGGAGGGTGATGTTTTCGCGCCCCAGAATTGAAATTGCTTCCTCAATGTCACTGAGTTTTGAGACTCCCGATGAAATGATTACCTGAATGTCGTTTTTCTTTCGATATTCGGCAAGTTTTTTGAGAAGGGGAATGTGGTTGAGCTCAGGGGAGGCGATTTTGACTGCATCCGGCTTGATTGCAAGAAGCTCTTCAAGAGAACGGAGGCCGAAAGGAGAGCAGAGGAATTTCGCGCCCTTTTCGTGCGTGTATTTCTGGCATTCCTCAAAAAACTCCGGCTTTACTTCAAGCTCACGGAATCTGTCGTAAAGGGGGATTTTGCCTGTCGGAAGGTTTACGAATCCTGTCAGCGGGTGAAGGATTTCATCAGCATAGACCCACTGAAATTTTATGTAGTCCGCACCGCTTTCTGAGGCGCAGTCAATAAGTTTTTTTGCCTTTTCTAAATCACCGCCATGCGATGTTCCTATTTCTGCAATAATTTTCATCTTTTGCCAACCTTTTTTTATTTTACCATAAAGATTTTGTGTGGTACAATAAAAATATGATTAAAGCTATTGCAAAATTATTTAAAGCCCTGAATGCAAATGTCAATCCGGGTGAAATCGCGCATGCTTTTTCGTGCGGTATCCTTCTGGGGCTCATGCCAAAGAATAATGTCCTCTGGTATCTGTTTTTTATCTTCATCCTTTTTATCAGGATCAACAAGCCCATGTATCTTCTCATGACTCTGCTGGCTTCTGCCATTGCGCCCAGCCTGGACGGTCTTTTTGATTCAGTTGGTTATGCTTTCCTTACGATTCCGGCTTTGTCAGATTTCTTTGCCACTCTTTTTGAAGTCCCTTTTGTCGCCTTCACCAAATTCAATAACTCTGTCGTCATGGGCTCATTCCTCTGCGGCCTTGCTTTTTACATTCCGGCTTATTTTATCGGCCGCCTCTTCGTCTTTTTGTGGCGTAAATACATCACGGCTTTCATGCGCAGGACAAAAATCACCAAGGTCGTCGCAAAACTTCCTTTGCTCGGCAAAATCGTAAGTCTTGTAGGAGATGAGTAAAATGGAAAAAAAAGAAAAGACTAAAAAGCCTGCAAAAATGTATCCGGCAAAAAAACTTCCGGGCATGCTCAAAAAATCATATAAAGAGCAAAAACTCGATAAAATACTCAAAAAAATCTACATTCCCGAAGATCGTCAGCTGGTCCAGTCCATGTTCTCCGAAAAATATCAGAAGGGCAAAAAGGAGCTGCTTAGGGTTCCCCGTGAAAGCCAGTATACAAAGGCTCAGATTAAGAGCCTCAAGGTCCTCGTAAAGAACATCAAAAAGAACAAGGGGCGTTTTAAGGCGGCTCCCTTTATTGCGGTCGCTTCAGTCCTTCTTGCCATCCTTGTCGCCGTCACAGTATTCAAAAATCCTGTCGCAAAAATGGCAATCCGCTCTTCAATGCAGGGAGTTTTCGGTGCAAAATGTGACATAGGCTCAGTCAATGTTGAAATTTTCGGCATGCAGCTGACTGTCCGCAACCTGGCCCAGGCAAGCTCAAGCAATCCTATGAAAAATATCTTCCAGTTTGACAAGCTTGACCTTGATTTCAATCTCACCCAGCTGCTCCGTGCAAAATTCAACGCCCAGAATGTTGAAATCACAGGCCTGGCTGTAAACACTGATCGAAAGACAAGCGGCGAGCTTCCTGCCAAGGTCAAAAAGGAAAAGGTTAAAAAGGAAGAGGTCGAAGATTCTGCCTTTTATGCGGCCCTCAAGGAAAAAAGCGGCAAGACTCTTTCTGATTCAAAAGATTCCGTCACGGCATTGCTTGCCCAGTATGACCCGCAGGCTTTAATCGCAAACATTCAGGGCAACATCAAGACTAAAAAGGCCGCTGAGGAAGCCGAGGCTGAAATCCAGGCAATGATTGAAAAATGGCAGTCAAAACCAGCTGAAATTCAGTCAGACGTCGAAAATTTCAGGACAAGTTCTGAAAAACTTGCAAAACTAGATCCATCAAGCCTCAAGACTCCCCAGGAAATAAAGGACGCTGTCGAGAACATACAGAAGGCAATTGAGACCGGCAAAAAAATCAAGTCCGACGTTGACTCAACTGTTTCCGCAGCCGAAAAGGATAAAAAGAAGGTCTCTTCTATAGAAAAGAAAATCGAAGTGGCAATCAAAAGTGACCGTGAGCTTATCAAGTCCCAGATTCCGGATCTCTCTCTTGATAATGCAAAAAACGTCCTTTCCGGTGTATTTGATGAATTCGCATATTCAATGCTTGGAAAATACTATCCGTATGTCAAAAAAGCCGTTTCATATGCAAATTCGATGAAGTCTTCTGATTCAAAAGAGGACAAGGCCAAAAAAGAAGCGAAAAAAGCCAAAAAAAAGGAATTAAAGCGTTCTGGCGGCCGAAACGTTTACTGGCGCAAGGACCGTGTTCCAAAGCTTCTCATTGAAAACCTTCACGGAAGCGGAAATGGAATTGATTTGCGGGTAACAAATATTTCAAACGACATGGACAAGGTCGGAAAGCCTTTGGTTGCTACTGGCTCTGTAAGCCTTTCTTCCAGGGTCCACAAGGCAGGATTTACGGTTGATGCCAGAAGTGACAGCTCAGCTCCTTTGATTTCCGGCACTTATTCAAGCGATAATTTCCCTGTAAAGCTTGACATGTCTTCTTTTGCTGACAAGCCAGGCATTCCTTCATTCTCTGGAACAACTTCAATTGATGCTAAATTTACCGCTGATTCTGACTTTAGCTTTACGGCAGGCGGCGAATTTGCCCTGAATCCTGTTTCAATCACGGCAAAGCCAATTTCTCCTGATTTTGCTGACAGAATCTATTCAGGAGCCCTTGCTTCCGTAGACCACATGACGGTAAAGGCAGACACTGCTTACAGTGAGGCAAAGGGAATAAGCCTTGGAATTTCAAGTGACGCAGAAAAAATCATCATGGAATCCCTCAAGTCGATTGCCTCAAAGGAATTTGATTCAATCAAGACTGACGCGATTACAAAAGTTACCGAAGAACTCAATACATACACGGCTGGCTTTACTTCAAAGTACGGTGACTTCAATGACATTGTTGAAAAGCTCAAGGATTCAAAGTCCATCAGCGATGAACTCAACAAGCAGCTTGAATCCAAAAAGTCTGAGCTTACAAATCAGCTTAAGGGAGCTGCAAAAGCTGAGATAGACAAGAAAAAGCAGGAAGCCGAACAGAAGGCCAAGGAAGAAGCCGTCAAAAAAGCCGAGGAAGCTTTGGGCAACAGCGGGGCAGGTAAGGCTGCCGGCAAGGCCGCAGGGAATCTTCTCAAAGGCTTTAAGAAGTAAAGAATTATAGGATATTTACACGATTTTTTATTTGTGATATTCTTTATTATTCTATTTTGTAATCTTATTATTAGGAGTGTTCCATGTCTGGACATAATAAATGGTCGACCATTAAACATGCAAAGGGCGCAGCAGACGCAAAACGCGGCGCATTGTTCACAAAGTTGATTAAGGAAATTTCTATCGCAGCAAGCATGGGCGGCGGAGATCCAAACGCTAACCCACGTCTCCGTGCAGCAATCGTAAAAGCACGCGCTGCATCAATGCCAAAAGACAACATCGAGCGAGCAATCAAAAAGGGTACTGGTGAGCTCGGTGGCGGCACTTTCGAAGAATTGGTTTACGAAGGATACGCTGCAGGTGGCGTAGCAGTTCTCGTTGAGGTTCTTACAGACAACCACAACCGCGCTGCTGCAAACGTACGCAACATTTTCAACAAAACAGGCGGAAACTTGGGAACTTCTGGTTCTGTAAGCCGCATGTTCGACCGCAAAGGTGTCATCGAGTATGATGCTGAAGCAGTTTCAGAAGAAGAAGTAATGGAAGCAGCTCTCGAAGCTGGTGCAGAAGATATCGTTAACGAAGACGGAGTCATCACTGTTACAACAGCTCCAAACGACTTCACAGCAGTTGTTGAAGCCCTCGAGCCAAAAGGATGGACTTCACTCTCAGCTGAAGTTGCCATGGTTCCACAGGCTTACACAGCAGTTGACAAAGACACAGCTGCAAAAGTTCAGAAACTCATCGACCGTCTCGAAGAGGACGACGATGTTCAGAACGTTTGGACAACAGTAGAGTATCCAGACGACTTCGATCCAGAGGCTTAAGATATTTAATTCTTTGTAAGAATAATTTCTATAAAAGCTACAAAATTCTATGTTAGATTTTTGTAGCTTTTTTTATATAATGCCAGTGAATGTAAAAACAGGCGGAAGCGGGGTTATGACACGACTCCACTTTGTGCGGGCGAGCGAAGCGAGTCCAATTTCTAAATACGCACAACCGTGGAGTCTAGTGGCATGTTCCCGCTGGGAGCCTGTTTTTGAACAGACAGTTATTCTATAAAAAAAGATGCAAAAACGGCGTGTAATTGGCATCGACCCGGGGCTGGCTCATACAGGCTTCGGCGTAATCGATGCAATTGGAAACAATATTCGACTCGTAAGCTATGGCGTGATTGAAACTCCGTCAAATGAGGAGCACGGCACCCGCCTGCTTGAAATTTACAATCGTTTGGTCGCCGTTCTCATGGAATTCAAGCCTGAGCAGGCTGCCATGGAAGAGCTTTATTTTGCCCGCAACGTTTCAAGCGCCATGTCCGTTTCTGAGGCGAAGGGTGTGGTTACAATGTGCCTTGCCCAGCAGGCTCTTCCCCTGAGCATGTACCGGCCCAATCAGATTAAATATTCAGTTACCGGCACCAAGACTGCTGACAAAAAGACCGTTGAGCAGTATGTAAAAATCCTTTTGAATCTTGAGACTGAGCCCAAGCCAGATCATGCTGCGGATGCCCTTGCGGCTGCCATTACCCATGTCTTTTCTACTTCACAGATGAATTATCTTGTTTAAAAAAAAGAAAACCGCCAGCTTTTGGCGGTTTATAGTTTGCCAGTCTTCGCTAAATCGAAGGGCAATTAATGAATCCCTGCTTTTCCGCAGGTGGAGTGAATGTAATTACAAGACCCCTGAGGAGTCAGATCTTTTTGTCGGAAATTGCATTACGCCTCCTTTCGTGCAGCCGGTGTGCGTCCTCATCTCGCTCCTCACTACAATTTAATAATAACATACTTTTCCAATAATGCAAGTTTTTTTTTCAGAATTTTTAAATTTTTTTTATCTTTTTTTTCCTTGACTTTGCACTCATTCATCAGTATATTTACTCATGGAATTAAACATCGGGGGTGCACCGGTTTCGACGATTGTGATCAAGGCACTTACTGCATGTGGGAGTCAAGGTTCCCTAAACTGAGAAAACAATAACTGCAATTTTCGAAAGAAAAGAAGAAGAAGTCGAAGAGGCTTCTTTCGCAGAAGCTCTCGCTGCTTAATTGCGCTTGAGCCGGAACTAGTGGGGTGCTGTTCCTAACTTCATTACTTCCGTCACAAACAGGGACTTGCTGTGCGTAATTTTTGGGGTGCGCATGGGACTTTTACTCAGAATACGGAGGAGACGCTTGTTATGCTGCTACCTGCTCCCGACAACCACCTCGCATAACTAAACATGTAGATGTATTTGGCTTCCACTTTCGGACGGGGGTTCAATTCCCCCCATCTCCAGAGCCGCTTGAGAAATCTCAGGCGGCTTTTTTTATGCTTTTACTGATAAACCCTTACGTAGTCGACTTCCATCTGGCATTTTTCAAGATTGCCTGGAATGTCGCCGCCAAGAGTGCCACCCATTGCAACGTTCATGATGATGTAGAAGGGCTTGTCGAAAGGCCATGCTGCCCAAGGCTCGTTTTCGTTGTGGGGATTTTTGTATTCCGTAAGGAATTTGCCGTCATAGTACCACTGAATTGAATCTTCCTGCCAGAGAACGGCATAAGTGTGCCATTTGGTGACGTTTGGAATTTCTATGTAGTCGCTGTTGACTGCGTTTCCGCCTGACCCGGCCTTGCAGTGTACTGTGCCGTAAGTCTTTTTGCCCCAGGTGTTTGTGGCGTATTCCATTACGTCAATTTCACCGCTGCGGGGCCAGTTGCCGTATGCTGAGAACTGAGGCATCATCCAGAGGGCTGGCCATGAGCCTTTTTCAACAGGAAGTTTTGCTCGGAATTCAATGTAGCCGTATGTGAAGCTCTGCTTGAAGCTTGACATGAGGCGGGCGCTGGTCCACTTGCCGCTGTCATTTTTGTGAGCGACGATTTTGAGGGTGCCATTATTTACGAAGGAATTTGAGCGGTCTTTTGTATAATTCTGCCGTTCTCCGTTGCCCCAGCCGTGTCCGCCTGTGTTGTAGTCCCAGTTTTCCGGGTTCGGTTCTTCGCTTGTTCCGTCAAATTCATCTGACCAGACAAGACTCATGTTTTCCTTGACGTAATCGGGTCTGAGGTCCTGAGCCTTTTCTTCGCAGGCTGTAAAAAAAAGTGACAATGCAATTGTACTTGCAAACAGGGAAAGTTTTCTGCTGTTTGAGATAATAGACTTATTAATTTTCATTCCTAAATTATAAGCTAGAAATGCAAATTTATAAAGAAAAATATCATTGCAAAATAATGAAAACAGACTTAAAATAGATTTATGGATTTTCAATCTATTGTTGATTCGTATGAAATGGCGGCCGCTGTTCTCTCCGTTGAAGATAAGGGCGAAGGACGTTATGGTGATATTCGTATTGTTCGTGCAAATTCCATGTATCGCAAAATTATGGGCGAGGGCTATCATGACGATATGATTTATTATGAGCTTATCCCCAAAGAGTCCAAATTTGAGGATTTTTGCTATCGTTGTGCAGTTCACAAGCAGCATCTTCATGCTTATGTTGACACTAAATCAATGGGCGTCTGGACTGACGGCACCTATATCCCCCTTTCAAGAAATCTTGACCAGGGAAACATCCACTATTTCATGTTCTTTTTTGAATTTACAAAAGGACCTGAGGCCGACGCACTTTCAGACGTATCCATGGATTCTGCAACCTTTGTCATAAAAACCTGTATTAAACTCCGCCAGTCCAACGAGTTCTGCAGCTGTATGAGTGCCGTAAACTGCGACATTCAGGAAAAAACCGATTCTTTCTGCAGCAGTATCGTACTTGTCGACGAAGAGCGAGATAAATCAGCAATCCTCTGTGCCAAATTCCGTAATGACTGTGCCAAAATTGAAGATTTCAAGGAGCAGCTTACTCATCAGGTAATTTTTTCATGGAAGGATACCGTTAAAGACCGTGACAATATTATTGTAAAAGATGAGCACGATATGGATGAACTTGAGAAAATCAATCCCCTCTGGGCAAAATCTTTGCGTGCCGCCGATGTCAAGAGCCTGATTCTGGTTCCCCTCTGCCGCATGGACAAAATCCTCGGCTATTGGTTTGTTACTAATTTTAATACTGACCGCCTTATTGAAATAAAAGAAGTTATCGAACTGGTTTCATTCTTTATTTCCGCCGAAGTTGCCAACAATAATCTTATGGAACGCCTCGAATTCATGAGCAATGTTGACCTGCTCACTGGCTTGCGTAACCGAAATTCCATGAACTATCGTGTTGATTTGTTCGTAAGCGGCGAGCGAAAGGTTCCGGCTCCATTTGGTGTCATCTTTGCTGACTTAAACGGACTCAAGCAGGCGAATGATACTGGCGGCCACATTGCAGGTGATGCCCTGCTCAAAAAAGCCGGAAACTTGCTTAGCGAGGTTTTTGATAAAGATGAAATTTACCGTGCAGGCGGTGATGAATTTGTCGTGATAACCCCGGACTGTGCAAAGGAGCAGTTCGAGCGTAAGGTCGAGGAAATCCGTAAAAAGGCCAGCTATGGCTGTGAGGTTTGCTTTGCAATAGGCTCTCATTGGGACGAAAAGGGCGAGAATTTACGTCTTGCCATGCACCTTGCCGATGAAGCAATGTATGCAGACAAGAATAAATTCTATGAGGAGCATCCTGATAAAGCAAGAAGGTAAAATTTAAGAGATTTACTTTAGTTTGCTTTGATTTTTGATTTTTCGTGCTTTGTTCCAGCGAGATATGCGTGACGAATCAACTTTTTGAGCGTCTGTTTTTTGGAGTGGGTGAGGACACCGCTGTAGATTGTGAAGCACTCCTGCTCAAGGTTCTCTGGTACTTTGATTTCTTCATTTGTCGATGACATAAGCTATTCTCCTTTTTGTCTGACTTTCAAGTGGAAGGTGGGCAAACGGTGTGGTTTATATCAGGGGCAGATATACTTTATAGGCTAATTATAACTACTATTCATTGACTTGTCAATTTTTTACTTTCAAAAAAGCTGGCTTTCTTCTATAATATTCGCATGAAAAACGAAAGACTTATTAATGATTATAAAGCTTTTTTGGATAAGGGTAAGACTGAGCGCGAGTGCGTTGCCCAGATTATTTCCCTTGCTCAGGCCGCAGGTTTTAAGGATATTTCTGAATGCCAGTCCCTAAAAGCCGGTGACAAGGTTTTTGTACAGAAGATGAACAAGGCCATCGCCCTTTTTGTGGTCGGTTCTGATTCAATCGAAAAGGGCATGAACATTCTGGGTGCCCACATAGATTCACCCCGCCTTGACGTCAAGCAGAATCCCCTTTACGAAAATGATTTTTTGGTCTACCTCAACACTCATTACTACGGTGGAATCAAAAAATACCAGTGGGTCACTCTTCCTCTTGCAATTCACGGAATTGTCTGCAAAAAAGACGGCTCAAGCGTGAACGTATGCGTAGGTGAGAGCGCCGAAGATCCAGTTTTCTGCATTTCAGATATTCTTCCTCACCTGGCTCAGAAGCAGATGAAGGAAGTTGCCAGCGATTTTATTTCCGGTGAAAGCCTGGATTTGATTTGCGGCAGCGGAATCCCTTCAAAAAAGGATGATGAAAATTCCGACAAAAAGGACAAGCCTTCTGCAAAAAAAGCAATTCTTGCTATCATCAAGGAAAAATACGGAATCGAGGAAGAGGATTTCGGTTCGGCTGAGCTTGAAATCGTTCCGGCGGGAGCAGCCCGCGATCTGGGATTTGACCGCTCTCTGATTCTTGCCTACGGACAGGATGACCGTTCATGCGCCTATACTTCGATTAGGGCAGTTCTTGAGGCTGATTCCGGCAAAAGAACAAGCTGCTGCCTTTGTGTCGACAAGGAAGAAATCGGCTCTGTCGGTGCCACAGGCATGGGAAGCCACTTCTTTGAGAACGCTCTGGCTGAAGTAATCGCACGTCTGCCGGAAGGATACTCTGATTTGTCTTTGCGCCGCTGTCTTGCTGCCTGCAACATGCTTTCAAGCGACGTAAACGCTGCTTTTGACCCAATGAACTCAGATTTATTCGATAAGGCAAATGCCAGCTTCCTTTCTGGTGGAATCGTCTTCAACAAATACACTGGAAGTCGGGGAAAGAGCGGGGCAAGCGATGCGAATCCTGAATTCATCGCAAGATTGCGCGGTCTTCTCGACAAGGCAAATGTAAAATATCAGATGGCTGAGCTTGGCAAGGTAGATCAGGGCGGCGGCGGAACAATCGCATATCTGGCCGCAAAATACGGAATGAACGTGCTTGATGCAGGCGTTTCAGTCCTTTCAATGCACGCCCCATGGGAAATTACCTCAAAAGAAGATATAGAACAGGCCTATGAAGCCTACAAGGCATTTTTGACATTGGAATAAAATAAAAAAATCCCGCAGATTGCGGGATTTTTCTTTTATGCTGGCTGCTGCTCGATTTTAAGCTGTTCCAAGTCCGGCTTGACCTTGCCGACTACGATATCTTTCGTAACGGTGAGGTGCTTTTTGCCTTTGATGCTTGGAGCTTCGTACATCAAGTCCATGAGCAGTTTTTCTACGATTGAGCGAAGTCCTCGGGCACCGGTTTTCTGCTTGATTGCAGTTTCGGCGATTTCATCGAGGGCCTCAGCCGTGAAGTCCAGGTCCAGGTCGTCCATTTCGAATGAAGCCTTGAACTGCTTTGTGATTGCGTTCTTTGGCTCTGTAAGGATTCGTGTGAGGTCAGCCTTTGTGAGCTCCTTGAGGGCTACGGAAATTGGCATACGACCGATAAGCTCAGGAATGATTCCGAATTTTACCAGGTCGTCCGGAGTACACTGGTTCAAGAGCTCCATGCGCTGAGTCTCGTCCATTGTGCCTACGTTTGAGCCGAAGCCGAGTGAGTGAGCCGCAATTCGCTGCTCGATGATTTTGTCCAGACCTACGAAAGCACCACCCAAAATGAAGAGGATGTTCGATGTATCAATCTGAAGCATTTCCTGGTTAGGATGCTTGCGGCCGCCCTGTGGAGGAACGGAAGCCTGTGTACCTTCGATGATTTTGAGAAGGGCCTGCTGAACGCCTTCGCCAGAGACATCTCGTGTGATTGAAGTGTTCTCGCTCTTGCGGCCGATTTTATCAATCTCGTCGATGAAGATGATTCCGCGCTCTGCTGCAGGGATGTTTCCGTCTGCAGCGTTAATGAGCTTGAGGAGGACGTTTTCTACGTCTTCACCAACATAGCCTGCCTCAGTCAAAGTTGTGGCGTCTGCGATTGCAAAAGGAACCTTGAGCTTTTCTGCCAGTGTTTTTGCAAGCAAAGTCTTTCCTGAACCAGTTGGCCCGATCAAAAGAACGTTTGACTTTTCGATTTTAACGTCGTCATCTGTTTTGATGACATCGAGTTTTGACATTCTCTTGTAGTGATTGTAAACCGCAACTGAGAGTGCCTTTTTTGCATATTCCTGACCGATTACATATTCGTCGAGGTAAGCCTTGAATTCTTTTGGAGAAGGAACTTCAGTCATGTCGATTGGATCGACTGATTTTTCTTTCTGAGAGACGATTCCCTGGCAGACGGCGATACATTTGTCGCAGATGAAAATGTTGTTTGACGGTGCCGCTACAAGATGACGCTTTTCGTCACCCGGCTTGCCGCAGAATGAACAGTACTGTACGTCGCTACGAAAACCACGCATTATTTGGCCTCCCTTGAAGTTGACTCAACACGAGAAGGCATTACTTTGTCTACGATTCCGTATTTAAGTGCGTCTTCTGCGCTCATGAAGAAATCTCTTTCCATGTCTTTTGCGACTTCGTCTTCTGACTTACCGCATTTTTCTGCAAGATATTTGATTGAAAGCTTTTTGAGGCGGATGATTTCTTTGGCCTGAACTGCGATGTCGCTTTCCTGTCCCTGAACACCGCCGCGTGGCTGATGAATCATTACACGGCAAGAGGGAAGGGCGAATCGTTTGCCTTTTGTGCCGCCTGCAAGCAAAATTGCTCCCATGCTGGCTGCCTGACCGATACAGATTGTCTGAATGTCGCATTTGACGTACTGCATGGCGTCATAGATTGCGAGACCAGCTGTAACGCTTCCGCCAGGAGAGTTGATGTAAATGCTGATGTCTTTATCCGGGTTTTCTGACTCCAGGAAGAGAATCTGTGCTACGACCAAGTCCGCGTTTAAGTCGTTGATTTCGCCGTCAACGAAAATGATGCGGTCTTTTAAAAGTCGTGAATAAATGTCATAAAATCGCTCGCCGTTTCCACTTCGCTCGATAACGCTAGGCATGTAATTGTTCATCTGTTCGTTCATTATAAAAAATCCTTTATATAAATATAATGAATTTTTCAAAAAAATCCAAAAAAAAACGGAATGTTTCCGAAAAAAATTTGGAACATTCCGCTTTAAATCGGAGATTTTTAGAAAATCTTCGCTATTATTTCAAGTTGAACAAGTCTTTGAATGATACCTTGTCACCTTTTGAAACTTTTGCCTCAGCAAAAATCTCTTTGTAAAGCTTCTGCTCTTTTGCCTCGTCAATAAGGTATTCTTTTGCACGAGGATCAGCATAGTGCTGTTTAACTTCGTCAACTGTGATTCCGTTAGCATCAGCGATTTTCTGATACTCAGACTCGATTTCCTCTGGAGTAACAGAAATGTTTCGCTCTTTGAGGAGGTTGTCAACGATGATTCTGCTCTTGAGCATTTTCTCTGCGTCGCCAGTCCATTCCTTGAGCATGTCTTCCTTTTTCTGGCCTGAAGCTGTGATCATTTTGTCGAGTTCCTCTGGTGTTGTCTGGAACTGCTGAGCCATCATTCTCCAGCGGCCGTCAAGCTCTGCGTTGAGCATGCTTGCAGGAATTTCAAACGGGTTCTTCTCAACAAGCTGTGAGAGCAAGTCGTTTGTTTTGATTTCGTTGATTTTGTTTGTCTTTGCGTTTTCAAGATTGCGCATGATGTCCTTTTTGAGGTCGTCGAGAGTCTTGAACTTCTCGTTTACATCCTGTGCAAGCTCGTCGTCAAGAGCAGGGAGGTTGCGGACTTTAATCTGTTTAACAGTTACAGAATATTTCTTTGTTTTGCCTGCAAGCTCTGCATCTTTTTCGTCTTTGTCATAAGTTTTAGAAACTTCTTTTGACTCGCCTTTCTTCATTCCGATGAGGTCGTCGTCAATTTTGTAAACATTCTCAGCTGTTCCGAGAGTGAAAGTGAATTCCTCGCGTTTTGTTGAAGCGATTTCAGCACCATTCTCGTCTTTCTCTACGATAGAAATTGTGAGGATGTTGTCTTTTTCTGCTTTCTCGTCATCTTTTTTGTCGATAACAACAGCGTTGCGCTCCTGGATGCCTTTGAGCTCTTCGTTAAGCTCTGCATCGCCAACTGTTACCTGTGGCTCTTTGATTGTTACTGACTTGAAGTCGAAGCCCTTGAGGTCTACCTTTGGGAATACATCATAAGTTACTGTATATACGAAGTCTTTTGATGTGTCGAATTCTGGCATTTTCTCGAGAACTGGCTGTGCGTAAGGAAGAGGGCGGTTCTCCAATTCCTTTTCGTCAGAGAAGATTTCGTTGAGTGATTTGTCGATGAGATCGCTGGCTGCTTCCATTTTAATCTGCTCGCCATATTTTCTCTCAAGAACAGAAGCTGGAACATGACCTTTGCGGAAGCCAGGAATCTGAACCTGCTTTACATATTTGCTGATTGTTTCGTTGTAGCTGTCGGCAACATCCTTTTTTGCAACTGTAACGGTGAGTTTTGCTGCTGAATGCTCCAATTTTTCGATTTCTTTTGTGACTTTCACACTAGTCCCCTTAAATGTTGAAATAAAAAAAGCGATTCAGATGAAATCTAAATCGCCCAAGTTAGAGCGGAAAACGGGATTCGAACCCGCGACATCCACCTTGGCAAGGTGACGCGCTACCACTGCGCTATTTCCGCAAAAAAATTAATTTGCATCTGTTTTATTGCAATAAACTGTTCGCTTCAGCAATTCTGCTGAACAGTTAGAGCGGAAAACGGGATTCGAACCCGCGACATCCACCTTGGCAAGGTGACGCGCTACCACTGCGCTATTTCCGCAAAAATCATAACTAAAAGTTATGCGAGAGAAGGGACTTGAACCCTTACGCCGAAGCACTAGATCCTAAGTCTAGCGTGTATGCCAATTTCACCACTCTCGCGTTAAACTCGGCATAGGCAAAGTGCCGCAATTCCGATTCTCTTCAAGCTTGTGCTTGAAATGAGCGACCGGGGGCTCGAACCCCGGACCCACAGATTAAGAGTCTGTTGCTCTACCAACTGAGCTAGTCGCCCGAATAATCAGTTAAAAATATGCGTCCGACACGGATCGAACGTGCAACCTACGGATTCGAAGTCCGTTACTCTATCCAATTGAGCTACGAACGCATTTTGGTTAATGCTGCCTTTGACTCAAAGCCTAGAGCAGATTGGGTGCCTGATGGGGCTCGAACCCACGACAATCAGATCCACAATCTGACGCTCTACCACTGAACTACAGGCACCATGTAACTGATGTTTGATACTATATCAGAAGGGCTTATAATGGTCAAGCGGTTAGAAGCGAAAAATCAAAAAAAATTATAAAAAAATCAAAATTACGTCAGTGACTGTCAAGAAATCTTAAAATATGTTATACTTTTCATATGAATATAACTGTTTTAGGCCTTTTGATTCCTTTTTTGGGAACTATGCTGGGGTCTGGCATGGTATTTTTCATGCAGCGTCAGATGAGGGACGGCATTCAGCGTGCCCTGCTGGGATTTGCGGCGGGTGTAATGATTGCCGCTTCCGTCTGGTCTCTTCTTATTCCTGCCATGGACATGTCGGAGCCCATGGGACGTCTTGCATTTTTGCCGGCCCTGGTCGGATTTTCACTCGGCGTTGCTTTCCTTTTCCTGCTCGATAAAATCACGCCTCACCTGCACGCGATGGCAAAAAATCCTGAAGGTCCAAAAGCGGGGGTAAATAAAATAAGCCGCACCATGATGCTTGTTTTTGCCGTTACCCTCCATAATATTCCTGAGGGAATGGCGGTCGGCGTCGTTTTTGCAAGTTTTTTGAACGGAGGCGCCCTTTCTTCGGCTGATGCCCTTGCCCTTGCAATCGGAATCGCAATTCAGAATTTCCCGGAAGGAGCCATTATTTCCATGCCCCTTCGCTCGGAAGGAAACAGCAAGTTCAAGTCATTCTGCTACGGCACCCTTTCAGGAGCGGTGGAGCCTCTTGCGGCCCTGGTTACGATTCTGCTCACTTCGCTGATTCTGCCATTCTTGCCTTATCTTCTTTCTTTTGCGGCCGGAGCCATGGTTTATGTAGTTGTTGAGGAACTTCTGCCTGAGGCAAGCCGTGACGAAAAGACTGATATCTGCACGATTGGTTTTGCGCTGGGCTTTGCGCTGATGATGGTTCTTGACGTAGCGCTGGGCTAAGACTGTCTTGCGGGGGTTTTAGGGGGCTTGGCCCCTAGGAGAAGGGGTAGCACGCAACAAAGTGCGTGCGCAGGGGAAGGCTTTCCCCTCTTAAATTTTTATTTTCCTGCCAGTTTCTTTACGGCTTCAAGGGCCTCTTCATCTGGAGAAAGCTGGGATTTTACGCTTCCTGCAAAGTCTGCGCCCGCATTTTTGACCCTTTCTTCCCAGTCTGAAAGCCACTGGCCGTCGCCCCAGTCGTATGAGCCGAAGAGACCGACTTTTTTGCCGCTCAGGCTTCCTTCAATTTCTGAGAAAAAGCTTTCCATTGAGTCCTCGAGCTGTTCTGCTCCCATGGCCGGACTTCCCAGAAGAATCAAGTCTGCCGAAAGTGTTTCTGATGCATCTGCACTATCTGCCGTTGCAATGCTTGCCTCATAGCCTGCTGCCCTGGCTCCTTCCAAAGCCGCACCAGCCAGCCTTTCAGTGTTTTCTGTCGTTGTTGCGTAAACAATAGCTGCTTTCATTTTATGCCTCCTTTTTGGCTCTTATATTTTTTTGTTGCCAGCGGAACCGAAAGTCCCGAGGCAAGTAATTTCATGCATGTTTCAGTGCAGTTTTTGTAGAGTTTCATCCTCTGGATTGCACTTTCCTTGTCGCCGTAGACCTTCCAGATTCCCGAATACTTAAAATCCTGGGCTCCGTGCCTTTCAAAGCCGACTACGTCTTCGAGGGGATAGCCCAGAAAAAGACCGACTTCATGGGGAAAAGACTCGTTTGCGGCCAGCCTGTGAAAGAGCTCTGCAAGGACGAATTCCAGTCCCTTTTCGACCTGGTAGCCTTTTGAGGCAAGGTAGGCGCGGTTTTTGGGATTTCTGAGCATTTTTTCAAGAAGGATTTTGTCGTAAACGAAGAAGAGGAACCTGCCGTCACTTTTTTTGACCGGTACGAAATATCTTTTTTCTTTTGAAAAGAGGTTCTGCCATTGATGCATCTTTTCTGAGCCGTCGGCGTATTTTTGGTCCGGCAGCGAAAAAAGACAGGCGGGCTTTATTCCGCAGAGTGCAGGGGAAGCACAGTGAATGATTGTCTCATCGAAACCCATTTGGAAACTCCAAAAAAAAAGACGGAGCAAGGCAAGAAAATGTCAAAAGGCCTTGCTCCGCCAAGAGGTACTAAAAGAGTTAGATATGACTAACTTTCATAGTTAGTTTATGCTAATTAGAGTTTTGTGTCAATAACTTTTTTGATTTTTTTTTAATCGGCTAAAAGACCTGCAAGATAATAAAGTACAGCGCACTCATTTTCCTGCCAGATTCTGAGGCTGCGGTCTACGGCACAGACCAGATAGCCTTTGACTTTGTCCTCTTTTCGGATGCGGGAAATTAAGACGGATTCAAAGCCGTTTTTGGAAAGAACCTTGTGGAATTTTGGGGAATGGGCCTTTATTAAGTCCAGGGAGCCCTGGGAAAACAAGTCTTCTTCCATGATGTTGGATAAATCGGATGCATCGCCGGTGAAGTTTTTGTCCAGAACGCCATGCATTTTTCCTTGGGAATCAACGTAGTAGAGGTCTGCAACCTGTAAGATTTCGCAAATTTGCGGCACGACTTTTGACAGCTTGTTTTCAAAGCCTTTTTCGGATTCTATGCCGGTCCTTAATTTGTACATGTTCTTGAATATGCCGTTTTTGGCTATTTTGCGGATTTCAACGTATTTGTGCTTTTCTTCCTCATAAACCTTATAGCAGTTGCGGCCCAGGTTCTTGCCCAGGTAGAGCATTTTATCGATGAGGCCGAATAAGTGGGAGAAATTGTCTGAATCTTCCGGGAATGAAGCGCAGCCCGATGTTCCGGTAACAAAGGCGGAGCCGTTTTCAAAGAAAATTTCTTTGCGCAGGGTGTTTGACGAGCCGTAGACTCTTTCAAAAAAGTTGATTTTGTCTTTTGTGGTGATGTTTTTTAAGTCGATAAGGAGAAGTTCGTCACCGCCGAACCTTCCTGCGAGGGCAAAGCCGTCCGTGACTTCGGCCAGGCTTTTTGAAACGGTTGCCAGAACTTTGTCGCCCGCCGTGTGGCCGTAAGTGTCGTTGATGAATTTGAAATTGTCCAGATCGATGATTGAAAATGTAAAGGGAGTCTTTTTTGCGATGAGGGAGCGGACGAACTTGAGGGCGTATGAGCGGTTTAAGATACCTGTGAGGGGGTCAAGAATCTGGTCCAGGCTGATTTCGTCGATGATTTTATCGAAAAAGCTGTATTTCCTGAGCTTGTCGATTGTGTAAAGGACCTGGGATCCGTCGTTCTTTTCTTTGCCGCGGATTACGTCTGTGATGTCGGTAAAGCTCCCTACAAGGCCGACGATTTCGTCACCGTTATACAGGGGGCGTTTTGAGGCTATGATGTCCCTTTCTTCGCCTTTTATGAAGCATTTTCCATGTACTTTGTAGGTAGTTTTGCCGGCAAGGACACGAAGCTCATCCTGCATGTAGGGATCCGGATCGGAATGCCAGCCCATTTCTTCATCGTTTTTGCCGATTAAGACGTCTGCCGATTCGAATCCGTAATAATCAAGAAAAGCCTGATTGACGCCGAGAAAGCGCCTGTTTTTGTCTTTCCAGAATACACAGTCCTGTGAAGTGTTGATGATGCTGTCAAATAAGTCTACCGTCATTTCCATAGCTGCTGAAACCTTTAAATAATTATAAATTATAAAGGCTGATTCAGCAATAAAATTTATTCAGTTTTGATACCCAGCAGCTTGTAGGCGCCGGAACTTGTAAATTCCATGAGGTCAGCGATGTACTCCTGAGCTTCTTTTTGGGGCATGTTGTGGAGGACGATGTCACAGAAAGCGTTGATCACTGTTGAAGCCATAAAGTGAAGTGTCATTGGCGAAAGTTTTTTTGTGGTGATTTTCTGCTCGTACATCCAGGCAAAAGTCTTCTCGCAGTTTTTTGTATACAGCTCGCAGATGTTTTCCTGAAAATGCTCGTGAGTGCTGCCTGCTGACTTTCTTAGGAGAAGGGTGAAGGCGTCAAAATTTTCGTACATGTAGTCGAGGAAGTCTCTGGTTGACTTTCTCTCAGATTCTATGTGCTCCTGCATTTGATCGGGAGTGAGGTTTTCGTGATTTTTGGGATCGGCAAGCATTATAACTTTTTTAGTTGCTTCGATGGCATCGTCTACAAGGGCGCAGAAAAAAGCGTCCTTGTCCTTGAAGTGGCGGTACATGGCTCCTGTCGTGACTCCTGCATTTGCGGCAATCGTGCGCAGGGAGGCTCCTGTAAAGCCTTTTTCGAGGAATTCCTTTTTTGCGCTTTCGAGAAGCTTCTTTTTTGTTTCGCTTGAAGAATCTGCCATGAGAAATAGTTTGCGATAAAAAGAGGGCTTTGTCAATGAAAAATGATAACAATGTTATCAAAATCTATTGACAAGATAACAGTGTTATCGTTAAGATAACGTTGTTATCAGAAATTGGTAACAGTGTTATCGTAAAAAGGAGCTTTTTATGAAAGTAAAAAAGATTAACGACTGGTTTGAAAAGTTCGGACGCTTTGAAGTAAGGCACCGCTGGGCTTTTCTTATCTGTCTGATTGTCGTTACTGTTGTCGGAAGCATGGGCCTTGGCCGCCTCAAGCTTGACAACGGCGAGGAAGACTGGTTTGACGACTGGGAGACCACAAAGCAGAATCAGGATCATTTTGAAGACATTTTTGGCTCGACAGACAGCCTTCTTGCCCACATCAAGGCGGATGACGTTTTTGACCCGGAAGTCCTTCAGATGATTGACGAGCTTGGAGACGAGCTCTTGCAGAATGTTCCCTATGCGGGAAGCATCACGAGCCTTATGGAGCTTTCAATTCCGATCGGTACGGAAGAGGGCTTTGAGGTTACAAGTCCTTTTAAAGACGGAGTGCCAGAGGACGCGGCTGAGCTTGCCCAAAAAAAGGCCTTTATTTTAAGCCGAGAGTCGCTCGTAAATACGCTTGTAAGTGCCGATGCGACTGAAACCTGGCTTATCGTGAACCTTGAGCAGTATTCGGAAAACCTTACCGATGCGATGCAAAAAATCGCACCGCCTGCCATGAAGATTTTCAACGACCCCAAGTATAAGTCAGATAAATGGGAAATCCGCCCGGCCGGCATGAGCTACACGGAATTCGAGGAAGAAGCCGTAACGATGAATCAGCTTGCAACCCGCATTTCCCTGGGATTTCTTGTAATGCTGGTCTGCCTTATAATTTTTATCCGCTCCCTTCGCGGAATTGTCGTTCCTTCGATTTCAACAGTCGGAGCGCTTACGACAACGCTCGGATTTTCAGGCTGGCTTGGAATCAAGGGCAACAACTCGATGATCATGATTACCGTGCTTCTTTCAATGGCTCTTGCGGTCGGATATTCGGTTCACTACATCAACAGCTTTAAGATGTACTTCCGAAAAACCGGCAGGCGAAAGGAATCAATCGTGATGGGAGTTCGTGATTCAGGCTGGGCTCTCTTCTTTACGGTAATCACGACCATGGCGGGTATGCTTTCCTTCCTTGCAGCCGGAATCAAGCCGATGCGCTGGGTTGGCGGAATTACAGCCGCTACGGTTTTTGCAGTTTTTGCCTACATCATAATCCTTCTTCCTGTACTCTACAGTTTCGGAAAGGACAAGGAACCGGATCCAGCTTTTGCTGATTCGGAAGGGGCTACGAAATCGGATTTGCGTGTTGAGGCGATGGGAAAATCAATCCTCAACAAAAAATGGATTACCGTGATTGCTACAGTTTTGCTTGCGGCCGCCGTCATTCCGGGAATTTTCAAAATCAAGGTAAACATGAATTACTCGGACATGATGGGCGAGCGCACTCCTTACATCAAGCGACTTCTTGAAATCACAAGGAGCCAGCTCGGAAGCCAGTACGAGTATGAGGTCCTGATTGAATACTCTGACGAGGATGCGATTAAAAATCCCCGGGTGCTGAAGAACATGGATATTCTTGCAGAGAGAATCGGAACTTTGAGCCAGACTAAAATCTCAAACGGAAAGCCGCGTGTTTCTTCGGTCACAAAAATCGTAAAGGAAATGAACCGCACTCTGAACGAAGACAATCCTGAAGCCTATGTCATTCCAGACGACCAGGATTTGGTGACTCAGATTATGTTCCTCTATGAAATCTCGGGCGGAACGGACCTGTATGACTACATCAGCAATGACTTCAGGGCGGCATATTTACAGATTGAGCTTTCGGGTTACGACGGAGAAGAAATCGTAAAGAATCTTGCAGAAGTTAAAAGATGGGTTGCAGAGCTCTTCCCGGACGCACAGAATGCCGGCGTTGTAGGTCAGGTCGTTCAGTATGCCCAGATGAACGGAAAACTTGTGCGCGGTTCAATCAAATCGATTGGAACGTCGCTGATTATAATCCTCGTTCTCCTTGTTCTTGCCTTCACATCGCTCAGGACAGGATTTATCGCAATGATTCCGAATGTGGTGCCGATTGTGCTGATTGGCGGAATCATGGGCTATGCAGGAGTCAATCTGGACATGATTACGGCTATGATCATGCCGATGATTCTTGGAATTGCCGTTGACGACACGATTCACTTTACAAACCACATTAAGTATCACTTTGAGCTTACCGGAAATTACCGCAGCGCGATTGAAAATTCTTACCGCGAGATCGGAAAGACGATGATAATGACGACAATTATCCTCTGCGCCATGTTCGCGATTTTCCTTACAAGCACGATGAACGTTCTGGTGAACATCGGCTGGCTTTCGGTAGTCGGCCTTGGAAGCGCACTGATTGCGGACTACACGATTACGCCGGTGCTCTTATACATCACAAAGCCATTCGATAAAGAAGCGGGCGTTGCGGGTAGGGAGCCGGTCGCTGAAAGCGAAAAATCTTGTGAGACAAGATTTTAGGCGAGTCTCGTTCGAAGCTGTGCTTCGAGCGCGGAAGGGAGCCGGTCGCCTTTGGCGAAGAAACTCGTGAGACGAGTTTCTAGGCGAGTCTCGGTGAAGGCTATGCCTGAACCGCAAACCACTGTGGAGATTTTAAGGGGCTTGCCCCTTAGGAGAAGGGGTAGCGAAAAAGACCGGAGCGAAGCGAGGGCTTTGGAGCGAGGGGGAGACTTCCCCCGCCCAATAACTTTGAAAGGAGATTCATTATGAAGAAAGTATTTTTTGCATTCACATCAATTCTTATGGGAGCAGGACTTTTTGCACAGTCACTTACGGGTTACGAGATTATGAAAAAAGCTGACGAAATTCCTGAGCCTGTAACAGCATCTTCAACTGCGACTCTTACGATTCACTCGAAGAAAGGCTCGGACAGAAAACGTGAAGTCATCATGAAAAGCAAGGATTACGGCGACGTCAAAAAAGAAGTCATCGTCTTTGTAACGCCGAAAGACGTTTCTGGCACAGGCTACCTCATGTTTGAGTACGAGGAAGATGCAAACGGCAACAAAAAAGATTCTGACAACTGGCTCTATATGCCTGCAATGAAAAAGACCCGGCGAATCGCTTCAAGCGGCTCAGAAAGTGACGGAAGCTTCATGGGAACCGACTTCACCTACCGCGACATGGGAGAGCGCAGCCTGAACGATTACGAATACAACCTTTTGGGCGAAGAGAGCGTGGAGGGAACGGAATGTTACAAGGTCGAGTGCATCGCTAAGGACAAAAGTGAAAAAGACCCGCGCTACATTTCTTACATCGCAAAATCTGACTTCATCCTCAGAAAATGCGAGCTTTTTGACCGACAGAACCAGCTTCACCGCCTTTTGACCTGTACAGATTTTACGACAATCAAGGGCTTTACAACCGCCCAGAGAATGAAAATGGAAAACGTTCAGAGCGGCACCTGGTCACTTTTTGAGACATCAAACATCGTTTACGACGGCGGTGATATTGACGACTCAATGCTTACTGTAGCCGCACTTGAAAAAGGCAGAATCAGATGAAGAAATTAATTTTATCAGCCATTTTTTTACTTTTTGGTTTCCACTGTGCAATCTCACAGGAAGTAAAATTCTCCGGAACTCTTGAAACTCTCTGGGGGGCGGGTGCCCCCTGGACTGACAAGGACACTGCCAGAGGCCGCATGACTTTGGGCGAAACTTCCTTTACCGGGAAAATTGATTCCTATTTTGGAAAGAGTTCTGCTCTTGTTGAAGGCTCGGCAAGATACGACTCGATTGAAGATTCTGAGGATTTCTCGCTTTCTGAATGCTGGCTGGACTACACTTCGGATTCTTTAGGTCTTCGGGTCGGGCGGCAGAAGACTGCATGGGGTAAGGCTGACGGAATCGACATTACAAACGTAATCTGTCCGAAAGACCTTTCAAGCCTTGCCGTCATGACGACAAATGAAAAGCTTGCAATTGACGCTCTTCGTTTTTCTGTAAATGGAAATCAGTTTACGGCTGACGCATACTGGATTCCTTTTTTTACACCGGCTAAGCTTTCCGGCGCAAAATTTGAAAAGCCTGAGTCTAAAATGTCGAAGGGCGAATTCGGCTTAAAGTTTTCGGGATATTTTTCAGTCCTGGATTTTTCGCTCTACGGATTTTACGGAAGAGACGATATGCCATTTTTGAATTACACGATGTCAGCAGAGGGCGTGAATGTGACCGGCGAGTATAAGGACATGGCAATGCTGGGAATGGACGCCGCAATTCCAATCAAAGAGACCGTTCTCCGCATGGAAGCGGCTTTCTTCCCGGAAAGGCATTTTCAAAAATCAAGCAACTCTATTATAGAAGAAAAAATGTTTTCTGCAGAAACACTTTCTTCCGCTTCAATTGAAAGCTCCCTTCAGCGCAATGAAATTTCAGCACTTGCTGGTCTCGACTGGATGCCTGAGGGCTGGACTTTTACCGCCCAGTATTACTGCGATTACGTTTTTGGAGAGCTTGAAAATCTTGAGAGGGAAAAAGCCTTGCAGCATGGAGCGACTTTGAGCGTGTCAAAAAAACTTCTGGCAGACACTCTTGAATTAAGCCTTAGCGGAGTCCTCGGTCTGAACGATTTTGACAGCTTTATAAAACCTGTTGTAACATACAGCCTTTCAGACCAGATAAATCTTTCTGGCGGAGCCTATGTCTTTATCCCAGGCCCTGACCGGGACGGCCAGTACGGCTCATACAAGGATTTGAGTACGGGCTATGTAAGATGTAAATTCAGTTTTTAGATGGGAACAAATCGGAGTCAATCCAGAGCCTTAAAAAAGACTCTGGATTTTTTTTTAATTTTTACAGTTTCCAGCTGACAGCTTTCTTTCGTGAATCTATGAATCGTGCGTAGATTCCGTTCATTTTTATAAGCTCGTCGTGCTTTCCCTGCTCAGCGATTTTGCCTTTGTCGATTACGATAATCTGGTCAGCGTTGCGGACTGTTTTGAGCCGGTGTGCAATCATGATTACCGTTTTTTCGCGGGTAAGTTCACGAACGGCTTCCATTAAATCGCGCTCGTTCTCAGGGTCAACATTTGCCGTTGCTTCATCGAGGATGATAATCGGAGCGTCTTTCATGATTGCGCGGGCGATTGAGATTCGCTGCTTTTCGCCGCCAGAAAGGCTTGCTCCACCTTCGCCAATAACTGTGTCGTAGCCGTTGGGAAGAGCCGAAATGAATTCGTGGCAGCAAGCTTTTTTTGCGGCTTCGATGACTTTTTCCATCGGGGCATCAGGCTCGCCAAAGCGGATGTTGTTTGCGATTGTATCGTGGAAGAGGTAGACATTCTGGAATACGAAGCTGAAGTTTACCATCAGGTTGTCCATGTCGTAATCGCGGATATTTTTTCCTGCAAGCGTGACTTCGCCTGAATCAACGTCCCAGAAGCGGGCAAGAAGGTGACAGAGTGTTGTCTTTCCACCGCCAGAAGGCCCCACGATTGCTGTCGTGCTCTTTTCAGGAATTGTAAGCGAAACGCCGTCGATGATTTTCTTTTTGTCGTAGGCAAAGGAAATGTTTGATGCAGAAAGATTCAGGACGCTCTCTGTCTCCTTGCTCACTTCCGCCTTCGCAGCATAGCTGCTCGGAGACTCGCTAAAAACAGTCCACTGGACTGTTTTTGCCTGTTCCACAGGCCGCTCGCTACCATCTATACTCATCATCGGAACATTGAGAATTGCTTCTGCTTTTTTTACCGCTATGTCGATTACGCGAAGGAGTGCCGAATAGTTGCCGCCAGATTCCATTGCGCCAAAAAGCATGAAGGAACAAATCAGCATTACGGCGCAGTTTGAAAGGAGCATGGTGCCGTTCAAATAAAAGAAAATCGAAGCAATCATTATTGCAACTCCCGCAAGCTTTGCGATTATGCTCTGGATGCAGGCAAAGGGGATACAGTGCAGTTCCATTTTGATGAATGTTCTCTTGCAGTGGTCGATTATGGCGTTGAGTTCGGTGCGGCGCGGACCCGTGATGTTGTAGGCGCGGACTTCGGCGATTCCCTGAATGTATTCGAGGATTTTTGAAACCTGTGCCGTGTCAGCCTTGTCTTTTTGAACCGAAATAGAGCGGACTGAAAGGCGCATGAAAATGTTTACGAACTGGAAAAGGGCAAAGCCTGCAAGGGCAATCAGGGCAATCCGCCAGTCGAAGAAGAAAATCATGGCGATGATGAGGGCTGAGTCTAAAAGTCCCTGCATTACGAGCATTACGGCTCTGGTGGCAACGTCTCCCAAAAGCTCCATAGTGTTTGTGGTGACTGATGTAATCTGTCCCAGCGAGTTTTCGTTGAAGTAGCCCATGGGAATGTAGCGCAGATGTTCGGCGATTTCTATGCGTTTGTTCGCGGCCGTCCTGTAGCCGCCTTCGGTCTGCCACATGCTCATGTTCTTTTTTGTTATGATTGCACCGAGCAGGCTGAATGACATGATTCCGAGCGAAAGCCATATTGTGTTTGCCGTGAATGGAACTCCGTCCTTTAGGCTTCTGATTATTCCAGAAATCATTACGGCAACGGCGGCAATCCTCAGTGCCATGAAAAATGAATTGACTACGCCGATTATCATTGCAAGGTGAAATTTGCGGCGATTTTCTTTGTCGCAGAAATTAAAGAATCTTTGTAAAATTTCAAACATTATGCTGCCTCCCCACTGTCTTTTGATGAAATGTGTGCTTCCCACATTGATTTGTAAAGTCCGCCCTTTGCGAGAAGTTCTTCGTGTTTTCCTTCTGAATCAACAAGACCGTCCTTTATGACGACGATTTTGTCCGCATCCTGAATTGTCGAAAGCTTGTGGGCGATTACAATCAGAGTCTTTCCTTTTACAAGATGAGCGACTCCTTCCTGGATTATTGCCTCGTTTTCAGGATCTGTGTAAGCCGTTGCCTCGTCAAGAATTACAATCGGGGCGTTTTTCATCATTGCCCGGGCAATTGCGATTCTCTGCCGCTCACCGCCGCTCAAATGTGCTCCGCTTCCACCGACGATTGTGTCAAAGCCCTTTTCAAGGCTCATGATGAAGTCATAGCAGCCGCTTTTTCTGGCGATTTCTTCGACTTCTTTGTCCGTTGCTTCCGGTTTTCCGAGACGGATGTTTTCCCGCACGCTCAGGTCAAAGAGGAAGTTATCCTGGCTGACGTATGCGACCCGGCGGTTGTATTCTTCGAGTGAAAGGTCGCGGATATTTATGCCGCCGATTTCGACTGAGCCTGAATCTGTGTCCCAGAGAGAAGCAATAAGACGGGCAATCGTTGACTTTCCGCTGCCGCTGGGGCCGACAAGGGCTGTGTAAGAGCCTGAAGGAAGTGAAAGATTTATGCCGTGCAAAATTTCTTTTTTGCTTTCTCCCTCAATGTTTTTGTGGTAGCTGAATCTCACGTCTTTGAGTTCGATTGAGTTGTCGCCTGGCTTTTTCCTGTCGCTTTCCGGGCGCTCAAGTTCCTTCATGTAGAGGATTCCGCCGACCTCACCGAAAATTACCCCGGCTTTTGCGATGTCATCGTGGTAAGAATAGACTACAAGAAGGGGCTGAATAACGCTCATCGAAAGGATGATGATTGTGATGAAGTTTACGGCAGAAAGGCTTCCGGTCAGGAAGAAATATCCGCCGATTGGAAGGACTGCGAGAAGTGTAGAAGGGGCGATTACAAAGGCGATTGTGAAAGGCCAGATGCAGTCGCGCATCCATTCAACATAACAGTCAGAGCCTTCTTTTGCTGCCACGACGAATTTTTCGTAAGATGACTTTGATTTTCCGAATGCTTTGATGACTTCGATTCCGTTGATGTATTCGACCGCCGTGTCATTCAGGATTTTTGTTTTGTCGATTGCGTTCTGAAAACGTTCAGTCATGTTTCGCATCATGAAGCAGGAAGCAATCATGCCGATTGGAAGGGTAATCAGCGAGGCAAATCCCATGCGGGCGTCGATGTGGAAAAGATAGACGAACATCACGAGGGGCAGCAGAAGATTGCTGGTCCATTCCGGGACGATGTGGGCTAAAGTCGTCTCCATGCTGTCGATGCGCTCGATAAGGATGTTTTTGAGGGTGCCCGAAGGAAGGTCGAGGACGGCTCCGAGAGGAACGCGGGCAAGCTTGTCGCAGAGCTTTTTCCTGATGTTTGCAAGCAGGTTGAAGGTTGCGACATGGCTCAGAGTCGTAGAAATCATGTGGAAGACAGCGTTTCCCACCCAGAATGCGGCGGTAATTCCGGCTTCACGAAGGTAGACATTCCAGTCACGAACTCCCTCAAGAAGCTTTCTTACGATATCCGCGATGATGACGTAAGGTGCGAGGGCGCATGCAACGCAGAGGACTGCAAAGAAGACGCTTGCCCAGTACATGGGCTTTTTTTCGCCCGCAAAGGTAAAAATCCACGATAGAAGGGATTTTTTTTGGTTTGTACGTTTTTTTTCTGCCATTTTATTCTCCTTTTAAAATTTAAATTCTGCTTTTATGTATGCTGAACTGAAATCCTGGTAGGCACCGTAAAAGCCATTCTTGTCTTTGTCTGGTCCCTTCATGAAAATGTCCGAGCCTAAAGTCAGGCAGAGCTGGTCTGTAATGCTGTACTCGCCCTTGAAGGAGAGCATGCTGTCAAAATCATTAAGTCCCAGCAGACCTGAAAATGAAAATTTGAGCGTATCCTGCAGGAAGGATTTTGAAAGGCTCAGACTTGCCTGATGAAGATATGCTTTCCGTCCGAAGTTTTCCAAATCGCCTGTAAGATAGTCCATGTAATACTGGGCAGTTATCGTTATTAGCGAAGAATTCCAGTCAAAGCCTGCGAGCGCGACAAGCTGATTTTTTTGGGAATATCGTTCTGGAAAGAATGCTCCTTCTGCACGGAGGACGATTTCCTTAACAGGAATAGCCGTGTCCGCTCCCACCATTGCAATTTTTTTGCTGCTATCGGAAAGAATTGGAAGGGGCTGGCGGTCATAGCCATAAAATCCGTAGATTGAAAAATCCGCGAATGGAAAATATGAGGCCAGCCGGACAGCTGCTTCGCTGTGCTCAAGCGAGGCTTCGGCATTTTTTGCAACCTGGGAAATCGGAATCCAGTAAGCATCGCAGACAAGGTTCTCTCCTTTAAGACTGAGACGGATTGCATCGATTCCAAGTCTTGAATCAGCATATTCGCTTGCAATCAGAACTGAATTGTCCTTGGGGCAGAGAATGTCCGCCACCTGAAGACCGTCAGCCTTTCCCCATGCGTTAATCTGCCTTCCAGCCCGCAAAGCCCAAAAGCCATCGTCGTAATCCGCCCATGCTTCCCTGAGCTTGAAGGACAGCTCATTGTCTTTAAGCGCATCGCTTGTGACTTCACCGTCGACGAATGCCGTACTTTCCTCGCCGTAGACTTTAAGAGAGCCTGAGGCTGTTATATTTCCGACGAGGAATTTTCCTGCATTGTCGTGTGCATTCGGAAGTCCGGCAGCCCAGAGGCTTTCAATGCTTCCTTCCGGGGAGTAGTCGAGGGCGGAAAATGGAAAAATGAAAATTAAAAATTGAAAAATAACGGATATAACTTTTTTTGCTTTCATAATTAATCCCTGTGGATTGCCTGAGGCAGGTTCGACTTCTATCTCAAATTTCCCCTCTCAATCGTGTTGACCGTGAACAAATTGTCGTCCAGACTCATGTTGTATTTAGTGTCCTTCATTTCGAGCAGGGTGGAATGAGCTGTAATGACGTTTTTCATGAACATTTTTTCTGTAGTCCAGATTCCGTCGATTTGCTTTATGCCAGAGCAGGTGAGTTCTCTGGTGAGGACGTTCTGCCTGTCGTAGTATTCACCCTTGACGGTCTTGTAGTTGTCCTTTCTGAACCAGAGAATTCGCCTCTGTGTTTTTTCTGACTTGTCCTTTGCGATGAATTCGACTTTCCAGCAGTCAAAACCATCGACAGTTTCCGAGCCGAGCAGGTTGAATGTGTCTTTTGTAAGGCCGCGGTCGCCCATGTCGGAGTAGGTGAAGTCTGAGCCCATGAAGTCATCGTCCTTGCTGCTTCCTGAAATCCGGCGGACCTTTTTCATCGCAGGCATGTAAAGCCAGTTGTCTGAATCTGGCTTAACCCCGTCTTCACCGTCAGGATAGTCAAATGAAAGGTATGCGACCCCGGAAACATCCTTTGGCATTGTAAATACAATCACGTTTTTCTTTACGTTGCCGTAATCTTTTGAGCGCATGAAGATTTCCCGTGTGCGTGTGGCTCCCTTTTTGTTCGTGAGGGTCATCGTAGCTGTGTAGGACGAAGTTTTTCCCTCGTCAACAGAGTCAGCGCGTCTTGCGATTTCGTAGCCTGTAAGTTCCTCGGCGATGCAGAGGCTTCCAGCAACCAGAAGAAGTGCACTTGCAAACTTTGTAATTAAACTTTTTTTCATCTTTTTTACCTCCATTACATTTATTTCTTTCCAAACGGTTTTGTTATGCAGATTAAAGCTGGTGTGAGGGTGTAGTCGGCAATCAGGGCAGAACCGAGACCTACGATTGAAAGCAGGCCGATTCTGAACATAGCCGTAATCGGGCTGAAGCAGTACATGAGGAACATTGCGCAAAGAATAAAGGTCGTTGTTCCCATGGTCTTGCCGATTTCACGGAAAGTTTCTGCAAGTGCTTGCGAATAAGTCTTTCCGCCCTCAAGCTTGTACTTGATGTGGTTTGAAAAGTGAATCGTATCATCGACCGCGATTCCAAGAATCATTGGCATAATCATCATAGTGACTTCATCAAGAGGCATTTTTGCGTAACCCATGACGGCTCCAATCAGAAGGACAGGAGCAAGGTTTGGAATCATCGCAATCAGGCCGCCGCGAAGACTTGCAAAGACGATTATGAGCAGGATGGCAATCATCACGAAAGAAGAACCGAAAGATTTAAGCTCGCTGGTAACAATCGTGCTGTTCATCGCCGCATTTTCTGCAACCGTACCGACTACCGCGACCTTTGCATCCGGGAAAAGCCTTTTTGCGCTTGCCTCAGCTTTTTCTATGTCGTCCACAATGATGTTTGCGTTGTAATCTGAAATTTCAACATGAACGTGAGCTGCATTGTAGGTTTCAGTCAAATCGTCATAAAGGGAACTTGAATCTGAAATCTCGTAGAAGAAAAGAAGCTGTGTGAGCATGTCGCGGTCATTTGGAATCGTGTAGAATTCAGCCTTATCCTCATTTAGAACGCGGTACATTTCCTTGACCATTCTCGTAATTGACTTTACGCGGGGCTTTCCGCCTGAAATTTTTGTCATCTGAAGCTTTCCCAGTTCCCCTTCAAGCTCATCAAGGGCCAGCATGTTTTTCGGATCTTTAAACGCGTCTTCTTCTTCAAATTCAATCATCACGTCGTAGCTGTAGAGGTTTCCGATTTTTGTCTCCAGAATTTCTTCAATCCTGTGTACGAATGGAACCTTGTTTCCCATGAATTTAAGGTAATCCATATTGACTTCCATTTTCAAAAGTCCCGGAATGCAGACTGCAATCACGACAAAGGAAAGAATGGCGACAAGCGGACTTCTCTTGACGATGTGGCTGCCGAACTTTTCAAAGATTCTGTCGGCTTTTGTTGACTGGCTGGGCAGGGCTTTACCAGGTTTCCTGTCCTTGCCGAAACTCATGAAAATCGGAATCAGGACGACGACGTAAATGTAGACCATGAAAACTACTGCCGCGGAAACAGCTCCCAGCCAGACCATAGGACGGATGCAGGCGAACATAAAGGAAAGAAGAGAAACTACGGTCGTAATGACAGTAAAGAGAACCGGCCAGCCGGATTCTTCGACCGCGCAGATTACGGATTCCTTGCGCTTACCGGTTCGGCGGAAGTGCAGCTTGAAGGCATTGATGTAGTGAAGGGCATAGCCGATTGAAAGAGCCATTCCCAGAAGAACCGGAAGCGACATTACGTCAGAGTCGGCAGGAATGTTGAGAAGCGCCGTAAAGCCAAATACTGAGCCGATTCCGAACATTGTCGCGATGAAAGGAACGATAACGCCCCTGAATGAACGCACAAAAATAATTAAACAGATGAGCATTGTTAAAAATCCGAGCATGATTCGGATTGAAAAATCATGACCGACGGTATCCATTTTCTCGGCAGTGGTGTATGCACTTCCGATTGGCTTTAAACTCCATTCTCCACTCTGGAATTCTTCGCTCATGATAACTTTTTCCGCCGCATGACCGACAGTTACGACATCTTCGCTTTCGTTATTGAAGGGGTGAAGCTTTAAAATTACCCAGGTTTCCTTCGCATCATCAGAAACGAGGTTGTTTACGATTGATTCACGGCTCATTATGAATGACTTAATCCGCGAAAGTTCTTCAGAATCAGAAGGAATCCCGTCGTCAAAAGGGCTTTTTACTTCAAGACCGCCCTCAGTTCCGATTGGAATCGAAACTGTTGTGAGGGATGTAACCTTGTCTGCAAAGGGAACCTGACTTTCGAGTTTGTCACCGAGACGGCTTATCATTGAAAGAAGGTCATGTGCAAAGACATCCTCTGCCTGAACGAGAACAAGAACGTACTCGTCATTTCCGAAGATTTCCTTGAAGTGGTCGGAATTTACCTGAATGTCACTGCCGTTTACAATCCAGTCCTGATTGTTGCTTTCGGAACGGAATTTCCTCATTCCTGAAAGACAGACTATCGTTACGGCAAAAAGGACGGCAAGGCAGAGCCACCTCCAGCGAATCTGTGCTTCTCCAAGCCTACGGAAGAATATGTTGATTTTAGAAACTTTCATAAAATCCCCCTAAAGAAGTATTTTTTAACATTTGTTAGAATTTGCTAACTATAAAAATCTACTTCTTTCCTTCCTTCCCCTCTACCAAAAGCCGACATATTTTTAACGGTTTTCGCTCATTTTATGTGGGGGACTAGTCCTGCTGTTTTGAAAAATCTTTTGGCAGAATGCCGAATTGCTTTGAGAATGCGACTGCAAAATGACTCATGTTGTTGTAGCCTGATTTAACCGCCGCCTCAGAGACTGAAAAATTGTGTTCTTTTATAAGGTGGGCCGCGTATTCAAGCCTTTTTTCCTGGACATAGGCGTGAAGGGAAGTGCCGTAAAGAGTGCGGAAATTGCGGTTCAGCTTGCTTATGCTCATTCCAAGTTCCTGGGCTACGGACTCTGCATCATAATCCTGGGACGGTTTTCTTTGAATGTTTTCCCGTAAGGCTTCAATCCGCTCGATGTCATTTTTGTTCGGAAGAGATTTACGCTTTATCTTCTCAGTTTTGTTGTAGGCGATGCCGTAAAGCACAAGAGCTGTAAGTTCAATCATTTTTCCTTCAAGATAGACTCCCTCGTATTCCTTAAATCGCTCGGAAGTGTCTATTTCAGAAAGAATTCTGTACATTTCGCCTGTTATCGCTGTTTTTGTTACATGGGTTAAGAACTGGCTTTCAAGCTCGTGAATGTCTTTGTCAGAAAAGTATTTTGAAAGAAGCTGCCTGAAAAAGGAAGTCGGCATCTGCATGCTTTTGAATTTGAAATTCGTGTTCGCCGAATAATTCATTCCTGTGTGATAGTCGTTGTTCCTGAAAACGCAGACTTCCCCGCTTGACATTTTGATTTCCTCGACAGGCCTGGCAAGTTCATTTCCTTTCTGCTTGTTATGAACGTACCAGCTTATGTCCTGATTGATGTTGAACATAATCTGCACTTCGTCATTTCCGCAATTGTCAACTTCTTCGGCATCAATGCTTTTTGAAAACTGGATGTTCCAGCTTCGGTAGAGGATATTTTCGCGTTCTTTTTTTGAATCGATGTTGATTGAGCCTAAGAATTCAGGAAAAGTATTTTTTCCTTCAATGTCATCGATGCGAAGACTGACTTCTTTTCCGCCTAGAATGATTTTTTTATTGACGTTCATAAGTTTATTAGCTTGTAATACTTTGTTTATATAAGTTAGAAAAGACTAACAATTATTATTTATAACACTGTTATATCTTTGTCAAGAAGAAGAATGGTCTAAAACCTTTAGCTTCCGTTAAATTGTTGTCAAGATTAAATTCATGTCCTATAATTTCCCTTATGGCAGAAAATACTTTGCAAAAAATCCATGAGATAGCGGCGGCTGAATTTTTGGAAAAAGGTTTCCGGGGTGCATCCCTTCGAGAAATCGTTAAAAAGGCAGGTGTAACAACTGGCGCATTTTATGGCTATTACAAAAGCAAGGAAGAACTTTTTTCGGCTCTGGTAAAAACTCACGCGGATTACATTTTGAGTTTCTTTAAGGCTGAGGTTGCAAAATTCATGGCAATTCCCAAAAACGAATGGGCTGATAATATGGCTTCCTATTCTAAACACGGGATGGTTCACATTTACGAATATGCCTGGGAACACAAAGAAGCCTTCCGCCTGATTTTAAATGCGAGTGAAGGAACTGAATTTGAAAATTTCATTCATGAACTTGTCGAAGTTGAAATTGAAATCACTCATGTTTTTTATATGGAAATGGAACATCAAGGCTACAAGCCTTTTGCATTCGACCCCACTCTTGAACATACGATTATTTCCGGTGAATATTCCGCACTTTTCGAGCTTATCGTCCACGACATTCCCTTTGAAAAAGGGAAAAAATGTGCCGAAGAACTTCATGACTTTTACGAAGCTGGCTGGCAGTGCGTGCTGAAACTTAATTAAATCCAGATTATTGATTTTTATTGACTGATAAAGCTTCATTTATTACAATAGCAGTGTTATATAACAATGTTATATAACACTGCTATATCTTTTATTTCGAGGTCAAAATCATGGCATTTTCAAACAAATGGGTTGCCTTTGGTGTTGGTGTTGCGGCTGGTGTTGCTGCTGTTGCATTGGTAAAAAATCCGGCTTTCAAAAAAGCCTGTGCTGCTGTAGTCGGAAAAGGCCTTCAGCTTAAGGATGATGCATGTGCTTTCGCTGAATCTGTAAAAGAAGATGCGCAGGACATCGTTGCCGAGGCAAAATACAACAACCAGAAAAAGGCTGAGCAAGCAAAGGCATAATCCGTGACAGTCACAATTCATCATGCCTTGCCTGGGAGAATCCGCATTCATTACAATTTGCATGAAATTTCTCCCCGGCAGGCAATCCTCGCACAAAGCCTTATCGCTGTTCAGGAAGGAATCACAGACATTTCCGTGAACACGAACATCGGCTCCTATCTTATTCTGTTTGATTTATCCGTAATTTCACAGGCAGAAATCGAAAATCTTTTTAAAGCTCTTGGTCCTAAATATCTTGAGGACGAGAAACTGCTTGAAGCCGTAGCACAAATTCCGATTACCGAAAGCATAATGAGCATTTTTGTTAGCACGATGATAAATCATTTTGCAAAAAAACTGCTCCCAATCCCGCTCAGGCGTTTTATGCTTTTCATGAATATTATTCCACGTCTTGGTTCTGCTTTTGGAATGTGCTTCAGACATGGAAAGATTTTCAGCACGCAGATGCTTGATGCCACAGCCCTTACAACGGCGGCTTTCACTGGAAACACAAATACGGCAAGCTCAATCTCCATGCTTTTGACTCTTGGTGAGGAAATTGAGGAAGTCACAAAGCGTGTTTCTTACGGAAATCTTGCACACAAACTCCTGATTTCAGACGAACCCGTGCATATTCTTGAGGACGGAGAAGAAAAAACAATTCCTGCCGAAGCCCTCAAAAAAGACGATCTGGTCATTGTCCGTGAAGGCAGCATGATTCCATGTGACGGGACTGTTGAAAATGGCGAAGGAATGGTCAATCAGGCAAGCATCACGGGAGAGTCGCTTCCCGTTGAAAAAAAGGCTGGAAGTGGTGTTTTTGCAGGAACGATTTTAAGCGAAGGGGAACTTGTAATCAGAACGCGTTCTACAGGCCGGGATACAAAAGTTCAAAACATCATTCAGATGATTGACAACTCACAGAATCTCAAGGCAAATGTTCAGCGACGCTCAGAAAATCTTGCAGAAAAAATCGTTCCGCTTAATTTTGCCCTTGCCGGTCTTACATGGCTTTTCACAAGAAACCTCACAAAGACCATGTCAACGCTGATGGTCGATTATTCGTGTGCAATGAAACTTGCCGCACCGATTGCAGTTCTTTCAGCCATGAAAGAAGCCGCAGGACGAGGAATCAGCGTAAAGGGCGGAAAGTATCTTGAAGAAGCAGCTGAAGCGACAACAATCATTTTTGACAAAACCGGTACGCTCACATACGCAAACCCGAAAGTTGAAAAAATCTATGCGATGAAAGATTTTGGCGAGGATTTTGTCTTGCAGACTGCGGCCTGCCTTGAAGAGCATTTTCCGCATCCACTCGGTCGTGCCGTCGTTGCCCATGCCGAAGAAAAAGGTCTTTTCCATCCGGAAAATCACACAAAAGTCGAGTATATTGTTGCGCACGGAATCGCATCGACTTTGAACGATAAAAAGGTCAGGATTGGAAGCGCGCATTTTATCTTTGATGACGAAAAAATTTCGTTTGACGATAAAGTTACGCAGATTCAGCAGGAATCCGCAAAGTCCGGACAGTCTCTTCTGTACCTTTCATACGATGGAGAACTTGCCGGCGTTCTTGCAGTCGGAGATCCTATGCGGCCTGAAGCCCGTGAAGTCATCGAAAACCTGAAAAAGACTGGAATCCTCCGCTGTGTGATGATTACAGGTGACACTGAGGGAGCTGCAAAAAAAATCGCTGAAAGTGCAGGCCTTGACGGATATTATTCGCAGGCTTTGCCCGAAGATAAAGTCCGCCTGATAGAAAAGGAAAAGAAAGCAGGAAAGGTAATCATGCTCGGTGACGGAATTAACGATGCTCCGGCTTTGAGTGCGGCGGACGTAGGAATTGCGATCGAAGGAAGTTCGTCAATCGCAAGTGACACGGCTGACATAGTACTGACCGAAGGCGGTTTGAACAATGTGGCAACAACGCGTATGCTGGCACAAGGACTGATTCAAAAAATCAACCAAAACAATGCCTTTATAATAGAAGTAAATTCTGCTTTACTTCTGCTCGGTGTGTTCGGCTTGATTTCACCACAGCTTGCCGCAATCCTTCACAATTCGGTTACAGTCGGAATCAGTGTGAAGGCAATGGAAAATATTCTAGATTAGGACGATTTTATGATTACAAGTTTTTTTCCTGGCCGTGTTCGGCTAAGGGCACCAATTTTCAAGGAAGCGGATTTGGTTGAAAAAGCACGCTCAATCCTTCAGAAAAGTGATGCCATCAAAAACATTGAGAATAATTTTCTTACAGGAAGCGTTCTGATTGAATATTACCCCGAAAAAGTGCCGGTGAAGAAACTTCTTCCAATGCAAGAGTTTTTCGCAAACCTTGCAAAGGAAGCCCAGCATTTTGACGGTAAAGACGAAAGCCGCAAGAAAATTCTTTCGATGCTCAATGAACTGGAAGAAGTCTTTTAGGCGCCTTACTTTTTTTAATAATGATATTATAGAAATATTAAAAAGGTTAGCAATATATAACCAAAATTAACTAAATCTTCTTTTCCCGATTGACATCACCCAAAAAAAATTGTAGATTAACTGTGGTTAGTTATTGCTAACTATCACAATACTAGCCACATTGTGATACAAATGCAAGTTTTGCCGGACCATGATTTTCACAAAACCACTTCTGCAGTGTAAAAATTAATGACGGCAGGCTTGCATGTTTTTTGAAATTTCTGGAGGTTTAAAAATGTTGAATAAACTTGCAATCAGCAATGTTGTCGGCCGTGAAATTATCGATTCACGCGGAAATCCAACTGTCGAAGTGGATGTAATTCTTGAAAACGGCGTTCTCGGCCGTGCCGCAGTTCCAAGTGGAGCTTCTACAGGCGAAAACGAGGCTCTTGAACTTCGCGACGGAGACAAATCTCGCTACGGCGGAAAGGGCGTTCTTAAAGCCGTTGAAAACGTAAATAAAATCATCGCCCCAGCCCTCAAAGGCGACAATGTTTTTGAACAGCGCGCAATCGACATGAAAATGCTCGCCCTTGACGGAACTCCTACAAAATCAAAGCTGGGTGCTAACGCAATTCTTGGAGTCTCACTTGCAACCGCTCAGGCAGCCGCAAAAGCACTCAATATTCCTCTTTACCGCTATATCGGCGGAGCCAACGCACACGTTCTTCCTGTTCCAATGATGAACATCATCAACGGCGGCGCTCACTCAGATGCCCCGATTGCCTTCCAGGAATTCATGATCCGCCCGGTCGGTGCAAAATCAGAAAAAGAAGCAATCAGAATGGGAGCAGAAGTTTTCCATGCTCTTGCAAAATTACTCAAAGGTCGCGGACTTTCAACGGCTGTTGGCGATGAGGGCGGATTCGCTCCAAAATTCAACGGAATCAATGACGCGCTCGATTCAATCGTTCAGGCAATTAAAGACGCAGGCTACAAACCTGGTGAAGACATAAAAATCGCAATGGACTGTGCCGCTTCTGAGTTCAGCGTAGAGAAAGACGGAAAATTCTTCTACAACTACAAGGAACTTTCTAACGGAACACCAAAAGATCCGAACGGAAAATGCCTTTCTGACGACGAGCAGATTGCTTACCTTGAAGAGCTGATTACAAAATATCCGATTGACTCAATCGAAGACGGCCTGGACGAAAACGACTGGGAAGGTTGGAAAAAGCTCACTGCAAAAATCGGTGACCGCTGCCAGCTCGTAGGCGACGACCTCTTTGTAACGAACGTAAAATTCCTCGAAAAGGGAATCAAGATGGGAGCAGGAAACGCCATCCTTATCAAGGTAAATCAGATTGGATCCCTCACAGAGACTCTCGAAGCAATCGAAATGGCTCACCGCCACGGCTACACAACTGTAACTTCACACCGCTCAGGCGAAACAGAAGATACAACAATTGCCGATATCGCAGTTGCAACAAACTCAGGACAGATCAAGACTGGTTCCATGAGCCGCACAGACCGCATGGCAAAGTACAACCAGCTTATCCGAATCGAAGAAGAGCTTGGAGATACTGCAGTTTACGGTTATAAGAAACTCAGATAACTTTTATCTCTAACAGCACAACTCATTACAGCCTGCCGGGAAGAATCCGCTTTTTTTAGGATTTACACAATCTTTCTCCCCGGCAGGCTTTTTCGTCTTCCCTTAAAATCAGTACCGGCACCTTCAGCTTCCCCGTAAAAAATTCCCTCCCTGAAAATTCAATTAATTCTAATAAAATTTTTTCAGATTCCGATAATCAAAGAGAATAAATCTATTTGGGGATTTCCATGGAAGAAAAGATTGAGCAGAACGGTGATTCTGAAATTATTGCACATAAAGAGAACCTTGTTTCTGTAATGCAGGAAGAAAGCGCTCTTCTGGATAAAATTCTGGAGCAGCAGACGCTTCTTCATAACTGCGTGCGCGATAAGGACTGGGATGCTCTGAACAGAAATGTTGATAATCTCCAGACTTTGAGCGACCAGTTCGTGGAGCTTGAGGAAAAGCGTACTGCCTTGAGCGCCAACATCGATATGGCAAGCGACGTCGAAATCTCGCCGGTTTTGAGCGAGGTTAGGGGAAAGCTGCAGAAATCAAAGGTGGAAAATAAGGTTCTTAATGAATACATTGCCACCACTCGCAAATTCCTGCAGGGCGTGTTTGATTCGGTTGTTCCTCAGAGAAGGAATGTCCTGTATTCAAGCAAGGGGCAGATTGTAAAGCCTGAGTTGAGCAGTGTAGTCCTCAACCAGATGATATAGGTAAAAACAGCATTTATATAGAGGAGATGTGAAAAATGGCAAATTCATTCGCAGCGATTGAGATTGGTAAAAGAAGCCTCATGGCTCACTCGACACAGATCAATACGGCCGGTCACAATATTTCCAACGCCGATACAGAGGGATATTCACGACAGCGCGTTCAGATTAAGACTTTTGACCCTCTTTACCGCCCGGATTTGACACGCGAAGAGCGCCCGGGACAGGTCGGACAGGGAAGCTCTGTTGAATCAATCAACCGCCTCCGCGACGAACTCCTTGACCAGAGAATCGTTGCCCAGTCAAATCAGGAAACTTACTGGACTACACGAGAAAAATACTACACGATGATTGAGCAGGTTTACAATGAGCCTGATGAAATCTCAATCCGCACCAATATGGATAAATACTGGCAGAGCTGGCAGGAACTTTCTGTTTATCCTGAAAGTCAGGCTGCCCGCCAGGCTGTCGTTACACGCGGTGAGACTCTTGCCGAAAGCATCCAGCAGCGATACACGGCTTTGAGCGGCATCGGAAACCTGATTAACGGCGACATCGAAGCTACAGTAAAGCAGATCAACACAATCACAAAGCAGATTGCTGAAATCAATGGCGAAATCGTCAAGGTAAAGGCAATGGGCGACAATCCAAACGACCTTCTTGACCGCCGCGACCTGCTCGTTGAAAAACTTTCTGGTCTTGCAAACATCACGACAGATACACGCGACAACGATGAATTCATGATTCACCTTGAGGGAAACATCCTTGTTCAGGGACATGTAGCACGCAATTTTGAAGTTGAGCCGATGACTGACAACAACGGCTACAGCCGCGTAATCTGGTCTGACACAAAAAATACAGTTCAGGTTTCAGGCGGTACTTTGGGTGCCTTGATTGAATTGCGCGACGTTGACATCCGCAATGAAGTTCAGACCCTCAATACAGTCACAATGAACTTTGCTGACCTTGTAAACGACGTTCACCGTAACGGAATCGGCATGAACAACGTTACAGGCCTTGATTTCTTCGTTCAGCATCCTTTCGTAACAAGCGTAAACGGAAATTACGACCGCAACGGTGACGGAGTTGACGATCACTCATACATTTTCAGATTCACTGGAACAAACGCCCTCAATCCACAGGAAAAAGTCGGGCTTGAAGGAACAATGACTTTCTCAGGAAAGAGCGGAAACGTAAATGTTCCTTACCACGCTACAGATACAATCGAAGAAGTAGTTGCAAGAATCAATGATTCAGACGGCGAGGTTAAGGCTTATCTTGACCGTGAAAACCGCCTTGTATTGAAGGCAACAACTTCAAGCGCAATGGAAAATCCTGATTTCGTAATCCGCCACGTTGAGGATTCTGGAATGTTCCTGGCTTCTTACTCTGGAATCCTTCAGGGAAGCGGGGCAGAGAATGCGTATGATTTTGCCCAGGCAGATGCAGTCAATTCCCTCCGCGGTGAATTTGCAGTAGCTCCTGTTTTGAATCCAGCAGGATACATTGCAGTAAACGATGCAGTCAAAGGCGACGTTTTGAGCGTTGCAGCTGCATATCCGAACAATCAGGGCAAATCGATGATTGGTGACGCCCGCGCAGCCGTAGAAATTGCCTCAATCCGCAATACAAACGTAATGATTGGAAAAGACCGCACTTTCGACGACTACTTTGCTAATTCCGTTACAAACGTCGGTTTGAAGGGCGAGCAGGCTGAGATGAACATGCTGAGCCAGAACGCAATCATGGACGACCTTCGTAACCTGCGTGATTCAATCTCTGGCGTAAACATCGACGAAGAACTTGCTGAAATCATCAAATTCCAGCACGGCTACAATGCAGCTGCAAAGTTCGTTTCAGTAATCGACCAGATGCTCGACACTGTAATCAACAGACTTGGTGTATAAATCTTAAACTAATCATGGAGGATTAAGTTATGCCGACAAGAATCAGTTCACAGCTGAACAATAACCAGACACAGTATAATCTCCGCAGACAGGAAGTGAAGCGTGCCAAGATTGACCATCAGATTGGCACCCAGTCACGCATTTCTTCCCTGCGCGATGATCCTATTGCTGCAGGCCACCTTGTAAAATATCAGTCTTACCTTACACGCGTAAACAATTTTGAGAAAAACGCTACAACTTTGAGCGACCAATACCTTTACCGCGAGGGCTACATGACCAATTCACTTGAAATCATGCAGCGGGTTCGTGAGCTTGCAGTTACCGGCGCAAACGGTGTTTACACAAAGGAAGACATGCGCAACATGGCTGTAGAGGTTAACGAGCTTTTGGGCGAACTGATTCAGAACGCAAATGCTGTCTCTCCGGACGGAAATTCCCTTTTTGCGGGAACCAATTCAAATATCCGCGCCTTTGACGTTGACATGGGCGCAATTGAAGGCTCGACAGTTCCTTTGATTTCAGCCGTTCACTACAACGGAACAATTGACCAGAATCTTGTCGAAGTTGATGAAAACAAATACATTGCCGTTGAATCTGCAGGAAACCGCATTTTCTGGGCTGAAAACCAGCGCCTTTTCGGCGGACGTGATGCCCGCGAATGGCAGGCTCAGAATGATTCAGTGATTTCAGTTGACGGTCAGAAAATCGTCGTTGAGACAGGCGACAATGTTTATTCCCTTGTTTCAAAAATCAATGCGAGCGGGGCAGCTGTAAAGGCTTCCCTGGACCCCATTACCCACGGCCTCAACCTTACTACAACTGATGCACGCCAGCTCTGGCTCGAGGACGTCTCAGGCTCAGCCTTGAACGAACTTGGAATCATCAAGGATTCAAGCCAGCATCCTCCTTACAATATCGGAGATTCAGTCCGTGTTTCAGGCGGCTCTCTTTTCGATACAGTAATCGCCCTTCGTGACGCAATGTTTGCAGGTGACGGAGAAGCAATCGGCGGACGCGTTCTTGCAAGCCTTGATGCCGGAATCAACACCCTCGTTACCCGAGTTGCAAAATCTGGAAGCGAGTATGAGCGCCTTCAGAACGACATGACCCGAAATTCAGCAGTTGCCCTCAACGTTACAGGTCAGATTTCCCGTGAAGGGGACTTGGACTTGACCAAGGCAATCACGGACGAAAAAATGCTGGAATACACACAGAACGCAACCCTTTCAACAGCCGGCAAAATGTATTCTTCAACATTGCTGAACTATATGAGGTAAAATCATGGAAGTTAAGACTAAAACTATGGGAACCGTTACGGTCGATGAAAAGAACATCATCGAATTTCCTAACGGTGTCCTTGGATTTGAAGATTTTCACAAATACGCACTGATAGAATCGGAATACAAGCCTTTCTACTGGATGCAGTCTCTTGATGAGTCAGGACTTGCCTTTCTTATCGTAGACCCTTTCATAATTGCAGAAAATTACGAGCTTGATGTTGACGACAAGACTCTCTCGGAAATTGACGTTGAGTCAGCCGCTGACGTAATCGTCTGGGCAATCGTCACTGTTCCAAGCGATGGCGGACCTGTAACTGCAAACCTTCAGGGACCTGTCGTAATCAACAAGAAAAACAATCTTGCCCTTCAGATTATTCTTGCCGACACAAAGTGGACGACAAAATACAATATCATCAAGGCTCTCAAAGCGAGGGGGGCAAAATAATGCTGATATTGTCAAGAAAAGTTGATGAGAAAATCAAAATCGGTAACGATATTTCTATTCAGATTATCGGAATCTCAGGCGATCAGGTAAAAATCGGTGTCGATGCGCCAAAAAACGTAAAGGTCTTCCGCCAGGAAGTTTATGATGACATCCAGCGCCAGAACCGTGAAGCCGCATTGGGTTCAACAGCCCTGGACGCACTGGCAAATCTTCTTAGTTAGCTGATTGTTCCAGCTTTATTTCAGCCTCGGATTTTCTGAGGTAAACAGGGCCGTCGTAGTCTGCGAGCGGCTCTTTTTTTTGCTCAATCATAGATTCTGCGATTGCAAAAAGCGAGTCTGTCGGGCATGGCTGTGACGGGTAGACGATAAGATTGAAGTCAGAAGAAATCTTTTTAAGTTCCTCAGCGAAAAGAGCTGCATCAGGACCTGCGAGAAGAATCTTTTTTGACTTGTCGAGTTTTGATGCAACGAATTCTGCGCTTGTGTCAGCCGCTTCCATTACAGTCTTGCCGTTTTCGTAAACACAAGCGAAGAACTGGTCTTTTTTGGCGTCGATTACGCTTACGACCTGACCTTCAAAAGAAGTGTAGGGATATGCGTAGGCTTCCAGGGTTGGAATTCCGTAGACAGGAACATTGTTTGCAAGCTCGATTGCCTTGAGGGCTGAGAAAGCGAGGCGGAGGCCTGTGAATGTACCCGGACCAGAAGTAAGGGCAGTGTATTCAAGTTCAGAAGCCTTGAGCTCAACCTGAGAGAGAATGTAGTCGATTGAAGGAAGAAGTTTCTGAGACTGCTTTTGTCCCAAATCAAGAGAAATGCTTGCTTTAAAATCATCGTTTTTTGCGGCGATGTGCATGCATGATGCGGCCGCGTCAATTACAAGAGCTTTCATTTTTATCCCGAAAAAAATTAGTTGATTTCCCCGTGAGGCCAGTTTTCAAGAGTGATGTTTCGCTCTGTAGTGCCCTCAACAGGTTCTATCCTGAGAATTATAGTCTTTTTTGGAAGTTCGTCCATAACTTTTTCGCTCCATTCGATGAGCGAGACTCCGTTTCCGTACATTAAATCCTCAACGCCAAGATTGATGAAGTCTTCGCCGCCTTCAAGACGGTAAACGTCCATGTGATAGAGGGGCATTTTGCCTTCGTATTCGGAAATGAGACAGAAAGTTGGACTTGTGATTTCGTCATTTACGCCAAGAGCCTTGGCAATGCCCTTAGTGATTGTCGTTTTGCCTGCCGCAAGAGTTCCCTGCATGGCGATGATGTCGCCCTTTTTGAGAAGAGAGCCGATTTTCTTCCCAAGTTCAATTGTCTCTTCGGCAGAAGATGTATGGAATGTTAAGGACACGGAAGCACACCTTCGTCATCGGCTTTTAGAATATATGTTTTAAGAGCTGATTTTACTGGAATGAGAGGGTAGTCGATATCCTCACCTGGGTCGATGTCTACATAGAGCATCTTGTCACCCAGAGGTCCTGTCTCAATCGTGAAAGAGATTTTAATGTCAATTGTTTTAGAAAGCATCTGCAACTTGGCTACAGCCGCGTAATTTCGGCGGTAATAAATGTAGCTTGGGTCAGGTACAATCTGATTAAGTTCCAAAACCTGCATATCTTAAAGTAACCTATAAAATGCAATCCGTCAAGTTGATTATTCATCAAACTTGTAGACCATTGCCTGGATTCTGTTAGTGACTTTCACATCAATCTTAATGAACTTAATGTGAAGAATGTAAATGCCATCACTTCGCTTTGTGGTGCGGACAATCGTTCCAACTGCCTGATCATTTTGCTTTGCGTTAAACGGACCATCGATAAAAATGTGCTGTTCTGCTTTGATTGGCAGTGTAGCGATAAGACGGCAACCACCTGTCGAAATATCCTCAAGAATTCCCTCGTAAGCTTTTTCTGAAGGAATGTAATTGATTTTTTCTTTTTTGCCGCTTCCTTCGACCGCAACCTTGACCGAATGGAATTTGCATGGAAGATTGAGCTCGGCGCGGGCCTGTTCTCGCTTCTGGAGAGGAGAAACCTTGTCTGAATGAACGACAACCATCTGGTTTTCGCCGTCTTTTCCTTCCTGATAGCGGACAACTCGTGTCTCAACGTTATATGGAGTGCCGTCTTCAAGCTCGAAAATGAAGTTGACCTTTTCAAGCGATTTTGGCAGCTCTTCCTTTTTGATTGATGGAGGCAGGGAAAGAATCATGGCCTCGGAATTGTTTTCAGTGAGCTTGAGCTTGTGATGGAAGCCCTTTGCCACTGTGAGGGTAAAGATTGTCTCAACAGAAATGTTCTTTGAGTTTTTCATGAGGGCCTGCTGGCGGAATACCTTGAAGACCTTTTTCTGCAGGCTGAAAAGATGAGTCTTGCTGACTTCATCGTTACCCCGGTCGAAAATCTGGAACTGTTCCTTAAAAAGAGCGTACATTGTGTTGTAATCGCGCACGATGTACTTGATGTTAGGTGTCTTGTGGTTTCTGCAGATTAAGGTGAGAACGTCCTTTTCCTCTTTTACAAGCGAACAGTGGTTGGAAAGCTCGTTCAAGTCTTTTACGGAAGTGGGGCGGTTCTTCTTTTTTTCAAGATAAGCCGGAGAATTGAGGTAGTTTGTAAAGACCTTTGAGACTGCATATATGATTCCGACCACAAAAATAATTGCGACCAATATGATGATTATTGAAAAAACATTTACGTCAAGCCTGGCTTGAAGGGGAGAGCCTGTCTGAAGAGGAATAATCGAAAGATTGTTCATTTATAGCTCCTTGATTGTGTTTGCGATTGAAAGAAGTCTCGGGCTGATTTCGTATTCTGCAAGGTCGCCCATGAGGACTGTGTCCTTTGATGCGATTGCCTGCTCGAAATCGTTGAGGATTCCTGAGAAGTCCTGAAAAAACTCGTTGATGTTTTTGCCATCGATAGTGAGTTTCTGGTATATGTCCTGGAAAAGGGCAGAGAGTGTTGCCGTGTGGCAGAAGCTTTCGATAAAATCAGCCAGCTTTGAGATAAGGACTGTTGCTTCCTTGTCTTTGCCGCCCTGCAGTTTTACAGAAAGTTCTAGCAGTTCGTTTGAAAGTGACTCACATTCTAATTTTTGAGCCTGGAAAGATGAAAGAATTTCGCCTTTTGTGATGATTGTAAGTTCAAGTTTGGTGCTGTCGGTGAGAGCTTCCTGAAAGATTGACTCGAATTCGCCCGCTCCGATGTTTTTACCGTTGAGGACGATATGAATTGTGGTGGCGTCATTTTTGGCGCACTCGGCTTCGAAAGATTTTAATACGTCACCGACCGTCTTTTCGTTTTCGAGAACAATATCAAGTTTTTCGTTGTTGACATAAAATTCCATAAAAAATCCTTACTCTTCCGATTCCTACTATTATAGCATGATAATCTCGGCTTGTCGATAATATATATTTTCGGCACTTTTCAGGAATTTGTTTATTCAGCTTTTCCGCCGTTTGCGAAACTTTTGATTGTCGATGACTGGGCGTTGAGGTTATTGAGGGTGCCTTCCATCTGACCGTATTTATTGCGTAATTTTGCTTCTTTTGAGCTGAGCTGACCTTCAAGACGGCGGATATTTGCTTCGGATGCCTTGATTTTGGTGTCGATTCCGCTGTTTTTGCTTGCGATTATGCCGCCTGACTGAACCCAGCTTGTCAGCTGCTTATCAATCGCATAGCCGATGCCTGAGTCCACGACCAAGTCCCCGTCAGAATCGTAGCCGAAGAGGTTTTTGATTTCGTCGATATGCTCGTCGAGGGCTGAGTCAAGCTTTTTCTCGTCGATTTCAAGATAGCCGCGCATCTGACCTGCGACATAGCCGCCTGTGCTGCCTGAAGCCCTGCTTGAAATGCCAATCTGGTTGAGCATGGTGATTGTAGCTTCGTCTGACCATCTGTAGTTGGCTGTGGTAATTGCCCTGAGCGAAGACTTTCCATTTGTGAGGGAGAAGTCGTTCTGGAACATGCCCAGTTTTTTTTCTGCCTCTTCCTTTTCGGCGTCTGAAAGATAGTCAAGTTCCTCGATGACCTCAGGCTTGTTTTCGCTCAGAATGGTCATTTCGGCGAGAACCTGATTGTAGCGGCCGACGAATTCAATCAGAGAATTTTTGGCGCTTTCCTTGTCGCTGGTTATGTCAATCGTAGCCGTTTCCTTTGTGGGCGCCTTTACGTTGAGTGTGACATGGGGAACGACGTCATCGATTTTATTTGTAGGGCGGGTAATCGTGATGCCCTCGTATTTTATGATTGCATCCTGGGCAACTGAACTTGGATTTACCGGCGCATAACCCAGATTCTTTTTTTCATCGTAAGTTGAGAACTGAGAAATGTTGATCTGTGTGCCTGTGTTGCGGTTGCGGACGACAATGCTTTCAAGATCCGGATAATTTTTAAGGGGGAGGGCGACTGTCTTTTCGCCGCTTTCCTCGTCGATTCGTAAGCCTGCCGTAGGAATCTGGACTTCGCTTCCGTCCTTGTTGTGGACGTAAAAATCTTCGTGGCCGGAAATAGGAGTGAGGGGGTCCAGCGGAACCGGAGGCAGGTCTGTCTCGCTTTGTTCGTTGAGAACCGTGATTGTTTCAAATGTAGCGTCTCCAGCTTCGGGTAATTCCGGGCGTGTAGTGCGCTTGATGTTGAGTTCTTCGGTTAAATCCTCGACCTGCTGGGTTGAATAGCTGAATTCAAAGACTTCGCTTTTGGTTTCAAGGAATTCTTCTGGAATGTTGAGCGTAAAGCCGCTTCTTGGCGGAACTACAAGCTTTCCTGTGTCCTTGTCGAATTCAACGAAGGTTTTTGTGAGCGGGGGCATGCCCTTCTGCTCAACTTCTGGTATTTTTGGATTGGCGAGAGACTCCTCGTCAATGGGATTTTCAAATTCTGTGATTGACTCTCCGAAAGTAGTCACGTCTTTTTTGCTTTTTTCAATTATTTTGTTTTCGAGGGCGTATGTGAGGGCATCATCCTTAAAGACAAGAAGGTTGTCCTCGCCGGTTTTTAATGATTCGATTGAGAGTGCGGATTTTCCGTTGCTTACACCGACCAGTGAAGCCTTGAGTGTGTTTGAGCCGCGTTTGTTGAGGGAATTTACGAAATCTGTGACTTTTCCGCCCTTCCAGTTGAAAGAAATTTTCTTTTCACCGACTTCAAATGTATATGTGCCCTTGGGAACTTTTGAATTTTTATCGAGTTCGCCTGATAAAAAACGGTCAGCGGTAGCTTCCTGAATGACATCGACTTTAAATGATTCCAGAGACGCCTCTCTGCCTGGATCCGCTGTTATCGCACGTTCGTCAGATGAATTTGCGAGCTTATTATTAAAGGGATTTTCAAAAGAGTAGAGTGTTTTTGTGCTGTCACGCAGTGCCGACATTTTCTGGTTCATGCCGCGCCATGCGCCTTGCTGTTCTTTGTACCTGTCAAGCGATTCCTGCTCACGAGTGAGAGGAATACGCTCTTTTTTCATCAGCGCGTCAATATAATCGTTTGTTTTATATTTATCGCTGACTCCAGGTATCGCAATTTCAGCCATAGTAATATCCCCTCAGATTACAGAAAACCAAAATTAAATCATCTCATCAAACAAAAGACCGATGGTCTTCCGTATCCTGACCTTTAGTTTCTGCAAGTCTGCGGATGGAATCTCCTTGATGACTTTATCTGTTGACGGGTCAACGATAGAAACAACAACTTGATTTAATTCCTGATTGACGTTGAACTGGACTTTTCGCCCCATAACGACATCAGACAATCGCTGGAGTTGTTTGGCATCTTCCTTGACCTGGGCAAGATTATTTGTAATGTTTTGTACCACTTGGGCAGCGTCTGCCATTGGAACGTCCACCGGCTTGAGTGAAGCAGTGGGTTTTACAGCTGTTGCTGCTCCGGAGTTATACTTGAAGTGGCCATCCATTGCCAAATTCTGCCCGACTGAATTAATTGTATTCATGGGCTGTTCCTCCTGAAATAAAGAGGAAAAGGGGCGCACCTCTTCCTCTTACGCTTTTCATACGAAAAGACAACATCCAGAAGTCTCTTTTGACCGTAATCCAAGCGATTTTATTGTGTGCTATGAACTAGCGGAGCAAAGCCAATACGTTCTGTGACTGGCTGTTTGCCTGTGCGAGCATAGCTGTTCCAGACTGTGTAAGAATCTGGTTCTTTGTGTATTCAACCATTTCAGAAGCCATGTCTGTGTCACGGATGCGTGACTCAGCAGCCTGAAGGTTCTCGGCAGCAACATTTACGCCATTTGCAGCCATTTCAAAGCGGTTCTGGTATGCACCAAGATCTGCACGCTGTTTAGAAACATTCTTGAGAGCTTCGTCAACAGCAGCAATTGCCATGTTAGCTGTGTCTGGAGTAGAGATTCCAATGCCTTCCTCAGAACCCTGAGCGCCTTTGAGGCCGAGTGACTGAGCAGTCATTGTGCCGATATATACACGTTCGTTCTGGTCAACATTAGCTCCGATCTGGAACTGCATAATTCGGTCTGAATTCTGAGAGAAGCTACCTGTGAGCATGTTCATTCCGTTGAACTGAGCCTGTGAAGCAATGCGATCAACTTCGGCAACAAGCTGTGAAACTTCTACCTGAATCTGCATGCGGTCTTCGTCAGAATAGATACCGTTAGCTGACTGTACTGCGAGCTCACGGATTCTCTGGAGGATGTCTGTAGTTTCCTGCAAGTATCCTTCTGTAGCCTGGATAAATGAAACACCATTCTGGATGTTTCGGTTAGCCTGGTTCAATCCGCGGATCTGGCTGCGCATCTTCTCAGATACTGCCAATCCTGAAGCGTCGTCGCCAGCTTTGTTAATGCGCTGACCTGAACTGAGTTTCTCGATGTTTCCCATCATCTGGTCGTTAGAAACGCCCAAAGTGCGGTTAGCATACAAAGAACTCATGTTGTGATTAATTACCATATTTGTGTCCTCCATGATAAAAAAAAGACAGATACAACATCGTGTCGTATGTCCCAGTCTGTGCAGGCTGCTTTCGGTTTTTGCGCCCCCGAAAGTGATTTAGACCTCGTACAGCGGGAGTTGATATTGAAATCAACTTGCCTTACGACAAGATTCAACATCTGCTTACGCTGTCACAGAAAGCATAGAGAACAATTTTCAAAGAACTACGGCATGTCTAAATTCATGCCAAAATGGCAACATCATTGCTGATGTTTTAAAGGAGAGCAGGGGAAAATCACAAATCCCCTGATTCCTGATAGATACATTGTAACGTGATGTTTGATGAAAATAAAGAGAAATTTGCAAAAAACACCGCGAAATTTAAATTCTTGAAAGAGCCTTAAACTAACCCTTTCAAGAATTTATTATATCGAACTATCGGAGCAAAGACAAGACTGTCTGTGACTGAGTATTAGCCTGAGCGAGCATAGCAGTTCCTGCCTGCTGGAGGATCTCATTCTTTGTGAATTCGACCATCTGTGCAGCCATATCTGTGTCACGGATGCGTGATTCTGAAGCCTGAAGATTTTCAGAAGCAACGTCGAGACCTTTAACTGCATATTCCATGCGGTTCTGATAGCCACCGAGGTCAGCGCGCTGTTTGTTGATCTTTTTGAGAGCTTCATCGATAGTACCGATTGAGCGGTTTGCATCTTCTGGAGTCTGGATGCTTAAAATGCCTTCACCAGCTGCCTCACGGATTCCGAGGGCTGATGCTGTCATTGTACCAATGTAAACCTGCATTCTCTGGTCCATGTTAGCTCCGATGTGGAACCACATAGATGAAGTAACTGCATTCTCGCCTGCACTCTGAGCGAAGCGTCCTGTGAGCATGTTCATGCCGTTGAACTGTGCCTGTGAAGCAATGCGATCAACCTCTGCAACAAGCTGTGAAACTTCTACCTGGATCTGCATGCGGTCTTCATCCGAATAGATACCGTTGGCAGACTGAACTGCAAGTTCGCGGATACGCTGCATGATGTCAGTTGTTTCCTGCAAGTAACCTTCTGTTACCTGGATGAAGCTGATTCCGTTTGAAGCGTTCTGTGAAGCCTGGTTGAGACCACGAATCTGGCTGCGCATCTTCTCAGATACTGCGAGTCCTGAAGCGTCGTCACCTGCGCGATTGATTCTTTCGCCTGAAGAGAGTTTCTCCATGTCTTTTGAAAGACCGAGACCTGTTACGCCGAGCTGTCTGTCAGCGAACATAGCGGACATGTTGTGGTTAATGACCATAGTTTTCCTCCGTGGAAATGTGTTTCAAGCCAAAATCCTTTTCGGCCTGTTTGAAAAAGGAAACTTCAGTATTACAAGGCTACATCCGTCTCCTTTTTCGTGACTTGTTCACCTAGATTTTCTTCTACGAAGCTTTTCTGGGCGTAACTCGTCTTTATAAGTATCGGCTATGGTCATTAGAAACTTTAGGAAAAAATTTGATTTTTTTTAAACTTTTTTTCTAAAGTTTTAAATTTAAAGGTCGAGTGATTTCAGAATTTGTGCGATGGCGCGGACTGCCTTTCCGCGGTGGGAGATTTTATTTTTTTCATCAGCAGAAATTTCTGCGACTGTTTTCTGATACTGTGGGAGCCAGACGATAGGGTCGTAGCCGAAACCGCCGCTTCCAGCCTGCTCTTCGATTGAAGCAATAAGCTCACCTTCAAAAGTTTCCTGAGCTACGAAGAATCTGTCCTTGTTCAATAGAAGGACCATGGCACAAGTGTAGTGGCAGCTGCGGTCTTTTGAGCCTGTGTCGTTGAGCTGCTGAATCAAAAATCTGTTCTGCTCGTCCTGAGTGATTTTGCTTCCGTCCGGTTTTCCGTGCATGAAGTCAGGTCCTGCGTAGCGTGATGTGAAAATTCCCGGCTCTCCATTGAGGGCGTCTACACAGATTCCAGAATCGTCTGCGATTACGGGCTTTTTAACCAGTTCCCAGAGGGCCCGTGCCTTAATCAGGCTGTTTTCGTAGAAAGATTTTCCGTCTTCAACCGGATCAAATTCAATTCCGTCGTCACTTGGAATGCGGATTTCGTAGTCCGGAAGAATCTGCTGCATTTCCTGGCGTTTATGTTTGTTTCCTGAGGCGAGGTACAAGATTTTTTTGCTCATATCATATTTCCTTTTTTTTGAATTAAAGTCTTATAAATCATACAGAAATCAACTTTCCTCGTCTATGAATTCTTTTTCTTCTTTTTTTCCGGCCTCTGTATTCTCCCCGCTTTCATCTTCCTTCTTCATCATATTTTTAATCCTGTCCCTGATTTTATCTTTCCGGACGTGGTTTATATAGAAGGATACCATTCGTGGCTTGATTCCGAGGACCCTTGCAATTTCTTCGTTTGACGGAGTGTTTGAGTGGACTGAAAGGTTAGTGTTGTATTTGTGCCATTTTTTCGTCTGTTTTTCGTAGCGTTCCCTTAAGGATTGGCGGCCGTTTTCCTTGTATATTGGTGAAATCATTGCCTGAAGATACTTGCGGTGAAAGAAATATGAATTGTTTCTCCTTTTGATTCTTAGCTGATATAATTCTGATTTTCTTTCCATTGAGCTTTTTAATTCTTCTATTTTGTTGTAAAGTAATGACTTGTCTACGCCGGTAAAACTGCTTACTGATTTGATTGAGTCGTCGTCTATGTCCTTGCAGGCTTTCATGAGCAGGACCAGAGTCGTTAAGTCTGCGATTTTTTTATTTTTTTCTTCCTGAGTCAGACCTTTTTGCTCTGTAATGTCGGTTAAAGTTCTGTTTTGCTCTGTTTCCGGGAAATCACTTTCGTATTCTGCTTCAACGGAATATTTCTGACTTTCAACTTCCTCGTTTGCTATGAGATAGGTGGAGATACATTTCTTTTCAAGACAGTTAATTGCCTGTAATCTAAGGAAATGAGCCTTGTATTTCGCGATAAATCCAATCAGGTAGGATTTGAAAGGAACGCTTCCTGGCACGAATTTGTCAAAGAGATTTTCAAATTTCTTGTGGATTCCAAGAAGAAGGTCGCTTTTCTGGTCCTCGGAAAAATAGCTGAGACCATACTGGTGCGGGCGGGTATAAATGTCTTCCCATATGATTTTTGCGGCTTCCTCTTTTGAAATGACTTTGTCTTTTACAGCCTCTGGTAATTTTTCAATTTTTATCTTTTGCATATTGCCTCCGGAAATTACTAAGCAATATGCGTGCCAACTTTTTAATCAGCGAAAATGGGGGAAAAACTGGGGAAAGGGGCAGAAAAAACAACAAAAAACAACAAAAGCCAGTCAAAACCAACGAAAAACAACTAAAACCAACAGAAAACAATAAAAAACAACGAAATCCAACCAAAAGCCACCGGAATCCAGCAAAAAACAACCAAAAACAACGGAAAACAACTAAAAACAACGAAATCCAACTAAAAATAACAGAATCCAACCAAAAGCCAACCGAATCCAGAAAAACAAAATCCGCCAATAAAAAAAATGAAATCTCCCAGAAAATAAAAAAACGTGACCGAAAAACGATCACGTTTTTAAGGATTTCTGTCGGATTTACATTACTTTTTTGAATTCCGCGCAGATTTTCTCAAGTACGTCTGGGATTTTTCCGTCGATGCTGAGACCGGCTGCATTTTTGTGGCCGCCGCCGCCGAATTTCGCTGCGATTGCGCTTACGTCGATTTTATCCCGGGAACGGAAGCCGCAGGTGCAGGTGAGTTCTGTATCCTGGCGGACGAATAATACTGCCTCAACTCCGTCAACTGAAAGCAGGAGGGAGTAGAGTGCGTCTGAATCACGGCCTTCCTGACCCCATTTTTTTGTATCTTCCATTGTTTCGTAAGTGACTGCAAGCTTGTTGTTGTAGCGTCTTTCAACGCGGTCGAGCATGATTCCGAGGAGCTTGCGGGTAGAGTAGGGTTTGCCGCCTGTCATTTCATCGTAAGTTTTTCTTGGATCTGCTCCGGATTCTACCAGCCGGGCCGCCTGTCTGAAGACTTCTGCTGAGTCTGTGTTTAAGAAGCGGAAATAGCCTGTATCGGTAGAAAGGCCGAAGAAAAGATTTTCAGCCGTCTGCTTGGGGAGCTTTCCGAGAAGTTTTTCGTAAATCTGCTGGATGAGTGCCGCTGTGGCAGGAGAAGTGGAATCGATGATGCAGTTTTCACTTGCGGCAGCCGTTTTGTGGTGATCGATTGTAAAGGTGTCCAGATTTTTGAGGTCGCCGTCAATTTCTCCAAGGCGTTCCATTTCAGAACAGTCGAGGATTATGAGTCCTGCCTTTTTACGCTCAGGCTCAGAAAGAAAAATCATCTGGTTTGAGAAGAATTTTGCCTTACTGCGGATTTCCGGTCTTTTGAAAGGACCTGCCGAAAGAAGCTGGTAGGAAAGTCCTTTTGCTTCGAGAATATCCTTCATGCCGAGGGAACTGAAAATTGCGTCTCCGTCAGGGTCTTTGTGTGAAATTACATAAAAAAAATCATGACTGCCAAGAAAATTTTTGAATTCATTGATTTTTTCATCAGAAATAATCTGCATTTGAATCTCCAGTATTGAAAAATTTAAAAAAATAAGGGCTGCCCTCATGAAGAAAACTTCATTAAACAGCCCTTTGACATAAAAATTTATTGATTAGTAAACGATTTCAAGAGAGTCTTTATCTGCGTCATCAACTTTTACAGTGCTGTCTGCAACCCCCCAAACTGGTGCTGCACGAGAAACTGGAAGAGTGAGAAGAACACGCTCGAATGAACCGTCACGTTTGATGACTGTCATGTAAGAATTCATTCCTTTTGGCAATGCACGGAAACTAAGCTTTGTGTCTGTGCGTGCTGCGCTTGAATACCACTTCTTTGGAAGAGTAACTGTGCCGACGTCGCGATGTCCCTTTGCGTACATAACGATGAAAGCGTCTTTGTGGTCAAGAACCTTGTAAACCTGAACATTGTGGTATGTTACGGTTGACTCCTGATACTCGTATTTGTAGTCTGCCTTTTCTTTTGCTGTAGCAGAGAACAAAACACCCACGCAGAGCAATGCTGACAAAATGAACAACTTCTTCATATAAATCTCCTTTGACTTTAGTAGCAGTCTTTTTGCTTGATTCGCCTAGATGAGCGCGAGCATAATAGCCTTGATAGTATGCTTGCGGTTTTCGGCTTCGTCCCACACCTTGCTTGCAGGGCTTTCGAATACATCCTCGGTAACTTCCTGACCGATGACCGCTGGAAGACAATGCATGAAAATAGTGCTGCTTTTGCCTGTGGCCGCCATCAAATCTTTGTTTACCTGATACGGTGAAAGAAGCTTTGTTCGTTCCTCTTTGAGCGATTCTTCGCCCATTGAGACCCATACATCAGTATAAAGGCAATCTGCGTTTTTTACAACTGAAATTTCACTTGAAATTTCAATTTTTGCGCCGCTTTTTGCAGCGATTGGAGCACAGATTTCCTGAATGTCTTTTGGCGGGAAAAGCTCTTTTGGCGAATAAATTGCGAAATCGATTCCCAGTTTTGCCGAGATAATCATGAGGGAGCGGGCAACGTTATTGCGTCCGTCACCACAGAAAGCCCATTTTAATCCCTTGAGTTTTCCGAAATTTTCTTTGAGGGTCATGATGTCGGCAAGGGCCTGGGTAGGATGGTAGTCGTCTGTGAGGCCGTTGATTACCGGAACTCCGGAGAATTCTGCCAGCTGCTTTACATGCTCCTGCTTGAAGCCACGGAATTCAATTGCGCTGAACATGCGGCCGAGAACGCGGGCTGTGTCCTTGACGCTTTCCTTGCCGCCCAGCTGAATGTCCTGAGTTGACATGAAGACAGGATGACCGCCTTCCTCTCCAAAAGCTGTCTCAAATGAAGAGCGTGTACGTGTTGAACGTTTTTCGAAAATGAGTGCTATTGTTTTGCCCAGGAAACGCTGGTGGACTTCGCCGGCATGGGCCTGTTTTTTAACCAAAAATGCATAATCGAGGAACTGTAAGATTTCCTCCGGCTCATAATCAAGCCATGTGAGGAGCGAGCGCCCCTTGAATGGTGAGTCAAATTTTTCTGCTTGAATCATATAGTATTCTATAATTAAGATAATTTTTGGTCAACTGTTTCTATGAAAAGTATCTGCCGGACCGCGCTGACCGATTTTTTCCTTCAATAATATCACTTCAAATCAATGAATTTCCGGATTCTGTGACTTACGCCGAGTTTCTGGCAAAGGCGGCTGCATTCTTCCTCATCTTCCTTTGTGATTGTCGTTTCGACCGTGCTCATGATTACTTTGGGAATGACTTTTCCTGCTTCTTGGGCAAATTTGAGCATTTCCGGGAAGGCTTTTTCCTTGAAAACCGGGCGGACAGTCTTTTCGTAGATTTCAGGATTGCTTGAGTTCAGGCTGATTGAAATGGCGTCGATTTTGCCAGCGAGAAGGGGAACTATGTCTTTTTTGTTGACGAGATTTCCAAGTCCGTTCGTGTTGATTCTGACCGGGAGGGTGAAATTTTCCTTGAGAAAGGCGGCGACTTCAAGAAGGACGTCGAGGGCTTCGGTCGGCTCTCCGTATCCGCAGAAAACAAATTCCTTGTAAGACTTGAAGCGCTCGGTCTTTGATTCGGCCTTGATTGCTTCGATTACTTCCCGGGCGGTCGGTTCCCTTTCAAGCCAGAGAGTCTCAACATTGTCGAATTCCGCTCCGCTTGCTCTCTGTCTGATGCAGAAGGTACAGGCGCAGGGGCAGCGGTTTGTGAGGTTGATGTAAAGTCCGTTATACTCAGGATAAATGATTGTCATGCCTTTTTTCATGTTTTTCTCCGTTATTCTCTGGTCAGAAAATCCAGCGCGTACTGCACGGCAAGGGCTGCGGCGTAGTGATAGCTGTCTTGGGCAAGGTCAAAATGCTCATTGTGATGAGGAAAACTTGTCGCCTCGCCGTCGCTTGAGCCTGCGTGAACGTAGGTTCCGGGTGCTTTGCGTGAAAAGTCTGCGAAATTGTCCGCCATGAAGCGTTTTTCGATGTTTGTGATTATGTTTTCGGTCGGAACGATTTTCTTTGCTGACTCGATGACTTCTGCCACGGTTTCGGCAGGATTTATGAGCGGGTCGGAAATGTCTTCGATTTCAACATCGGCTTTTGCTCCGTATTCATCCGCGATATTTGCAGCGATTTTACGAACTGCATCGGCGAGTTTTTTTCTTGATTCTTTTGAAAAAGCCCTGATTGTTCCTTCCAGAACGGCTTCTGACGGAATTATGTTGTAGGTCGTGCCTGAGTGAAAGCTTCCGATTCCGATTAAGCCGCCTTCAACCGGTGAAATAAGCCTTGAAACGACGGTCTGCAGCTGGGAAGCAATCAGAGCGCCCACAAAAAGGGAGTCCGCACCCATTTCTGGATATGTGATGTGGCTTGATTTTCCGTGGATTGTGATTTTAAGCCTGTCGCAGCTTGCCATGTCGCTCCCGCTTTTGATTGCAAACTTTCCGGCTTCAAGACCTGACTGAAAGTGAATCGCGAAAGTGCGGTTAACATTGTCCAAAAGACCGGAATTGATTATGTCCCGCGCGCCGTTTCCGATTTCCTCTGCTGCCTGAAAAGCAAAAATTATCTTGCCTTTAAAGTCATTTTTGTGGGCTGAAAGGATTTTTGCGGCTCCCAAAAGGGAAGCCGTGTGGCCGTCGTGACCGCAGGCGTGCATTATTCCAGGATTCTGACTTTTGTAGGGAACGTCGTTTTCTTCCTGAATCGGAAGGGCGTCAATGTCCGCACGGAGAAGAAGCGTTTTCCCGGGAATGCCTGAGTCAAGCTCCGCGATGACATTAGTTGCGGAAACTCTTTTAAATGAAAGCCCGATTTCAGTAAGTTTTTCTTCTATATATTTGCAAGTGTTGAACTCATTGAGCGCAAGTTCGGGGTGAGAATGAAAATGATTCCGCAGCTCGACCATGTAAGGTTTGAGGGCAAGGGCTTCTTCTAAGATTGTCATATTTAAACTCCGCTGCAAGGGTACTATGTGATACCTATTGAGTCAATGGGTATCACATAGCTACTACGCGCTCGCTCCCTACATATTGACTAAATAGGCAAATAGGTTTATAACCTAGTATATTAGTAGGTATTATATGGCAGAAGACAGTATTATTGAGTTAAAAAACATATCTAAGACCTTTCAGACTGAGGACGGGGTTTTTACGGCGGTTGATGACGTTTCGCTTTCGGTTAAGAAGGGCGAGATTTTTGGAATCATCGGCTATTCGGGGGCGGGTAAGTCTACGCTTGTGCGGGCTATAAACCTGCTCGGCCGTCCGACTTCGGGCAGCGTGACTGTACGCGGCAAGGATTTTCTTTCGCTTTCGGCAAGGGAGCTTCGCGAGGAGCGCAAAAAAATCGGAATGATTTTCCAGCACTTCAACCTGATGAAAAGCCGCACCGTTGAGGCAAATGTTGCTTTTCCGCTCAAAAAATCAGGACTTTCAAAGACTGAGATTTCTGAGCGCGTAAAGGAACTTTTGAAGCTGGTTGAAATTGAGGGCAAGGCAAAGGATTTTCCGAGCCAGCTTTCTGGCGGTCAGAAGCAGCGTGTTGCAATTGCCCGCGCCCTTGCGAACAATCCGGACATTCTTTTGTGTGACGAGGCTACGAGTGCTCTTGATCCGACAACGACACGCTCAATTCTTGCACTTTTGAAACGGCTCAACAAGGAACTGGGGCTTACAATCGTAATCATCACCCACCAGATGGAAGTTATCAAAGAGATTTGTGACAAGGTTGCAGTCATGGAAAACGGCAAGGTCGTTGAGCAGGGCGAAGTTTTTGACATTTTCGCCCGCGCAAAGCATGAAGTGACCCGCCGCTTTATCCGTTCGACTTCGAGCCTGACGAAAATCGAAAAGCTGATTGAAGAAAATTCGCCTGTAGTAAATCTTGGCGAGGACGAAGTTCTGGTCCGCTTTACATTCATCGAGAAAAATGTTTCCGAGCCGATTATTTCCGCCATGTCGCGGCTCTACGAAATCACGATAAACATCATTTTTGCGGATGTTGAAATCGTTCAGGACGCACCGATTGGCGGCACGGTCGCGATTGTCAGCGGTCAGAAGCCGGTGATTGATCGCGCACTCGGACACATAGCCCAGCAGGGCGTCGGGGTGGAAGTTTTGAAGAGAGGTAGGGAGTCGGTCGCCGAAGGCGAAAAAACTTGTGAGACAAGTTTTTAGACGAGTCTCGGTGAGAGCTGTGCTCGAACCGCGGAAGATATTTTGGGGGTACGGGGGCGTAGCCCCTGTAGATGGGGGTGTGGCACAACGAAGTGTGACACAGGGGGAAGACTTTCCCCCTAAATTTTGGAGGATTTTATGATTGATTTTATTGAGACGATTTTGCCGAATGTGGCTAAGCACCCGGAGAGATTTTTTAACGGATTTCTGGAGACGCTCGTCATGGTGCTCTGGTCCGGCTCGATTAGTTTTGTGCTGGGACTGCTGATTGGAATTACGATTACCGTGACTAAAAAGGGGGGCATTCTTGAAAACAGGGTGGTTTATCAGATTCTGGACAAGCTGATTAACCTTTTCCGCTCGATTCCTTTCATCATTTTGCTGACCGGCGTCATGCCCCTTTCGCGGCTTCTGATGGGAACGGCGATTGGCGTGCGGGGTGCGATTGTGCCTCTGGTTTTCGGATGCGTGCCATTTTTCAGCCGTCAGGTTGAGACTGCACTTGCCGAAGTTGACGGTGGTCTGATTGAGGCGGCAGAAAGCATGGGATTGAGCCCATTTGACATTATTTTCCGCGTCTATCTTCGTGAAAGCGTGGGGCCTCTGGTTCGGGGAACGACCATTACGCTCGTGAGCCTGATTGGTCTTACTGCTATGGCTGGTGCCGTTGGTGCTGGCGGTCTTGGAAACTACGCGATTATGTACGGTCACGACAGGAATCAGCTTGATGTCACATGGCTTACGATTGTCGTGCTTGTGATTGTGGTCAACTTGATTCAGACGGGCGGAAACCGGATTGTCAGGAAGAACAGACATTAAAAAGTTAGGAATTAGGAGTTAGGAGTTTTTAAGGGGGACTTTATGGCGATTAATAGACGGAAAATTGGAATTATTGGGGCGGGGCATGTCGGAAGTCATGGCGGATATGCTTTGATTTCGCAGGGACTGGCTGAAGAAATCGTTTATATCGATATTGATGAAAAAAAGGCGGCGGCTCAGGCACTGGACTTGTATGACTCATCGACTTACCTGAGCCATCATGCGACCGTCCGGGCTGGAAATTATTCTGACATAAAGGATGCGGACATTCTGATTGTTGCGGCAGGTCCTTTACCTGACATGGCGGCAGGTCAGAACGACAGGCAGCAGACTCTGGGAGCGACCGTTGAGATTTTGAAGGACATCGTGCCGAAAATCAAGGCGAGCGGATTTGACGGAATCATCATAAACATTTCGAATCCGGCTGACGTCGTAGCCCATTACATTCAGGAAAAACTGAACTGGAACCCCAGGAGGATTCTTTCAACCTCGACGACTTTGGACAGCGCAAGAGTCCGCCGTGCAATTGCAGAGGCGACAGGCTACGACCAGAAATCAATCAACGCCTATGCTTTGAGCGAGCACGGAGAAACTCAGTTCGTGCCCTGGAGCCTTGTGACTGTGGCAGGAAAGCCCCTTCTTGAGCTGATTAAGGAGCAGCCGGAGCGTTTTGGAAAGCTCAACCTAGACGAAATTGCCCAAACAGCCAAAAAAGCGGGCTGGATAATCCTGGGCGGCAAGGGAAGCACGGAATTTGGAATCGGAGCCAGTATCGCAAATGTGGTTCAGGCGATTTTCTGCGACGAAAACAGAATCCTTCCGGTCTCAACCCTTCTCCAGGGCGAATACGGCTACACCGATGTCTTTGCAAGCGTTCCCTGCCGGCTCAACAACGAGGGCGTGGCAGAAGTGATTGAGCTTAAGCTGACGGAAGGGGAGAAGGCGAAATTTGACGCGAGTGTTAAGAGCATGTCGGAAAACTACAAGAGAGCTTTGGGGATATAGGGAAGAAAAACAAGGGAAATTTTCCTCTATTTTTTCTTAATTTCCCCTAATTTTTCCAAATGCAGTTCAAAATCTTTACTTCGAGTGTAGCCGCTTACGCCGCCTCTCCTAACCAGCCGTAATGCTGCACTGACATATCCACAAAATGATTAAGGAGCAGATTAATTTTTGAATCAAAGGCTTCCTTGTCAAAACTCTGCGGCAGATCCGCATCAAGCGAAGAAATTATTGCATCTTTTACTGTTGTTGAAGCTTGTTCATCTTTATACCAATCAACAACAAAAAGATTCTGTTTTTCTTCTGTGAGTTTCTTATAAAGATTTTTTGCGGCTAGCTTTACTTTCTGCTCCTCTTCTTTTGTGAGTTTTCGTCCTTTTATGAGCAAATCAAACATTTCCAGTTCTTCTTCGGTAAGGCCTTCAGTTTCAGCACGCTTATCTTCGTTTTTCATGTCTTCGATAAGCTGTAAGAGTTGTTCGTAATAATCTTCGTTTTCACTGCCGCCGGCATTGTATTGGTCTATGATGTTTTTGAAGCGTTCACTGAACTTTATTCGCTCGCAGTTTTTGTTAATCATAATCTGTAGCATCTTCTGAATAAACGCTTTCATGTCATCAATTTCAATTGCTTTGTACTGAGCTTTATGGATTTCTTTTCTAAGTTCTTCTATATCAACTTTAGAAAGGTCAATTACCTTAAATTCGTGAATAAGATAATTAGAAGATTTTTTGCCGTCCGGGTCACTTGTGTCTTCTGGCTTTTCAGAACTTACCGATGTATCAAGCAGAGACTGCATTCTCATCTTTGCACGATCCAGCTTTTCATCATCAACAATGTTGTTCATCAAATCATTCAGATATTTGAGTGGCTTAAACTTTTCATTCTGCCAGCCCATCTCGAAAATCTCAGGTTTGCTTGCTTCGTAAAGATTAAGCATTGTATTTGTAATAACGCGGAACTTTTCTTTACCTTCGTCTTTCTGGTAAATAATTTCCAGCGCATTTCGCAAGGCTTCAAGTTTTTCCAAGTCATCGGGAAGCTTATTGATTTCTTCAAGACTGATATTAAGTTCGCTTAAAAACTCATCTGCTTCATTAATACTCTGCCCGATTAATTCAAGAAGATAATCAATATTTTTAGCAGGGAACTCATCTCCGTCATCGCCGGTTGCATAATCGGTAAGGGCCTGCTGCATATACTTAAAGACATTTACATAATCGACAATGATACCGCTTGTTTTACCCGGATAAACACGGTTTGCACGTGCAATTGCCTGCATGAGAGTATGGCCTTTCATAGGTTTATCAAGATAGAGAGTAGAAAGATTTGGAACATCAAAACCTGTAAGCCACATTGCGCAAACAAAAACAAGCTGCAACGGATCATTTTTATCTTTGAATCGGTCTTCAATATCTACTCCGTCAACAATCTTATTCATCTTGTCACGATGAGGTTTTATATTTAATCCCTGTTCTGCAAACTTCTTTTCTTCGTCTGCGTCTTCAGAAATTATTACCGCCATTTCTACATTATTCATGTAATCAAGGCGAGCTTTGATTTCGTCACGTTCTTCTTTAGTCTTAGCATTACTACGGTCAATCATCAACTTTTTCTTTTCCAAATCCCAGTAATGCTGAACCTTGTCGTACATTTTTACAGCTGTAAACTTATCTACAGAAACAACCATTCCCTTTCCAAGAAAGCCTCGACGAGGAAAATGATGAGCAATATCTTGAGCAATTTTATCAAGACGTTCATCGCGTTTAAGAACTTCAATTATCTTGCTGCCGGAATCTTCCAGCTTTTTGATTTCTTCTTCATTTAGATTTTCATCTTCAATAATGTCTACAATATCATCATCAAGGAAGTTATTTGTAAGACCGACTTCAGGCACACGGCGACTATAGAACAAAGGAACTGTACTTCCATCTTCAACAGACTGTGCAAAATTGTATTCGGAAACATAATCTCCAAACCACTGATTTGTCAGGCGTTTTGAACCAAGCAGTGGAGTTCCTGTAAAAGCTATGAAATTTGCATTTGGCAAAGCGGTGTGCATGTTTTCCGCAAGATCTTTGTACTGAGTACGATGCGCTTCATCAATCAAAACAAAAATGTCGTTGCGTTCGCTAAGAACAGGATATTTCTTTCCTTTGTCATAACGAAATTTATGAATCATAGAGAAAATGAATTTCTTGTTGCTCTTAAGATATTCGCGGAGCTGTTCTGAGTTTTTAGGCTGACATTCTTCTTTATTACCGATAACTTCTGTGCGAACAAAGTTTTTGTAAATCTGAGTATCAAGGTCTGTTCGATCCGTAACAATAAAGAAAGTAAAGTTTCCCTTTAATTTACGAGCACATTTTCTTGCAAAGAAAACCATGGAATATGACTTACCGGAGCCTTGAGTATGCCAGAAGACACCAAGCTTTCCTTTAAGATCTTCCCGGCGTTCAACATTTCGCATAAGATTATTTACACCGAGGAACTGGTGGTTCTTTGCAATTATTTTGACTTTTTGATTTTGGAACAAAATAAAATTTTCAATGTAATCAATCAGATGTTCTTTTTTACAAAGACCGCGGGCAAAGTATTCAATGGAAACACCTCGCGCTTTTATATCCTTGCGGTTTGGCTTTTCATTTTCGCTTTCAACCTTTAGCCATTCAAAGAAAAACTCAAAATCTGAATTCCAGGCGCCAAGTCGGGTTTCCAAACCGTTGCTCAAAACACAAATCTGATTAAAGGCAAAAAGATTTGGAATATCTTTTTTGTAGTCCGTAAGATTTTTATTATAGGCTTCTTCTATTTTGATGATAGCATTTTTAAGTTCAACAAAAACAAGAGGAAGTCCGTTTACAAAAATAATAACATCAGGACGCCGCCAATAATACTGACCCTGAATCCACATCTGAGAAACGGCAGTAAAAATATTGTTTTGAGGATTTTCAAAATCAATGAGTTTAACAAAATCAAAAGTTTGCTTACCGTCTTTTTTGAAATCAACCTTTTTACCGTTACGAATCAGATTGTAATTATCGTAATTGGTTTTTACCATGTCAGTGCCGGTAAAGTCACGGCATAGTTCCCGAATTACGGAATCAATATTCTCAGTAGGAATATTTGTATTGATTTTGTAAAGAGCAGTTTTTATCTGCTCTGGCAAAACACATTGCTTTTTAGAAGTACGACAAGTTCCATCGTTCAGATCTGCCTTATGGTTTGGATTTGAATCGCACTGGATGAAGTTATACGCAAGCTCATCGCTTTTAAGAATATTTATAAGAGAAACTTCAATATCATCTTCGGTAATGTAATTTGCCATAAATATCACTCCGCAACTTTGTAAATAAAATAGGGGAAATTTTCCTCTAATTTCCTCTAATTTCCCTTATTTTATCTTCAAAATCTTCTGCTCTAAGATATCCAACAAGACGCTGATTTAACGGATAAGTTTTTAATAATCCCATTTGAACAAGTCCTTCTAAATCAGATCTAATCGTCTTAACTGAAACTCCCAATTCTGTCTGCAAGTCTTTACTGATAAATATTGTACTTGGTTTTTCAGTTGCAATTTTAATGATTTGAGCCTGCCGTTCGTTAATACCTATTATTGTTTTGAATTCAAACAAGGCGGCCTGCTCTTTAGCTTTTCGTTCAAGGTATTTAGTTAATTCTATAAATGCCTTATTCAACACTACAAGATTATAATTTATAAAATATCCTAAATCATAATCATCATGCTCAGTATACAAAAAGACTTTTTCATATTTATCTTTTGAAGCATATATGATTCTTGAAATCGATAAAAATTCTGTAAGCCAATACCCCTTCTTAAGCATATACCAATAAAAAAGCGAACGAGCCGTTCGTCCATTTCCATCAGTAAAAGGGTGTAAAAAAGAAATTACAAAGTGAATAATTATCGCCTTTATAATTGGATGTATGAAAGTTTCATCTGTATTTGCAAAATCGCATAAATCATTTAAGACCGTTTCAATTTCGTTGTAGTCTGGAGGATTATGAGCTACTTCGCCAGTTATATTATTTGAAACGACTATATCATTGCTGTTTCTGAATTTGCCTTCTTCTTCTGGATTTTCCAAAGTTTTTTCTGTTATCTGTCTATGTATTTCTAATAACAGCTCTTTGGTTAAAGGTTCATTTTTATTTTCAGAAAGAAATCGAATTGTTTTATAATTATTCAATATCATTTGCTGACTTGAATCTTTAGGTTTTTTTTGCTTACGAAGCATTTCCTTAGCAACCTTTCGAGTTGTAGATGCACCTTCCATCTGGCTGGATGCGATTGCTTCTTCCATAATTGAACTAAGCAAATAATAGTGTTTTGTTTTTCCAGATATCAGATTATCAGAAGATAAAGTACCTCCAAAGTTCATGTCAAAATCGTGAAGGTATTTCTGCATAAAATCATTTATCTTGTATTTGAAAATATATTTACCAAACGAAACTACACTAGACATGCGAGATAATTTTATTGCTGCCCAAAAATCTTTTGGGTCTATTCCTTTTGGGGAATTATATTTTACCTTATCCCAATAGTAATAGTTTTCGTCTACCTTTCTGAAATAGCTTCGATACTCGGGATTGATTATTAGAGAAACAGCTGCTTCAGGATTAAAATCTGATTTTGGTGGATTTTCAATCATAGTTTAACTATAACATAGCTTCGTCGTGTTGGCAAGAAAAATAGGGGAAATTTTCTTCTAATTTCCCCTATTTTCCCTTGTTTCATGAGTTCTATTTCGCAAAATCAATCATTTTTTAATTTTGCGAAATAGAAAGGTGTTATATTTTATCTTAATTTATAGTTGGTGGAATAAAATCATTATTTCGATATTCATAAAATCGAATAAAAAGATCACATCCTTTTTTATGGCGCTTATATAGTTCATCATTCAAATTGATTATTGATTCTATTCTGGTCTTAGCATCTTCTAAATCACAAAATAATATAAGTGCATTATAATTAAATCTCTCATTTTCAAAAACCTGATTTCCTGTGCTTGATTTTGCGATATAAACCATTTTATCAACAATAGTTAAGAATTCATTATCTGTTTCCACTTTTTTACTTGCATATTTTTTGAAAGACTCGGTGTCTTGTGTATTCCAATAAAAACAAATTCTAGTATAAAATTTACTATTTATTAAAGAATCTTGATGATCTTTGATTTTTTGTAATAGCAAGAGGTTTAATTCATTATATGATTCTTCTGTTGTTATCATTTGCTGATAATTCTTCTTTTCTATACATTCTTTATCCATATAGAGAATATGAATAAACATACAGATATCTTTTGTAGCAGTAAGAAGTTTTTTCAACAATTCTGAATTCTGCTCCTTACTCTTTTCTTTTATTAAGAAATAATAAATTCTAAAAACAGTTGTATCACTACCAAACCCCCAGAACTCATTTCCATCAGGCAGGTCTTCTGCAACATCAAATAAAGCTGAAAAATATGGGATAAAATTCTTTTCCTCAATAAATGAACCTGACAGAGAATTACTTTCCAATAATTTTAATAAAGACAAAGCTTTTCCGTCGCTGATGTATTTCCTAAATATTTTAATTAGTTCATCATAATTATCAGATAATGATTTAATTAACTGTACATCATAGTTTGAGCAATCATTCTTAGGAATGCCTGGCACATGATTAAAATACACATCAAAATATTTTTCTGAAGCAATGGAACAATATTTATCATTATTATAATACGAAGTTGGCGCCAGAATACTAGATACATCTTTTGAACAATACCTAATAGCTGGAAAGATTTGAGCTAAAATGCAATCTAAACAATCTTTATCATTTTCTGTATATGATTCATTAAAACTTTCGGAAAACCATTTATCATATCTTTCTTTTTTGTTTGGAATCTTATATTCTAGATTTTCTTTAGAAGTAATAAACCATAGTTTATTATCTCTGATAAAATCATAATACTCTGGGAATTTCAAACGAATAAACTCAATAGCTAGAAAATCTATAAGATTGATTTCTAAAACGCCTTTATTAATAAACTGTGATAATTTGAATTTAACGGCATTTACATATCTTTTGATTTCACGAATAGTTGTAAGATTTGAGACTATCGAATTATATACATAAGCCCATTTTGTATTTTCTATTCCGAAAATTGAATTCTGTTCTTCTGTAAAATCCTGGGCAATATTTTTCAATTCGTCCATTAAAATTCTACTTAATGTAGATGATGGAATTGAAGGCAAATCATATTCAATATTAATAATCTTTTCCAAGTATTCTCTACCATCGATTCTATTTTGAATATCCAAACTTTTTTCGACAATTTCTCTATCAAAGGAAAGCAAGTATATTGTGTTTGGAAAATCAGCATTAGAACGTACAATTCTAAAAAGCTGTTTTATTTCTTGTGATGATAATCTGTCAATGTCATCCATAATGATGATTAGTTTTCTATTTTCTTTCTCTAAAATATTACCAATATCTTTTTTGATTTTTGAAACAGATTCATCTAAATTTTCATTTCGAATCTTAATAACAGAAAGAACGATATTACATACTATAATAATAAAGGAAACTATTAGTGTTATTGGTGATATCCATTTTGAAAGCTCTTTTATTTCTTTACAAAAATCTGGAAACAATTGAGGCAAGCTTATTCCTACAAAAGACAAGACCATTGTTATCGCTGACCAGAATGTAAGCATCGATTGTTTTGTAGGAGTTAATTTGATTAAATTCAAATATAACTCTAATTTCTTTCCAAAGCCTTTTATCTTATCAGGTCCTTTTAATGTTGCTTGAATCTGTCGTATAAATGGTTCTAATAAATCTTCTGTTTCAGAATATCCCCAAGGATTAAAATTAATTACGATTGGAGATTTCTTCTTATCTTTTGATGATTTTTTTTCTTTTTCGGAAGACAACTGTTTCTCTAATAAATTTATAATGGAAGTTTTACCAGAGCCCCATTTTCCAAAAAGGCCAATAACTAATGATTTTTTATCATTCCATGAAAGTAGAGAAGAAGAAAGATTTTCAACAAAGCTCTTACGATTTAATAAATCATCTTCAAAAGTATTGATTGCTTCGTCTGATAATATCCGTTCAGTCATCACGTTCTCTCTATATATAATTTCTTTATTAAATATTCCAACTCTTATTATCAAAGATAATTGTTTCCATGGTGTTTATTATTCATCAATGCTATGAATTAATCATCTTATAAAAATCATCAGCTAAATGTGACATCCTATTTAGAACATTAAAATTTTCTTCCCTGCCTTCATATGATTTCACGAATCTTTTTACACTCTTGAATTCAGATTCCTTGTAAATAGGTATTTTTTGCTTTAATGGCAAGTTATCACACCGTTCATTTAAATCCTTTTCTAGAGGTAATAAATTTCCTATATTTGAATTTTGTTCTCCATCAGAATCTGGTAAAATATGTTCAATAGTATATTCTGCTGGCATATTTTTATTTCCTAAATATTCTTCATATATTTCCAATACAAGTTTTGCTTTCTCGGTTTCCTTAGGATCTTTATAAAATTTAAAATGATTTGAATAACCTATTGTAGAAAAGGCTTTCTTAAACCATTCTTTATTAGGAATTCGTTTTTTAAAACTTTCATAAAATTTAGATAATGCCCCATCATCAAAATTTCTTTCTAATTTATAAGCATATTCAGAAATAACAGATGTTATAGTATTTGATTTCTCTTTTCCGATAAGTGTATAACAAATAAAAAACTGTTTTATAAATGTTATAGCTTCTTTATATTGTTCGTTTGTTATTTTTTCTAAATCTAATTGGTGCATTAAACTAAGAATTACTGGTCTAAATTGTTCCTGTCTTTTTGATTTAAAGAATTTAAAAATTGAATACTCCTCAGGTGAACAAATTTGATTTCCTTCAGAATCAACTAAAAGTGGATTATATAGTTTTGAATAATAAACAGACTTCTGAATAAAGTCACTAAAAAATGCTTCTACATTATTTGCCTTTACATATGTTTTTATTGCTTTATATGCATCCTTCCTGTCATTATCATTTATTTTGTATCTATGGATTAGATAGTGTAAGAGATATTTATTAATTCCTGCGCCAAGAAGTTTTTCCATATCTTCCCATTCTTGTTTTACTTCATCAACTTTTTCAATTGGCCTGATATAACGCATGACATAATTTTTTAATAACTCATGATCGGCTAAATTTTGACCTCGAGCATTCAGAATTTCAAAGATAGTATAAGAATCTTCTTCTGTTGTAGCTTCAATACGTACATATTCTGTATTTATGATAGAATCTCTCAATACTGTTATCTTTCCAGTTTCACCATTTTGTTTAGTTATAAATTCTTCAATTTTTTGTACATAGTATTCAAATGCTTCTTCGATATTTTTATCTTTTTTCTTATCTGTGATATAAATTTTTAAGAACGAAGATAGCGTAGGAACTTCACCAAAAGGTATGGTCTGAATTGCGCTTATTATTTTATCTAATCCTAAATGATAGGATGAATAAAAAATATGGTGTGAATTATTCTTATCATCCTTTGTTGCAATATATTTTTCAGTTCCATAATAATCTGATTCCAAGTTGTTTTTTTTCATTATAAATAGTAATGCTGATAAAAAGATTGTAATTGTGAATAATCGTTGTTGTCCATCAATAACAGTAAATTTTGACAAACCATCAACTTTTTCTTTTTCTTTTAATAAAACAATACTTCCTATAAAATGGTTTGTGTTATTTGAAGTTGCAAACTCTAAATCAGAAAACAAATCTTCCCAATTATCATGATTCCAAACATATTTTCTTTGATTTCTTGGAATACGATATAACTGAGATGTTAATAACTCTCTTATTGTTTTTTGTTCTGCAAAGTAACTCATTTTTTTTCTTCCCTTTTAATTATTTTAATTCAAGTTTACCACTCATCAATCTAGGTAACAACAAGTTACGCTGTTGTGTCAGGTTGGTGATTTGTTCGGAAAGGAGTTCTGCTTTTGCAATAAAAGAATTTGCCCTTTCTGAAAACTGTTGTTGTACTTTTTCTGGCGGAAGAAGAACTTTTATTTTTTTCATCATTGAACCAGATAATTCAGGAAAAGTTGCTCCACTTGCTATGCTCTGCAAATAGTTTTTATTCATTCTGAAGTAATAATATAAATATATTGGTTGAATCACAGATGTATTACAAACAACGCTTTTGAATCCTTGATTTGTACATATCGGATTTTTGGCTAATGCAACATAACCGACAGGTGCCCGTGATGAAAGTAAAACAGTATCTTTAGGCATCATTTTTGCACTTGATTTTTTCAAACCTAATTCAGTTATATTTTTTGATCCTCGACTGACATAAACATTTGTATTATCAGATAAATCAACAGGAGAGAGCCAAGGAATATCACCATCCCAATATTCTTCATTTTCTGTTGAAGGTGTTCCTCCACCAATTACTTCACCAACATTTCCAATTCTTTCTACCTTCCACCCCTCTGGAATTCCATTTTCAAACTCGGTGGTTTGCCAGCCGGGGAAGCGGAAGCGGACGAACCATTCTTTGTAGAGTTCGCTTGCGGCGGTTTGCAGGGCTTCTATCTGCTTTTTGTAGTTTTGTATGAGGTTGTCGTAGGCTGATAGTATTGAGGCGATTTTTTGTTGGGTGGGGATAGGGGGAAGTTGAACCTTTATTTTATTTAAAGTTCCTAAAAACAAGCAAGGTTGTGCTGACCCCGTTGCAATTACATGGAAATAATAATTAAATGAATTTGTTCCCAGCAAGTAAAAAAGAAATATAGGATCTGCAATTTTTGTATTGGCTTTTATTATTCCTACACTTCTTTGAAATTCATAATTTTCAGAACCATCACCAACTATTGCTAAGTCTCCAACATTTGCTCCAACTGTTGTTATTGCAATATCATTTTTTGATAATTTTGTTCGTTTTTTTAATTTATTACATAATTCACGATTTATTTTTCTATCTGTATTTTCATCAAAAACAATTCTTCCACATTGAATATTTTTTGCACTCAATAATAAACAGTCTCCATTTTCATCATCAATGACTGTATTATGTACTCCATCACAAATATTTAGAGAAATGTCTTTTAATGTGTAAGTTCGTGTTTCCATTTTCCTAATTCTCTTTTATAGATCCCGAAACAAGTTCGGGATGACAAGTTTTTTTGCCCTCTTGCGAGCTTTCACGCGTTAGGGATTGTAGGGGCGGTGCAGCCGTTCTCGCGAAGCGAGAATGGAGGTAGCGCAGCGTACGGAACCCCGGAAAGCCCGACCGACGCAAAGCGGCGGGAACGCCCTAACTAATCAACTCCTTCAAATTATCTGCAATCTGTTTTTCGAGAGTTGCGGCTTCTTTGCTTAAGTCACCAAGCTCGGTGTTGAGGCCCAGCATTTTGGCTTTGAACTCAGCTTCGGTCATGCCATCGTCTTCGATTACAACTCCGACGTAGCGGCCGGCATTGAGGGAATAATCCTGGTCGCGGATGCCGTCTTCGCCTTCTATGCTGGCGGCTTTGCAGAGGCCTATTACATCGGTGTAGGTGCCGTTTGGAAAGCGTTCATTAAGCCAGTCTATCTGAGTCTGCCAGTAGTTTTTTGTTTTTACTTCTTTGTCGTCGCTTGCTTGAGGGGCTGCTTTAAGGGCGGCGGTGTATTCTGCTATGAGGTCTTTAAAGGCCTGGGTGTCGCCATTGTAGAGGCGGGTGATGATTCCCAGATTTTTTATCTGCTCGTCGCTGAATTTTCTGTGGGCACGGTCTACCTGGGTAAAGATAGAGCGGGCATCTATAAAAAGGATTTTGTCTTTCTTCTGCTCGTCCTGGGTTTTCTGTTTGTCGAAGAACCAGAGGGTTGCAGGAAGCGTAACGGAAGAAAACATATTGCTTGGAAGGGTTACCATCTGGCTGATAATTCCTTCTTCTATCATCTTTTTGCGGATTTCAAGTTCTGAACCGCCGGCATCGCTTGCGGAGTTTGCCATAACAAGGGCTGCTTTTCCTGTAGCATTGAGTGAGCTTGCAAAATAACTTATCCAGAGGTAGTTTGCATTTGGAACTGTTTCTTTTTTGTCGCTGCCTTTTTTGGCTGTTTTGGATTTGTTCTTTGGAACTCCGTAGATATTAAAGCGCGGGTCGTCTTTTACTTTGTCATACACAACTTCGTCTACGTTGAATGGCGGATTTGCCATTACGTAATCAAAGTTGCCTACTGCATTGTGTGGGTCTGAATAGAAGGAGTTTGCTTCTACGATTTCGCCGCGGACGTTGTTCAAAAGAAGATTCATTTTTGCAAGCTTTACGGTGTCGGGTTCTTTTTCTACGCCGTAGCAGCGGAACTTCATTACTTCATCAGAAGATTTGTTGTGGCGGTGCATAAAGCGGGCTGCCTGAACAAACATACCGCCGGAACCACAGGCCGGGTCTAAGATTTTCTTTTCGCCATTTTGCGGCTGGAGAACTTCTACCATGTAGCGGACTACGGTTGCAGGTGTATAGAAGGTTCCGCCGTCTTTTCCTTCCTGAAGGGCAAATTCGCCGAGGAAGAATTCGTAGATTTCGCCAAAGAGGTCTACGCTGATGTTTTCCGGAATATCCATAAAGATGCGCATGATGTTGGAAAGGAGTTCAGGCTCTTCTTCCGGCACGAGCTGGCCGTATACTTCTTTTGGAAGAACGCCGTCCATTTTTTCGTTTTCGCGTTCTATGGCTTCCATCGCCTTTTTTACGAGGGTTGCTTTGTTTGCGTCATCTGGCGCGTCGTTGATTGTTGTGTAATAAGCTTCTGGCGGAAGGTAAAAACCGCAGTATTTGATAGAGATTTCTTTTATGGATTTTTCGGCTCGTGTGCCTTTTGATTTATTGTATTCGGCTTCAATTTCTGCTTTGTGCTGTTTGTAAAGAATGTCTGCGTAGCGCAAAAAGATTAAGCCTAAAATTGGCTGTCCGTATTTATTTGCTGCTAAGTGGGCGCTGGCACGAAGTACATCTGCTGCGTGCCAGAGGTTGTCTTTTAGGGTTTTGAGTTCTGAGTCGGTCATTTATGTATCCTGCACTTTTAATTATATTCCATTATATCAACATTCACTCGTCAAATATAGGCGTTATTTTGAACTTCTTCACTCTGAAAAATCACATTTTTTTTATTATTACCCATTGACTAACTAGGTAAATATCATTATAACAATATCATCTTAAAACCTACTAACCTAATAGGGAATACAAAACATTAAGGAGTCAAATATGAAAAAAATTATCGCAGCAGTTTTAATCGGAGCAGTCGCTCTCACATCAGTTTTCGCGGCTAAAAAGAAGAACACCGTCGTCAAATTGGGCGTCGTTGGTTCAATCTATGAGGACTTGTGGGCACCTGCTCAGAAGCTACTAAAAAAGCAGGGAATCGACCTCAAGTTCGTCCAGTTCTCTGACTATGTTACACCGAACAACGCTCTTTCAAACGGCGAAATCGATTTGAACGCTTTCCAGCACCGAATCTTCCTCCAGAACGAAATCGACAACCACAAATACGATGTAAAACTCATCGGAAACACATTCATCATCCCTCTCAACCTTTACTCAGTCAAAGTAAAGTCAGTTTCAGAACTTAAATCAGGCTCAATCGTCGCAATCCCGAACGATGTTACAAACGGCGGACGCGCAATCAAAGTTCTGGCTGCAGCAGGTCTCATCACCCTCAAATCAGACGCAGGCTTCAATCCGACAGTAAATGACATCGCAGAAAACAAGAGCGGCATCGTAATCAAGGAACTTGCGGCAAACACAATTCCGGCCGCCCTCAAGGATGTTGACGCTGCAATCGTAAACGGAAACTACGCCCTCGACTTCGGAATCAAAACCGAGTCAGCAATCTTCAAGGACACATCGGTCTCAGAAAAAGCCTACTGGAACCTCATCGCAGCCCGCGGCAAAGACCTTCAGGACAGCGCAAAAGTCGAAATCTTCAAGAAAGTCGTAAAAGCTTTCCAGACAGCCGAGACAGAAAAAGTCTTCAACAAGGACTTCGGCGGCTACTTCATCAAAGAAGGCTGGGACATAGACGAGTTCTAGGATTCAGAATGAAAACTATTTATCTTGCCGCAGGATGTTTTTGGGGTACGCAGAAGTTTTTTGATCAGTTTGACGGTGTTAGAAAAACTGTCACAGGATATGCTAACGGAAATACAGAAAATCCGAGCTATGAGGATGTTAAGCATCACAACAGCGGGCATGCAGAAACCGTCAAAATTGATTTTGATGAGAAATTGATTTCCATCGAAAAACTTCTTGAATACTACTTTCTGATTATTGACCCTCTCTCTGTGAACAAACAGGGAGAGGATGAAGGAATACAGTACAGAACCGGAATTTACTATGAAGATTCGGAATTGCTTCCTTCAATCGAAAAGGTAGTTTCAGAACAGGAAAAGAAAATCGGTCAGAAACTTGCCGTGGAAGTTCTTCCTTTGAATAATTTCTACACGGCGGAAGAATACCACCAAAAATATCTTGAGAAAAATCCCGGCGGATATTGCCATATTAATCCGGTGATGTTCAGCCTATACAAAAAGTTAAAAAAATAGGAGACCGTTATGAAAAAAATTATTGCGGCAGTTCTGCTCGCTGGTTTTGCATTCGCATCAGTTTATGGAGCTGCTAAAAAGTCAAAGCAGGTCGTAAAAATCGGTGTAACAGGCGCAATGTATGATGATGTCTGGGAACCGGCTATTAAGAATCTTGCAAAAAAAGGAATTAACGTTAAGCTCGTTCAGTTTTCAGATTATGTTGCTCCAAGCCGTGCTCTTGAAGACGGGGAGATTGATTTACATGCCTGCCTTAGCCGTGTATTCTTTGAATCTGAAGTAAAAAGTCACGGTTATCATCTTCAGCGGGTTGCAAACACAATCTATGCACCTCTTAAAGTTTTTTCCGTAAAAATTAAATCCGTAAGCGAACTCAAAGAAGGCGATATCATAGCTATTCCGAACGAAGCTACAAACGAAGGCCGTGCACTCAAACTTTTGGATTCGGTAGGAATCATCAAATTAAAAGAAAATGCAGGATTTAATCCTACTCTTGATGATATTGAATCTATTCCGACTGGCGTAAAATTCAAGCAGCTGGCTTCCAACCTGATTCCATCCGCTCTGGTTGATGTTACAGCAGCAGTTATCAACGGAAATTATGCGCTTGATTTTGGAATTGACCCAAAACTTGCAATTGCAACAGAACTTCACCCTGACACTCCTTACTGGAACCTGATTGCGGCACGAACTTCTGATTTGAGTGATAAAAATCGTGTGAAACTATTTGATGAAATCGCAAAAGAATTTCAGAAAGAAGCAACTGCAAAAGTTCTTGAGAAAAAATTCACTGGTGCTCTCAGACCTGTAGGCTGGGACATTGACGAACTGAAAAACTACAAATAAGAATAAAAAAATGGCAGACATAACCGAACTTTCAAACATTATTTCTGATAAAAATCGTCTTGTTTTTGCTCCTTCAATCGAAGCCAAATACCTTTCCGACACGCTCGGTCGCAAAAAAGGCTCGGCTTCGGCTCTTGTCTTCCCGGTTTCCACAGAGGAGGTAAGTGCGGTCGCAAAGTTCGCCTATGAAAACAGGATTCCTCTCACTCCGCGCGGGGCGGGCACGAATCTTGTCGGCTCTACTGTTCCACACGACGGAGCAATCATCATCGACTTTTCCTTGATGAACAAAGTTCTTGAACTTGATAAGGAGAACTTTACCGCCTGGGTTGAACCGGGAGTCATTCTTGAGGATTTTCAGAAATATGTGGAAGGCGAGGGGCTTTTTTATCCGCCTGATCCGGGCGAAAAGCGGGCTTCAATAGGCGGAAATATTTCCACAAACGCCGGGGGCATGAGGGCAGTCAAATACGGAGTCACCCGAAACTATGTCATGGCCCTGGAGCTTGTAAAAGCAGACGGCACTGTCATTACGGTCGGAAGCAAAAACCGCAAGGACACGACAGGCCTTGATTTGAAGGACGTCGTAATCGGTTCGGAGGGAACTCTTGCCATAATCACAAAATGTCTTCTCCGCCTGATCGGAAAGCCTGAAAAATCATTGAGCCTTCTGGCCGGCTTTGGATCGCTAAAAGCTGGAATCGAAGCCGTTCCAAAAATCCTCAAGGCAAACCTCAATCCGACGGCACTGGAGTTCATCGAAAGAAAGGTCGTAAAGCTTGGCGAGGATTTTTTGAAAATCAAATTCCCGCTTGAAAGCGAAGCCTATCTTTTGCTCACTTTCGACGGCAGCAAAGAAGAAATTGACTCAGCCTTTGCAAAACTTGGAGAAGTGCTCAAGTCTTCCGCAGAAAAAATCATTTCCCTTGATGACGCGGCTCTGGCACAGAATGTCTGGCGCATCCGGGGCTGTCTTGTAAAGGCGGTGGAAGCCGTGAGCGAGCAGGAACCGCTTGATATTGTCGTGCCGATTTCCAAAATCCCCGATTTCGTCGAGTTCGTAAACGAGCTTGAAAGACAGAGCGGAATGCAGATGATAAGCTTCGGTCATGCTGGCGACGGAAATGTCCACCTTTGCGTAGTGCGCGGAAGTCGAAGTGATGCAGAGTGGGAGAGTGAACTCCACGCAAATCTTGAAAAACTCTACGCAAAGGCACATAATCTTGGCGGACTGATTTCAGGCGAGCACGGTCTTGGCGTGAGCAAGCGGGATTTCTTCTTCAAAGAAACACCTGCCGAAAATGTTGCGCTTATGAACAGCGTGAAACTCGCCTTTGACCCGCAGGGAATCCTGAATCCTAAAATCAGCTATGTAAAATAGAGGAAAATATGCCAGCATTATCAAGTCGAACCGCAAATTTCACAGATTCTGTTATCCGCCGCATGACACGCATTTCAAATCAGTACGGAGCAGTGAATCTTTCGCAGGGCTTCCCTGATTTTGAGCCTCCGCGCGAAATTCTTGAAAGGCTTGCCCAGGTCACAAAGGAAGACTTTCACCAGTACGCAATCACCTGGGGAGCACAGAATTTCCGTGAGGCACTTGCCGCAAAAATCCAGCATTTTTCGGGCGTTTCTGTAAATCCGAATGAAGAGCTTGTCGTTACCTGTGGTTCAACCGAGGCCATGATGGCTGCCATGATGAGCGTTACGAATCCCGGCGACAAGGTAATCGTCTTTTCTCCTTTCTATGAAAATTACGGAGCCGACACGATTCTGAGCGGGGCAGACCCGATTTATGTTCCTCTTATTCCGCCGACCTTCCGCTTTGACGAGGCTGTCCTTGAGGATGCTTTTAAGCAGAGGCCAAAGGCAATCATCGTCTGCAATCCGTCAAATCCTTGCGGAAAGGTTTTCACCCGCGAGGAACTTGAGACAATCGCAACTCTTGCAAAAAAATACGACACCTTCGTAATCACAGATGAAGTTTACGAGCACATCCTCTACAAGCCGAACGTCCACACCTACATGGCTTCTCTTCCGGGTATGAAAGAGCGCACGATTACATGCAACTCACTTTCAAAAACATACTCAATCACAGGCTGGCGTCTCGGCTACACTCAGGCAAATCCTGAAATCACGGAGAGAATCAAAAAAGTACACGATTTTCTGACCGTCGGAGCCGCAGCACCCTTACAGGAAGCGGCAGTCACGGGCTTAAAATTCGGCGACGACTATTACTCATGCCTGCAGGAAAAATACACCAGCAAGCGTGACCTTTTCCTTCGCGGCTTAGACTCAATCGGCTTGAATCACACGGTTCCGGAAGGTGCTTACTACATTCTGATTGATATTTCCGAGTTCGGCTATGAATCAGATTTGGAATTTGCAGAAGTCCTTGCCCGCGATGTCGGAGTCGGCTCAGTTCCAGGCTCTTCTTTCTTCAAGGAGAGCGAAAACCGCTACGTCCGCCTGCATTTTGCCAAAAAGGACGAAACTCTGAACGAAGCTCTGAACAGGCTTTCTGACATCAGAAAGAAAATTAAAAAATAGGGGCATAAAGGGAAACTCCCAGCCCACGATTTTCAAATTCTTCGTCACTTTGATATAATGAAGGCATGAAAAGCTTCTTCATGTTTTTTGTGCTCTTCGTTATGATTGCCGCTTCGGAAGTTCTTGGAGAAAGGGAAGTCATATTCCCGGAAGTTGCGGCTCTTTGCGCAGGATGCTTTCTTGCTCCGCGTCTTGTCTGGCGGACTAATTACCTTAAAATGCTCGCGTCTATTTCGATATGCGCACTTTTCGGCCTTTTGATTGTCCTTTTTGCTCCTTTTCCTCTCTGGATTCAATTTTCACTGGGATTTATAATCGGTCAGCTTGTCCTCTTCTTCTCAAAGACTTCTTTCGCCCCAATGATTTCGGCAATTGCCCTGCCGATTTTGATTCAAACAAAAAGTCCGGTCTACCTGATAGCGGCTTTTTCCCTCACGCTTCTTGTAATTCTTCTCAGCCTGACTCTTGAAAAACTGAAAATCAAGGAAAAAAACGCTTACGAGCCTGTAAATTACAATCCAAAAGAATTTTTTGCAGCTTTTGCCTTCCGCACGATTTTTGTAGCCCTTATTTCTGTCATAGCCCTCAGGTTTGGCGTGAAATTCTGCATCGCACCGCCGCTTTTAGTCGCTTTCACTGAGCTGTGCAACAAAAACAGTCCCGCAGCCAAAAGATTTTTCGCAGTCATTTTATTGGTCACTCTCTGTGCCCTGGCAGGAAGCCTCAGCCGCTATTTTATTTCAATCACTCTGGGCTTTCCTCTGACTCTTGCGGTTCTCCTTGCCGGAGCTATGGTTTTGGGACTGGTCAAACTTTTTTCATTCCCATTTCCGCCTGCCGCTGCCATGTCAGTTCTTGCAATGCTGATTCCAGAAGAAGCCGTCGTCTTTTATCCCCTTCAGGTATTTGCAGGAATCTCAGTTCTGTCACTTCTTACGCTTATCTTGAACAGTAGTGTTTTAAAATGAAAAAGGCTGCCCCTTCGCTGAAAATTTTCAACTTTAAGGACAGCCCCATGACACTTTTTTAATTCAATTCAACCGCTTACAGTTTAACCCGGAAGATTACCGGGATTTTTACGTCTGTCTTTGTCGCAGCTTTGTAATCATCGCTTGTGTTGAGAGCCTGGGTAAACTCAACTGCTGTTGTAATTGCTGCTGCAGGGCCTGCGCTGAACTTTGCTCTTGGTGAAATTGTGACTGTGTTTTCTCCGAGATTTGACTTGTCGTTGTTGTCGAGGTCGGTGTAATCAAGCCGTGCATCAAGGGCTACAAGAATTGTGTCACTTACAGTATAAGAAACTTCAGTTCCGAATTCCAATCCTGTTTCGGCTTTGTCGGCACCTTTAGGTTTGATTGAAGAGAATTTTGCAACGAAAGTTGCCTTGATTGCGTCTGCTGCATACTGGAATCTTCCGTCAACTGCATATGCAAGGTCGATAACGTCTTTCTGAGCGCCGCCTGTGAATCCCAGGACTGCATTAATTCCATCTGCCGGTTTGATTGAAAGATATGCTGCTCCGCCATAAGCGTTGTTCTCAGGATTCTTGAAAATCACATCAAGACTTGTGCTTTCACCTTTCCATGCGGCTTCAAAAACATAACCTGCCTGCTGATTTCTTTTTTCAGTTTTATCATATTCAGATTCAAGCAAGCCTGCTGTCAGGACAAGTTTTCCTCCTGCAACTTCAGGAAGTGTATAGTCTGCGAGCAATGCAAGGTTTTCACCGCCTGCAATCTGTGCCGTGTTTCCAAAGTCATAGAGCCATGTCTTGCCTGATTTTGAAATTGAGCTTTTTCCTGTTGAATCTGTTTTAAGACCATATGAAAGTTTGTTTGAAACTCCGTATTTTGCAATGTCCGAATCAAGAAGGCCGGCTTCTGTTGCCGTAACGTTGTAACGGTTTGTAAAACGGTTGTCGTAATCTCCGAAACTGAATTTTAAGTCACCGTAATTAATCCAGCCGTAATATGTATCGAATGTGATTGCTCCACTTTTTGCCTTGTTTCCGGCATCAATTACTGACTCAACTGTAACACCGGCATATTCATTTGATGCATAAAAATCAAGATAGTCGGCGGCACTTGAGTTCTTCAGGTTCCACAAAGTCGTAGATTCATCACCTTCTACAGGTTTTGAATAAGTCAAGGCACTTGTTCGGATTCTTGCCTGATTTTTGATTTTAAGTTCTGCCGTTGCAGAGGTGAGTGCGAGCGCAAGGACTGATGCCCCTGCAATTGGTTTAATGATTTTTTTCATTTTTTAGCTCCTGTTTTTTTTTTATATATTTAACTCTTCATGCGAAGAATTTGTGCTTTTTAGGAAAGGCACTGAATAAGGAGGAGAACAGTGCCTTTTTCAGTAGTTTGCTGCAATTCCTACTGTCGCACTATGTTTTACCGAAAAATCTGACGCGTGCCTAATATAAGTTTTCTATTGGCGTTAAAGGTTTTGGCTATGAGTTCCCATTTTCCCCAAAAACTACTATAATGCTAGGCATATATGGATTTTGCGTTTATTCAAAAAGTTATTCCCATGTACGCAGAGGCGGCCTTGCTTACATTTCAGCTTGCCCTTGCGGGGATTCTTCTATCGTTTTTGCTGGGCTTAGTCTGTGCCCTCATAAAATACTTTAAAATTCCGGTCTTACAGCGCATTGTCGGCGCTTATATCGAACTTTCCCGTAACACTCCGCTTTTGATTCAGCTTTTTTTCCTTTATTTTGCCTTTCCGCGAATGGGAATCAAGCTTTCTTCGGTTCAGTGTGCAATCATCGGCCTTACTTTTCTGGGTGGCTCCTACATGGAAGAAACTTTCCGCTCGGCTCTTGAATCGGTCTCAAAAATTCAGGTCGAAAGCGCCCAGTGCATAGGCCTTACTTCCCGCCAGGTCACTCAGTACGTTATCTTGCCCCAGGCAATTTCCGTTTCAGTTCCGGGCTTCTGTGCAAACGTCATGTTCTTAATCAAGGAAACTTCGGTCTTTTCAGCAGTCGCCCTTGCAGACTTGATGTATGTCGCCAAGGATTTGATCGGCCTCTACTACAAAACTGACGAAGCGCTCACTTTGCTCTGTGTCTCATATTTTTTTCTGCTTCTTCCAATTTCAGTGATTGCATCTTTTGCCGAAAGGAGGCTGCGTTATGCTCAGTTCGGAAACCGCTAACGCCGTAATTTCAGCATTCAGCGTGCTCACCAAGGGCACGAATTTCATCCGTCTTTTGGGCGGACTCTGGGTCACTGTCTGGATTGCCCTTGTTTCAGTCGCTTTTTCTGTAGTCCTGGGGATCCTTTTTGGAATGCTGATGACGGTCAAAAACCGTGTGATTAAAGCCCTCTGCAAAGTCTACCTTGAAGTCATGCGAATCATGCCGCAGATGGTCCTTCTTTTCATGGCATATTACGGTCTCACCCGTGCCTTTGACATTTCGCTCAGCGGAGAAGCGGCAAGCATTCTGGTCTTTACCCTCTGGGGAACGGCCGAAATGGGCGACCTTGTGCGCGGCTCCCTTGAAAGCGTTCCAAAGCATCAGTATGAAAGCGGCCGGGCAATCGGACTTACAGAGAGGCAGGTCTTTTTCTACATAATAATTCCACAGAGCCTCCGCAGCCTGATTCCGCTTTCGATGAACCTGATTACCCGAATGATAAAAACGACATCGCTGGTGGTTTTCGTCGGAGTAATCGAGGTCGTAAAAATCGGACAGCAGATTATCGAGGCCAACCGCCTCACGGTTCCGACGGCCAGCATAGCGGTCTACTTCGTGATTTTCATGATGTACTTTTTCGTCTGCTGGTTTTTGAACCTGGGCGCAAAAAAACTGGAGCATAAATTGTAGGGGGAGGGCTCCCCCTCGCGCCCACTTCGTTGGTCGCTACCCCCTCTGCGGGCTCAAACGCCGCCCGCAACACCTGCTAAAGGAGAAAACAAATGCCATTATTGGAAATTAAAGACATACACAAATCTTTCGGTGAAAATGAAATCCTCAAGGGAATCTCCCTCAATGTTGAGAAGGGCGACGTAATCGTTGTGCTCGGTCCTTCCGGCTGCGGAAAATCAACCTTGCTCCGCTGTATCAACGGCCTTGAGACGATTCAGGACGGAGAAATCAAGCTTGACGGTGAAGTTATTTCAAACCGCAGCAAGGACATGCACTTAATCCGCCAGAAAATCGGCATGGTCTTCCAGAGCTACGATCTTTTCCCTCACCTCAATGTGATGAAAAACCTTCTTCTTGGTCCAAAGCACGCCCATGAACTTAACCTCGATATGAAGGAAGTCGAAAAAGAAGCCGAAATGTGGCTTGAGCGGGTCGGACTTGCAGACAAAAAGAACGCTTACCCGCGAGAGCTTTCAGGCGGACAGAAACAGCGCGTTGCAATCGTTCGAATGCTCTGCCTGCACCCGGAAGTAATGCTTTTTGACGAGGTAACTGCCGCCCTCGACCCGGAAATTGTGCGCGAAGTCTTAGACGTTATGATGAATCTTGCCAACGACGGAAAAACTATGCTGATTGTAACTCACCAGATGCAGTTTGCCCGCGCAGTTGCAGACAAAATTGTCTTCATGGACGGCGGTGAAATCGTGGAAATCGCAACGCCGGAAGAATTCTGGACAAACCCGAAAACCGAGCGCGCAAAGAAGTTTTTGAGCAACTTCGAGTTTGAGGCAAGAAGGAAGTAACCTATTATTACCCATTGACATGGTAGGTAATGAGGTGGTATAACTAATCATCTTCAAAAACGAGGTGATTATATGAAAAAATCAGTTAAGACACTTATCGCAGCTTCACTTGTTGCACTTACGGCTGTTTCTGCATTTGCAAAACCAAAATTCCGCACTGTAGAGCAGATTAAAAAAAGCAAGACAATCAAAATTGCCGTTTTCTCTGACAAAAAACCTTTTGGCTATGTTGACGAGTACGGCAAGTATCAGGGTTACGACGTTTACTTCGCTGAGCGAATCGCAAAAGACCTTGGCGTAAAGGTAAAGTATGTTCCTGTTGAGGCTGCTGCCCGCGTTGAGGTTCTTGAGACTGGAAAAGTTGACCTTGTTCTGGCAAACTTCACTGTTACTCCGGCCCGCGCAGAAAAAGTTGATTTCGCACTTCCTTACATGAAGTGTGCCTTGGGCGTTGTTTCAAACGACAAAGACCTTATCAAAAAGCCGGAAGACTTGAACGGCAAGACTTTGATTGTTTCAAAAGGAACAACAGCCGAGACTTTCTTCACAGAAAACTATCCTCAGGTAAATCTTTTGAAATTCGACCAGTATTCAGAAGCATACAACGCTTTGCTTGACGGACGCGGTGCAGGTCTTTCTACAGACAACACAGAAGTCCTCGCATGGGCAATCGAAAATCCTGGCTTCTCAGTCGGAATTGAATCCCTTGGTTCACTCGACACAATCGCTCCGGCAGTAACAAAAGGAAACTCTTCACTTTTGAACTGGCTCAACGAAGAAATCAAAAAACTCGGCAACGAAAAATTCTTCCACGCTGATTACGAGGCAACTTTGCGAGCCGTTTACGGTCCTAACTCAGACGCAGACTCTCTCGTAGTTGAGGGCGGCCAGCTCTAATCTTCACAGAAAACTGAAATCTTACTTACAGGACGCAAGTCGTAAATCGAACTGCGTCCTTTTTTTATCTCCCGGCTTCCTAAAATCACTTTCATTCCAGCAATATCTTTTTCCTTTAAGTCTAATAGAAATTAAAAATCTTGGCCTGGTCTATGAATCGGAGAAGACGACTTACGAGGCCTGAGCTTTCGGGAGGAATGCAGCAGCGTGTTGCAATCGCGCGTGCAATGGCCTGCAACCCTGAAATCCTTCTTATGGACGAGCCTTTCGGTGCCTTGGATGCTAAAATCCGTGAGAACCTTCAGGCTCTTCTCCTTAAACTCTGGCGCGAGGATGAAAATAAGAAAACCGTTTATGAGACGGCAGAATATAAAAAACTCAGCCCGAATACTGAACCTCTCGACGCCGACAGCGGAATGGGCTACTACGTCCGCTATTCCCTAAACTACGCCAACTACACCAAAGCAATAGCCGGAATAATTTTCATAGGCCTAGTAGTAACCTGTCTAAATACACTAATCGACATAACCAAAAAACACCTAATCAAATGGAATTACTAAAAAAATATGTCGTACAAAAAACCCACGCTATCATCTAGCGTGGGTTTGCAAATGTTAGGGGCAATAGGTAGCGAACGGCGGCGGAGCCGCAAAAACTTGCGAGGCAAGTTTTTAGTGAGTCTCGGTGAGAGCTGTGCTCGAACCGCGCAGAACCGTAGGTTCAAGTCCGTAAAGATTATGTCGTACAAAAAAAGAAACCCACGCTATCATCTAGCGTGGGTTTGCAAATGTTAGGGGCAATAGGACTTGAACCTATGACATACGGAATATGAGTCCGGTGTTCTACCAGCTGGACTATGCCCCCAAAAGATGTATCTATTGTACGCAGAATATACTTTTGTGTCAATAGGAAAACACAAAAAATCTGCATTTTTTTTATTTTTTTTCTTCGGCTTTTTCGGCCTTGGAAAGCTCTGAGCTTTTATCCTTTTTGATTTTCCTTGCTTCCTTGATGAATTCGTCTAAATTCTCGAAGTGGCGGTAGACCGAGGCAAAGCGGATATAGGCAACCTTGTCAGTTTCGTAGAGGCGTTCCAGTACGATTTCACCAAGCTCAGATGTGGCGATTTCCCGGTTGGTACGGCCCTTCATGATTGCCTGATCTTCAATATCGTTGAGGATGTTTTCTTTTGTATCATAAGAGACAGGGCGCTTTTCCAGGGCCCGCTCGATTCCCTTTTCAAGCTTTGTCCTGTCATAGGGCTGGCGGCGTCCGTCCCGCTTTACCACCATAAAAGGCTTTTCTTCAATTCGCTCGTAGCTTGTGAACCTAAATCCGCAGCTGACACATTCACGGCGACGGCGGATTGACTCACCGTTGGCCATTGTTCTGGATTCAAGAACCTTGTCGTCAAGGCTTCCGCAATATGGACATCTCATTTTTTACCTCTTATTAAACTTTACAAACTTCTATTCTGAATTGCAAGGCTCTTTTCGTATCCTTCCCTCATTGCGGCATGAAAAAGTTTGGGAAAGAGAAAAATGGCTTTTCTGATGGACTTTTTGCCCCCGCGTGACAGCCATGCAAGTTCCAGCCTCTTCCAGAAAGTTGAAATCCTTGGGATAAAAGCCAAGGCTAGGGCCAGAGTGTCAGAAAGCGGAGTGCTGTCCTTTCGAGTGATGAAGCTTTCGATTGCGGCAAATCCATCCTTGAACTGACCCCGGCTGGTCGTCCTGTAAAAAATCGAAGTGATTTCAAGTGACAGGGCAAGATGGGCGAGAAGGGGCAGATAAGTCAGGTTTGGAATAAAGACCTTGTGAAAATCCCTGAAGACTTGCTCCCAGCTTTGGGCCGGATAGGAAATATTTGAAAAATGAAGTGAAAGGTTCAGAATCAGTCCTGCAAAGTAGAGAAGAAAAATATAGGCCAGAATTGGTTTCTGGTCAGAAAAGACTTCAGAAGGCCGGAAGTGTAAAAAGATTGCCGAAAAAAGAATCAGAATGGGATAGCAAATAAGGCAGATTTTGACCGGAAGATAAAAAGCGGCCAGGGCAAGCAGGAGAATCAGAAGAATCTTGAGGGCGGGCGGGACTTTATGGAGAAAAGTTTTCTGCGTTTTATAATGAAAGAAGGCTGCGTTATCCATAAAAAACTATCTCCAGATCAAATCGCTCAGGTTCTCGTAGCGGACCAGGGGATTTCGGATTGACCATTTTTCCAGCGGAAGTTTTAGGGCTTCCCCGGCTTTTCCGTCAAAGACCAGCTTTCCCTTTTGCAGAACCAAAAAGTGGTCAGCCAGCCCCAGGCATTTTTCAAGTTCGTGGGTGAGGAGAATCACTGTCTTTCCTGCTGAGTGAAGCTGGGAAAGGAGATTGTTCACATCGAGGACAGCCGGATAGTCCAGGTTTGCGTAAGGCTCGTCAAAAATGATTATGTCACGCTCCATGGCAAGAATCGATGCAACTGCAAGCCGTCGTTTTTCTCCGCCCGAAAGAAATTCTGCCGGAAAATCGGCTTTTTCGCACAGGCGGACATTTTTGAGGGCTGCTTCAACCAGGGCCGGGATTTCTTTTTTAGGCTTTTTGATGTTCTTAAGCCCCACGGCCACGTCTTCCCTCGGAGTATCGCCCAAAATCTGAGTGCCTGCTTCCTGAAAGACAAGGCCCGGCTTCGATGAGGTAAAAATCTTTCCTTCGCTTGGCTTCATGAGGCCTGAAATAAGCTTCATGAGGACGCTTTTTCCGCTGCCATTGGCTCCTGCAACGATTGTAAGGCTTCCTTTGGCAACTTCAAAAGAAATGTCCGTTAGGGCCTCAGAATACTGGGAGTCTGAAGTGGAGAGAAAGCGTTTTGTTACGCCTTCAAGTTTTACGGCTTTTTCCATACTTTCCAATTTTATTCCTCGCTGTTGAGGTATCTGGCTGCAACCGGTCTGAGGGCTCTGATCAGGGGGATCGTGACTGCCCATTTGATTAAATCGCCCGGAATAAAGGGAATGAAAGTGAGTTTGAGGGCGCTCTGGAAGGTCTGAGGCTTTCCCTTGCCTGCCATTACATGCATGAACCATGGAATTCCCGGAAGATAGACCAGGGCATAGGCAATCAGTGAAAGGAGGGCGATTTTAATGATGAATTTCACGTCCTTTTTCTTTTCGCCGAATTTTGGCTTTCCGAGAGCCAAGCCCAGAAAGAGGGAGCCAAGGGCATAGCCCCACATGTAGCCGCCGGTTGGTCCTAAAATGATTGCAAGTCCTCCGTGGGCGTTTGCGAATACCGGAATTCCGACCGCTCCAAGAATCATCCAGATAAAGACTGAAAAGGCTCCGTAGAAAGTTCCTAAGATTCCGCCTGCAAGAATGCAGAAAAGGTTCTGTACTGTGATTGGAACTCCGCCCGGAAGTGGAATTGCGATTACACAGCCTATTGAGATGAGGGCTGCAAAAAGAGCCGTGAATACATATTTTCGTGATTTCAATTGTTAACCTCTTAAATTTTTAGATGTTAACAATTTTATAGATTCCAGTTGCTCCAGTCAATAGCAAAAATCCTGTCGTAGTTTTCGCAGACTGAATCCCAAAGCTCATACCATTCGAGTGAGTGAGGAAGAAGGGTAACTTTGATGTGAGAGAGCTGGACTTCTTCTTGGTGTTTTTGCCTTGCAGCCAGGAAAATATATGCGAAAGCGAGGAAAATAAGGCTCCATGGAAGCCAGTCACCGTAGAGGGCGTAAATTGTCATCTTGCGCTCATAAATCGGAACCTTGTATGAAAGGGCTCCTTCCTCAAAAAGAGGCAGCTCTGCAAGGATTTTGCCGGTCGGGTCGATTACGCATGTGTAGCCTGCGTTTGCCGAGCGGATTGTTGTCGTTCTGTATTCGATTGAGCGGTAGTGGGCCACGACAAAATGCTGGATTTCAGAAGATTCTTTCTTTGACCATGAATCATTCGTGATGTTTACGAAAACTTCGCTTCCGCACAAGTACAGGCCCCGGCAGACTTCGTGAGCCGAATCATCAAAGCAGATTGGAGTGGAAATAAAGGCAGTTTTTTCCTTGCTGGCTTTGGGATGCTCTGCCAGCGAGTAAATCTTGAAATCTTTTTCCGGCTCGATTGAATTTTTGAGTGGAATTTCAAAGAGGACTAGTTTTTTACCCGGAGTCCAGCCGTAGGAGAAGCCTATCATTTTTTTGATTAATTTTCGTGCTGGCTCGTACTTTCTGAATGGAATCAGCTCGGCGAAAGGAACAAGGTGCATTTTTGTGTATGAGCCAGAGAGCTTTCCCTTCTGATTAAAGAGAAGGGCTGAATTGCCGTATTCGTGCTTTTCGTTGTCGAAAACTTCCGGGCCACCGATTATGAAAGGGGTTTTGTTTTCGCTAATGAATTCAATCAGGGGTTTTTCTGACGGAATGAACCTGTAGTAGAGTTCAGCGGCAGGAAACCTCTTGAGAAGGACGGCCTCGCTCCATACGACGAGATCGCAAGTTTCGCCGGAATTTGTGTATTCATCAAGCTTTTCCTGGGTCAGCCTTTGGGCCAGCAGGATGTCTTCCTCTTCGTTTTCACGCTTAGGATTGCGGTTTTGCTGGACCAGGATTGTGTTCATGGTTTTGACCGGGGAACTTTGAGTCGCAAGACGGTAGGCCCCGTAAATAATTGTCAGGCCGAATAAAATTGCTGCCGTCAAGCAGCTTTTTCTGTATGAATCGAAGATATTTCTTCCGTCTGATGAATTTGAGATTTTACCGAGTAAAAGGGTGCCTTCGCCGAGAATTGCAGAAAAGAGGGCGAAAAGGAAGGTAACTCCGTACACGCCGGTGATGTCAGCGATTTGAGTGATTAGGGGCCATTCGTATGCCGTCATGGAGATTGTGCCCCATGGATAGGCAAGGAAGCCGGTTGACTTGCAGTATTCCCAGATTACATAGATTGAAGAGAACCAGAAAATCCGGAAAGGAACTTCGAAATGAAAGCTGGCTGAGGATGACTGAAGCTTTTGGAATCTGCTTGCGAAAAGAATCGGAAAATAAAAGGCCAGGGAGAAGAAGCCCTCGAAAAAGCCTGTGCCCAGGTCAGAGGCGCCCAGGGTAAAAATTGCAAAGCCGTGGAAATTGCCCAGCCAGAAGCTTGAGAGAAGGTGGGCGACCGAACCGTGAATGAAACAGAGGATGAATGTCTCTTTGACGCTTTTACAGCTGGCCAAGACTATATAGAAGGGATAAAGCGCGAAAAGCCCGATAAGTGGAGAGCCGAATTTGAGGAACTCGTTTGGAATGGCCAGGGCTATGAGTAGTGTTGAAAGAAGCGTACAAAAAATTTGTAAAATTCGAGACATTGTGTTATCATTTTATTAAGTTGCATTTAAAAAAGCAATTGATTGAAATAAGCGGTGGGGGATTCTATGGATCTTGTAAAAGATATTCATAAGTCTGAATATGGTCAGTTTCCGGATGTTGTAGTCTGCACGCCCGGAAGATTTCATTTGATTGGTGAGCACTCTTGGTTCTTCCGTGATAAAACGCTTTCGATGGGCGTTAACCTTCCTGTCTATGTCGCGGTTTCTTTCCGTGACGACGCTGCCTTCCATTTCTATTTTCCGCAGCTCAAGGACCGCAAAAAAATTTCCATGCTGGGAATGAAATATCGCAAGGAAGACCGCTGGGCAAATTCCATAAAGGCCATGATTTACGGTTTCACTTCCGGCGGATTTGAAATAAAGGGCATGAATTTCACGATTTATTCGGACATTCTGCCGTCTGCCGGCTTCGGAATCAACACGGCCATGAAGGTCGGTTCAGCCTATGCCATCAACGAGCTGCAAAACCTGAAGTGCGATGAGCCTCAGATTCTTCAGGCAATGGCAAGGGGCAACCTTCGCTTCCTTAATTCAAATCATTACCTTTCAGACATTCTTGCAGCCATCCATTCCGACGAAAAATCTCTTGTCCTCACGGACCATGCCACTAAATCCTGTCAGCTTCTTCCTTTTGACTATCCAGAGAAAAAAATCATCCTTGTTGATACAAAAGTTCCGCGCGTAAACATATGGAACGAAGAAATCATCCGGGAGCCGGAAAGCGCCCTTCTTTTGGGTGAGTTAAAGGACCGCAAGTCTTATGTAAAGGGCGGCTGGCGCTACGAGGAAAATCCTCATGAAGTCAACCTTGTCCTTTCGATTGCCCCGGAGATGATTCACAAAAAGCTCAACAGCATAATCAAGGAACATCAGTATGTGCTTGATGCCTGGGACGGTCTTGATAAAGGCTCATTCGGCAAATTCGCGCGGGCAGTCAACCACAGTCATGAAAACATGCGCGATGAATACGAAATCTCTTGTCCTGAGATTGACTGGGTATTAAAGCGTCTTTCTGAGATTAACCCCAACAACGATGATTCCCGTAATCCATTCAATTGTGGCCGCATCACGGGAAAGGGCTTCGGCCGCTGTCTGTACGCAATCCTCGACGAAAAGGATGTTCCGGAATTCAACAGCAAGCTTTCAGAATTCACGAAAATCTTCGGATTCCGAACTTCAAGCCATATCGTAGAGCCTGCGAAGGGAGTCAGCATTGTCTCATAAACTCAAAAAAGTTCTTGTTACTAATGATGACGGAATCAATGGCAGGGGACTTCAAGTTCTTGTCGAGTCACTGAAAAAAGTGGCTGAGGTTTACGTGCTTGCTCCTGATTCAAACAGGTCAGCCGTGTCTAGCAAAATCACCATGGGTAAGGGGCTTTCCATTCAAAAGTTCGGAGAGGGCCTCTATGCCTGCTCAGGAATGCCTGCTGATTGCGTAATTACAGCCTTTAAGTCTCCCTTGTTCGGAGTTCAGTTTGATGCAGTCGTTTCCGGAATAAATTCCGGGCCCAACATGGGAACCGACGTAGTCTATTCTGGCACCTGTGCGGCTGCCCGTCAGGCTGTCCTCATGGGAGTTCCGGGGATTGCAGTCAGCCTGGAGTCAAAATATCTTGATTACGAAATTGGCGACGAGGGCTTCAATTTCAAGCCTCTGGCTGATTTTACGGCAAATAACCTTGATGAGCTTATTTCTCTGTGTGACGGTGAGGTTTTTGTAAGTCTCAATGCTACTTCTGCCGATAGTTATAAAGAAGCGGCTTTTGCTTCTGGATGCATCCGTGATTACGGTGACAAAGTTTCGATAAAATCTGAGGGTGAAGATTTATTTTCGGGGCATTGTACAAGTGACGGACTGTCGGTGACAGGCGAGGCCGATTCTGATTATAATATTGCACGCAGCGGAAAGATTGCAGTTTCGCTGATTTATGCCGAGCCGGTGTTAAAAAGGGCGGGGCAAAGCGTTAAATTTAAATTCTAAGATTGGCTTTTCGCGGGAGGGCGTATGGCTGATAACAATATTCTCAACGAAGGAATCTCCATGTATCACAAGGGCGACTTTAATGGTGCCCTCGCTTTTTTCCTTTCTTTACCGGAAGATTCTGAAATAAACAATATTGAGCTGGCTTACTACATTGGTTTGTGCTATGCCAAGCTTGAGCATTATGATGATGCCCTTTTGTATCTGGAGCAGGTTGTTACGGGCGGGCTTGAGCTTGAGCGCGTCTTGCAGTGCAGGTATGTGCTTGCTGTAATTTATGCCAACAGCGGCCGTAAAAAACTTGCGGAGTTCGAGCTGAATAAGCTGCTGGAGTCTGGTTACAAGCCGGCTTCGGTTTATACTTCTCTCGCTTATGTGGCATGGAAGCAGGATGATGTTGAAAGATCCCTGGAATTCTACAAAAAGGCCATTGAGCTTGAACCTGATAATCCTACGGCCCTCAACGGAATGGGCTATGTCCTTGCCTGCGAAAACCGGGATCTCACTAAGGCACTTTCTTTCTGTAAGCGTGCCCTGGACAAGAGACCTGATTCTGCGGCCTGCATGGACAGCGTGGGCTGGGTTTACCTCAAGTTAGGCCTCATGAACGATGCTTTCAAGTATCTCAATCAGGCTCAGGAAAAACTTCCCAATAACGAAGAAATTGCCGAGCATTTGAGAATCGCACAGGAAAATTAAACGGAAACTTGGAAATTGAAAACGGAAAATAAAAAAATGAAAATTAATAAAGTTAAGTCCTTGATTACGGTTTTTCTCATTTCTTTGGCAGCCCTTCCTGCTTTTTCCCAGCAGAGCGGGGCATTAAAAAGCCAGGGGGCTACTGAACGTTCTTCCATCGGTGCCCGCACGGCAGCATCAGGCTTTGCCGAGCAGGAATTCCGCCGGGGTGTTCAGGCTTATTACCGCGGAGCCTTTAATGACTCAATCCTTCAGTTTGAAAAGGCCCTTTCATATCTCCCTGAAGAAAATGTAATCCTTGACTGGCTTGGAAAGGCCTATTACCGCTCAGGCGTTGAGGGGGCAGCCCTGGAGCACTGGCAGTATGCGGCTGGCGAGGGCTATGGCGGCCTTCTTTTGCAGAACCGTATTGAAATCGTCCGTGACAGGCGTCTTCTTGCCGGAGCCGCTCTGGAAAAACCTGTCCGCTATACAGAATCTGGCAGCTATGCAGGCAAAAATCCTGATGGCAACTTTGTTTTCAGCCAGCCGGTTTCAGTCCTGCCTAACAATGACGGAACCATGTGGGTTCTTTCTTACGGCTCAAATGAACTTCTCAAAATCGACCTCAATGGTCTGGTAATTGACAGAAACGGCGGTTACTTCAACGGATTTGACCGCCCTATGGATTTAATCAGATTGCACAACGGCAACCTTCTTGTCAGTGAATTCGCCGGTGACAGGCTCAGCCTTTTGGATTCAAAGGGAAGCTTCATCAAATTCATCGGTGAAAAAGGTGCATCTGTGGGTAAAATGGTCGGTCCCCAGTACATGGCCGAGGATTCAGACGGAAATATCTATGTAAGTGATTTTGGAAATAGCCGTGTTGACGTTTTTGACGCCGAGGGAAATCCTCTTTTCTTCTTTGGAACAAAGAGCGATGATTTTCCGGGGCTTAAGGGACCAACCGGAATCGCAATTTACGAGAACAATGTTTTTGTAGCTGACTGCCTCACGGGTGCCGTATACCGCTTTGATGTTTCTGGCAACTATCTTGGTCTTCTCTGCAAGAACAAGACTTTCAAAAAGCCTGAGTCAATGAAGAGATGGGGCCGCTATCTCGTTACATGTGATAAAAATAAGGTCTACTCAATCGACACTGACACGGGGGCCCTTTTCGAAAACCTTTCTTCGGGCAACGCTCCTTCACGCCTTACCAGCGCTGTTCCTGACATCAACGGAAACATCCTCGTCACAGACTTCTCTTCAAATGAAGTCTTTGTTATGGCTAAGCTTTCCGAACTTGTCGGCGGCCTTTTCGTTCAGATTGAGCGCGTTGTTTCTGATTCCTTCCCGAAAATTACGCTTGAAGTCAAGGTTGAGAACCGTTCCCGCCAGAGTCTTGTCGGCCTCAAGGAAAATAATTTCTTCGTCACCGAAAATAAGGCTCCTGTAAAGAATTACAAGCTTGAGGGCGCTGCCTACGCAAACGATTATGCTGACATCACTCTTTTGATTGACCGCTCTCTTTCATCTTCACGATACGAGGAAAGCATGGAGAACGCCGTCAAGGAGCTGGCTGGCGCAATGAAAAACCGCGGTACCCTCAGAATCGTAAGTGCAGGCGAAGTTCCTCTGATTGAATATGAAGGTGCTCCTTCTGGCGCTGCAAACTTTAAGCTCAAGAACCTCAAAAATCCTGCTTCTTCAAGAGTTGCCCTTGATGTGGCTATCCGCATGTGCTCAAATGCATTGATTAACGCTGCCAAAAAAAGCACGATTGTCTACATCGGTGACGGACGGGTTACTCAGGGTGCATTTGATAAATACGGATTAAGCGATTTGACTGCTTACCTCAACAACAATGCGATTTCTTTCGTCAATCTCCTTCTTTCTCAGGGAGCGGCCGAAGCTGAACTCAACTTCATCTGCGACCACACTGAGGGCGGTGCTTACTATGTCTATCGTGACGAGGGCCTGGCTGGCATTGTCGAGGACATCATCAATATTCCTAGCGGTATTTACGTTCTTTCTTATGAATCAAGCCTTGCAACTGATTTTGGTCAGAGATACCTGCCGGTTGAGCTTGAGGCCTTCATCATGAACCGAAGCGGCCGCGACGAGACTGGCTATTTCGCTCCATTGCAATAATTTATGAAATTCATTCACACTGCTGACTGGCATCTTGGAAATCAGATGCACGAAATTGACAGGCGGGGGGAGGCTGAGGCTTTCCTTCGCTGGCTCAAAAACCTTATAGCCGAAAAAAATGCCGCCACCCTTGTAATTGCGGGCGATATTTTTGACACTGCAAATCCCAGTCTTGAGGCAAGGCGGCTTTATTACACCTTCCTTGCTTCTCTTGTCGATTCCTGCTGCAAAAATGTGATTATTATCGGCGGAAATCATGATTCGGCTCCCATGCTGGACAGCGCAAGGGAACTGCTTGAAGTGCTCAATATCCGCGTGGTCGGCTCCATTAATAATCTTCTTCCTTCACAGATCTGCTTTGAGCTTAATGATTCAGAGGGAAAGGCTTGTGGAATCTGCATGGCCCTTCCTTTTGTTCGCGAAGTGGAGCTTAGAAATCTTCTTTCTGAATCTGAAAAATGTTCTGACGGGGATTTATATACAAAAGTATATCAAAAAATATATACTTTGGCCTTTGAGGAAGCCGAAAAATTAAGGGCTGGCCGGCCCCTTCCTGTGATTGCGACCGGGCACCTGTACGCCGCTGATCTGGAAGGACGCCTTTCCAGTAAAAAATCCAGTGAAAAGTGCGATGACGGCATGAAAGTCCTTGATGTTCTGGGCACTCTGGGAAACGTGCCGGCTTCTGTCTTTCCGCCAGTTGATTATGTAGCCCTGGGTCACATTCATTATTCTTCGATGGTGGCAAAAAATCCTGCAATCCGCTATTCAGGCTCTCCTTTTGTGATGGGCTTTGACGAAGCCTCTCTGCCTCATCATGTCCTTTGCGTGGATGTCGAAAAAGCTGGGGAAGCAAGCCTTAATGTAGAAAAAATCGAGACTCCAAAAACTTATCTTTATAGAAGAATTAGCGGAACTTTGGCTGAAATCAAAAAAGAGCTTGAGAAATTCTCAAAAAATTCAAAATCTGAAAAAGCCGAAGGAAAAAAGCCTATTTATATCGAAGTCTGCTACAAGAGGGAACTCGGCGTAAGCGCTCAGGATTATCTTGCTGATGCAATCAAGGCTCTTCCTGAAAATGTAAGCGTGGTCAGCTGGAAAATCGCTGATTCTGAGAAAATCCTTTCTTCTTCCCTTGAAAATTTTGAGGCTTCTGAAGTCAAAAATCTCGACGACAGGGAAATATTTACCCAGCTGATTCTTTCAAAATCAGGACTCTCAGCCGAAAGCGAGGAAGGAAAGGCCGCTATTGAGAAATTCCTTCCTTTATTCATGAAGATGGCCGATTAAGCTGCAGCCGGGGATGGCGTTCCGTTTGGATTGTCGTTTCCGTTGTCGTTCATGTCAATCAGCCACAAAAGCCTTTGAATCATCTGGGGCAAAATCTCGTGAATCAAAAATGTCTCGCCGTTTGATGAAGAGCTTGCGTCTCCGGTCATGTCGCTCATCAATGGCGGAACAGCTCCGATTACAATCTCGGTTTCAGACTCAGAATACTGCCTTTTTTGAAGGGGCGGATTGTGCTTTAAAAGATAATCTTCCGGGTAAAATTTGCAGGGCCGCCAGACTTTTTCGCCAGTGCGTGAGCGGAAGCTTGATGCGCCAAAAAGCCTGCATATAAAAGGCCTGCCTCCGTAAATCGAGCAGTGAAAGGGGGAGTCGCTTTTAAAAAGGCGGCAGGTTCCGTCTTCGTGTGAGAAGGGAAATTCTCCTTCTGCGATTTTTCTTGCTGTAAATTCCTGATTTTCCAAAAGCCAGGCTGCCATGTAAAGGGCTTCACCTTCGAGAATGTCCGGTTCAAAACCGTGGCAGCATGAGCCGCAGCCTGAGGGGCAGTTAAAATTACTTTTTTTGTACCAGTCGCCTTGTTCGGCTTCAATTCGTTCGTAGGAGCTTTCGATGCTCAAAAGTGTGCTGTAAACAGAAGTTCCCTCAAGTTTTTTCAAAATATTGGGGATTTGTGTCATGATGGAAAAGAATAGCTTATGCGGGGGGATTTTTTCAAGATATTTACGAAAATTTTAAGTGTTTTTTCCAGGGATTTTTTGCTATAATTTTCCCATGCGGATCACAAAACTTGAATTTGAAAACCTCAATTCTTTAAAAGGAAAATGGTCAATTGATTTTACACACCCGGATTATGCGAAAAACCACGACATTTTTGTGATTCACGGACCTACAGGCAGCGGAAAAACCACCCTGCTTGATGCTATTACCCTTGCCCTTTACGGACGAACGCCCCGCCTGGAAGCAATCAACAACGGCGAGGGCGGAAACGAAATCATGACCCGGGGAACAGGCTTCTGCCGGGCCAGCGTGACTTATTCCTGCAAAAAGGGGCTTTTTCTTTCTGAATTTGAGCAGAGGCGGGCAGGCGGAAAAGCTCAGGGAAATTTACAGAAGACTTCTTTTAAAATCACGAAAATTGACGGTGAAAAATCTGATTTGGGCGAACTTTTTTCCTCACAGGAAGAAGTCGTTGCTTCCGGAAGCGGCGGAATAAATTTTGAAAAAGAGACTCAGAAAATAATCCAGCTTGATTACAAGCAGTTCTGCCGCTCAATCATGCTTGCCCAGGGCGAGTTCAGTGCTTTTTTGGAAAGCAATGCCAGGGAGAGGGCAGAAATCCTTGAAAAACTGACCGGAACTGAACGCTACCGGGCAATCGGCAAGAAAATTGCGGAAAAATTCAGTGAAATCAAAAAGAATTTCCAGTTTGCAAAGAGTCAGAAGGAAGAAATCGAAAGCCTGATTCTGAGCGGAGAAGATGAAAAAAAGGCGGCGGAATCAGAAGTTCAGATTGAAAAGTCCCTTTCAGAAAGCGAAAAAAATCTTTCCAGACTGGAAAAGGAGCTTTCATTTTTTGAGGAAATAGAAAAACTCAAAAAAGAGGGCGAAAATATTTCCTCGGGGCTCACGGAATCTGATAAAAAACTTTCTCTGGCTCAGGAAAATGCGGCAAGTTTAAAAGATGAGCTTGAAGGCCAGCAGAAGGATTTTGAAAATCAGCAGATATTATGGAAGAAAGTCCGTGAGCTGGACGTAAAAATCACTTCCGCGCAAAAAACTTTCACTGAATCAGAAAATCGAAAGAATTCGGCTTCAAACGCCCTTTCTGAAAGCGAGAAAAAAATTGCTTTCCTTGAAGAAAAAATCTCCGGCCTTGAAAAATCCCTTTCTGAAGTCGAAAAATATCTTTCTGAGAACGAAAATGATGCGAAAATCTCCGAGGCGGCGGCAAAAATCGCAGCCCTAAAGAATTCATTTAATCAGGCAAAAGATTCGGCTGCATCTTTCCAAAGGCAAAAAACTTTCCTCGAAGAAGAACTTTCAAAAGTCAGCCTGCAAAAAGAGGAAGGAGCCCTTGAGCTTGAAAAAATAGACGAAACGATAAAATCTTTTGTCGCTTCCGATGCCCTTTTTATCGCCAAAATCCTTCAAACTCAGCTCAAAGATGGAAATCCCTGTCCTGTCTGCGGAAGCCTTTATCATTCAGGGGAAAATTGCGATGGGGGTGAAAATCCTGCTGAGACCCAGGAAATACTCGGCTCTGAAAAGGCACTTCAAATCGCCCGTGAAAGCTCGAATCTCACCAAAAAGCGTGAGGAAATCAGCTCAAAAATCAATGCGCTTGGCGAAAAAATCACTTCCCTTGAAGCTGAAATCAAAAATGCCGGAGAAAATCATTCTTCTCAAAAAGAAAACTGTCAGAAAATCCTTGATGAAATAAATGAAACCCTTTCAATCTGGCAGAAAATCGCCACCGAAGAGAATTTTGAGTCAGTCCTTGCAGAGCTAAGGCTTCGCTTTCAGGCCTGGAATCAAAAGACCGAGCAGCAAAAAAACTTCAACACCGAAAAATCAGCCAGAATCGCAGAAAAAAATGCCGTTCAGGAAAATCTTGCTTCTCAAAAAGAAAATCTTGAAAAGGCGGCTGCTGAATTCGAGGGAGAGAAAAACCTTCTTCAAAAACTTTTGGATGAGAGGACAGCACTTTTCGGCTCGAAAAATGTCGACCAGGAAGAAAGTCAGAAGAATCAGAAAATCCTGGCCCTGAGAAAGAACTTTGAAAGGGCGGAGAAGGATCAGAATGAGGCGAAGGAAGAAAAGGCTGCCCTTCTTGCAAAAAAATCCCAGCTTGAGCAACTCCTTTCAGAAAAAGAGGCGGAACTTGCTAATCTTCTTGAAAAATCTGATTCAAAAAATCTTATTAATAAGGAAGAAATCCTCGCAAAAAGAAATGAGCTTCTCCTTGAGAAAAAAGATTTGAATGAAAAACTGATTGACCTCAAGACAAGACTTCAGGCCAACGAACAGAACAAGGAGAGGGCAAAGAAAATCCTTGCTGACTGCCAAAAACTTCAGGAGGAGTACGGAACCTGGGAGCAGATGAATAAGTGGGCCGGAACCCGCGAGGGAGCGGATTTGTCGGTATTTGTTCAGAGCCTTGCCTTCAATTCACTTCTTGCCCTTGCAAACAAAAATCTTTTCGGAATCACAAAAAGGTACCGTGTCCTGCAGAAAGAGGCAGCCTCGCTTGAATTTGAGATTCAGGATATTTATTTTGAAAAGCCCCGTTCGGTCTCAAATTTAAGCGGTGGTGAGAAATTTTTGGTCAGTCTTTCCTTTGCGCTTGCAATTTCTGAATTTGCCAGCCGGAACGTTCGCGTGGATTCGCTTTTCCTTGATGAAGGATTCGGAACTTTGAGCGGCGAGCTTTTGACTGAGGCAATCAACGCCCTTAAAAATCTTCAGAAGCAGGGAAAAATGCTTGGAATCATCACTCATGTTCAGGACGTGATTAACGAAATCGAGCAGAAAATAGAAGTTAAGCCTTTAGCTCTCGGCCACAGCGTGCTGATTGGAAGCGGAATAAAATCTTAAAAAAATATTAATTTAAATTGAAAAAGAATTGAAAACCGTGCTATAATCTATTTCATGGAAGATTTACTTGATTCTCTTTTTTCGGACTTAACTGCTACTGGCTCTCAGATTTTGAATTTCGGAATTACCTGGGCTGTTATTATCCTTGCATTTATTGCATTCGGTTTTTTGCTTTGGCACATAAGGTGCCTTCGTGATGACTGTGAGTTCACGCTGACGCGGGAAAGCATCAGTGAGCAGTGTGAAAAAATCCGCACCCTGCTTACTTCAATGAAGGCAAATAAGCGTGAAGTTACTTATGCGCTTCTCCTTATTGAAGAAATTGTAGTCCGTCTGCATGAAAATGCCGGGCAGGCTGTCAGTCTCCGTGTAAGGCACTTTTTCGGTGATGTAAGCATTTCACTTTCTGCACGCGGAGAAGCCTACAATCCTTTTGAATCTGTAGAAAGCTGGAATACAGAAAGTGAAGATTACCTCCGCGACCTTATTTTCCGTGCCCACAAACTAAATTTGGGCTACAGCCGCAGAAACGGCCGGAATGTTGTTCTTGTCCGTGTTCATCGTGCAACTTCTCATTCTATGTACATAACCTTTACCGCAATGCTGATTGGTATTGCCTGTGGATTTGGAATGAAATTTTTGCCAGCCGGAGTCGCATCTTTTATTGCTGGCGGCGTGCTTTCTACAGTGCAGAGTCTCTTTTTGAATGCTATTTCACTTTTGCTTGCACCGCTTGTGTTCTTCTCGCTTTCATCCGGTCTTTCAAAATTGTCTGGTGGAAGTGAAATCGGGCGAATCGGCGGTAAGGTACTTGCTTCTTACCTTGTGACAACGGTGATTTCAATTTTAATAGGTTTTGGAATTTCATTTTTATTTTTCAGCGGCTCAGTTCCGTCTTTGCCTGAAAATCTTGCCGCACTGCCGGAAGGTATGCAGCAGTCAGCTGATGTTTCGGTCAGTTCGCTTTTGCTTGGTATTATTCCTCGCAATATGCTTTCCCCGATACTCGAAGGCAATATGCTTCAGGTTATCTTTATTGCCGTACTCACAGGTCTTGCTCTTTCGGCTCTTGGTGATAAAACTGCGGCTCTTAGAAGCATCTTTGACGAAGCAAATTCTTTGATGCTCAAAATGATGGAAATGATTATTTCCTTTATGCCGACGGTTGCTTTTGCCGCAATGGCACTTCTTGTCTTCTCATATGATTTGGCAACGCTTGCTGTCCTTGCAAAATATCTGATTTTAATCATTATCGGCGGAATAGCTCTGCTTCTGCTTTACTCTGCGATTATCATTATTTTCGGCCGGATTTCTCCTCTTGCCTATATCCGAAAGGCGTGTGTTTACATGCTTACACCTTTTATGATACCGAGTTCCAGTGCATGTATTCCTCTGACTATTGACTTCTGTAAGAAAAAACTTGGTGTGTCTAATAAGATTGCTTCATTTTCCATTCCATTGGGAGCCAGCATAAACATGAACGGTATAGCGATGAGCGTAATTCTTACGGTTATACTGCTTGCGCGTATGTGTGGCATTGAGCTTGATTTTGGTACTTGCGTTAAAATTGGAGTGCTGACACTCTTGCTTGCGATTGGAGCGCCTGGTGTTCCTAATTCAGGACTTGTAGTTGTTGCAACATTGCTTGTTGCAGGCGGTATTCCTGTTGGTGCCCTTGGTTTTGTTGTTGGAATTTGGAATATCGTTGACCGTTTACAGACATCATTAAATGTAAACGGAGACATTGCTACATGTGTTGTTGTTGCAAAGAGTGAAAACGAGCTGGATGAATCTTTATATTCAGAATAATTGCAAAAGTTTTAGGTAAAAATTGAGAGAAGGGGGCTTTATGAAATCATCTGTTGAAAATGGAAAAATCAAAATCTTTCTTGAAGGAAGAATTAACACAAACAATTCTGCTGAAATAGAAAAGAAAATTTTCGAAATCTGTGAGGTAAACACAGGCCTTACTCCTGAATTTGATGCCGCTGCTCTTGAATACATTTCCAGTACAGGTCTTCGCGTTCTTTTGAAGACGTCGAAATCTTCAGGCAAAAAAATAAGGATTGTAAATACTTCAAAAGAAATTTACGAGATTTTCGAGACTACGGGATTTACCAATATCTTTGACGTGCATAAAGTTATGCGCGAAATTTCTGTTGATGGCTGTGAGATGATTGGTTCAGGCGGCTACGGTAAAGTCTACAGAATTGATGAGGAAACAATCGTAAAGCTTTATCTTCCGAGCGTTTCGCCTGAGATGGTGCAGCAGGAGCGTGATACGGCTCAAAAGGCTTTTCTTCTTGGCGTTCCGACCGCAATTTCTTATGATGTCGTAAAGTGCGGTGAGTGTACAGGTGCTGTTTTTGAACTTTTGAATGCAAGGACTGTTGCACAGGTTATCGATTCTGAGCCTGAGCGCGTCCAGGAAATGGGAAGAAAAAGTGCCAGCCTTCTAAAGCAGCTTCATAAAATCGAAGTAAAGGATGATTCATTTCCTAACCGCAAAAAAGAATTTCTTGAATGGGCTGAGCGAATGAAGCCCTTTGTAACCCCTGAGGAAAATGCAGAAATCGTATCTTTTATCAATTCAATTCCAGATAAAAACATATTCCTTCACGGTGACTTCAACTCAAAGAATGTCATGGTTCAGAATGATGAATTCGTTCTGATTGACATTGGAGATGCAGCCGTCGGTCATCCTGTCTTTGACCTTGCCGGTCTCCTTCTTGCTTATATTTATCTTCCGAATTCTCCTATGCCCGATTACGAAAAATACCGTCTGCTGGGATTCCCTCTTGAAAATGCCAAGGCAATGCTCGAATCAATGATTTCAACATACTTTGAAATAAGCGACCCGTCTGAGATTCAGAAAAAAATTATGGAAATAATGCCGTATGCAAACATGCTTGCCTCATATCATGGAGCACGAAGGTCTAATTATGCGCCGGAATATATTCCTATGGTTGTCGAAAATGTAGTCCGAAAAAAGCTCTTGCCTTCAATTCGTACTGCCTCATCGCTGGACTGGTAATTTTTAAAGCAGGGCAAGCTTATAAAATTTATCTTAACAAAACTCTATTCTTTGTGTTATAATCTATAAGTTACTACAACCTTTTCGTAAATATGGACGGTTTTATGTATGAAAAGTGCGTTATTTTGATATTTTTTCAAAGATAATGTTACTATTTGCGCAAAAATTGTCCATATAATTATGAAAATTCAATAAAAAAAGCGTTCTAAAAAAGAGGCCGCGAAAGGAGAATTTGATGAAATACGGTTTTTTCGATGATGAAGCTCGTGAGTATGTTATTACACGCCCTGACACACCAGCTCCATGGGCAAATTATCTTGGTTCACCGGAATATGGTGCCGTAATCTCTAACAATGCTGGTGGATACAGCTTTGCAAAATCTGGTGCGAACGGCCGAATCTTGCGCTATGTTTTCAATAATTTTGATCAGCCTGGCCGCTATATTTACATCCGCGACAACGAAAGCAAGGATTTCTGGTCTGCTTCTTGGCAGCCGGTCGGAAAGGACTTGAAGGACTACAAGAGCGAGTGCCGCCACGGTACAGCATACACACGTATGCTCGCTGACTATTCTGACATTCATTCTGAGGCACTTTATTACGTTCCTCTTAACCAGTCTTATGAAGTATGGAAGCTCAAGCTCAAGAACACATCTTCAAAGACACGCAAGCTCACAATCACAGGCTATGCTGAGTTCACAAACAACTCAAACTATGAGCAGGATCAGGTAAACCTCCAGTATTCTCTCTTCATCGGCCGCACATATTTTGACAAGAACCGTGTCGTTCATCAGGTTCACGGAAACCTCGCCGACATCGAAAAAGACAAGAAAGTTGACGAAAAGAACGTTACAGAGCGCGTACTTGGCTTGGCAGGAAATCCAGTAGCTTCATACTGCGGTGACAAGGAAGAATTCATCGGCCGCTACCACTCATACGCAAACCCAATCGGAGTAGAGAAGGGCGACTTGGGTAACCATCTTTCTTACAACGAGAACTCTTGTGGCGCAATCTCAACTGTAATCGAACTCAAGGCTGGCGAAGAAAAATCAATCGCATTCATCGTTGGCATGAAATACACTGCAGAAGCAGGCAAAATCATCGATTCTTACGCAGATGTCGAGAAAACTTGTGAAAACGAAGTTGTCGAGCTCAAAAAATGGTGGCACGGCAAGTTCGAGAACTTCCAGGTCAACACACCAAGCAAAGAATTCAACACAATGATCAACACATGGAACGCTTACAACTGTTTCATGACATTCATCTGGTCACGCGCCGCTTCATTCATCTATTGTGGTCTCCGCAACGGATACGGCTACCGCGACACAGTTCAGGACATTCAGGGCGTAATCCATCTTGCTCCTGAGATGGCTGTTGAAAAAATCCGCTTCATGCTTTCAGCTCAGGTTGACAACGGCGGCGGCTTGCCACTGGTAAAATTCACACACAATGCTGGTCACGAAGACACTCCTGATGACGCTTCTTACGTAAAGGAAACTGGGCATCCGGCTTACCGTGCAGACGATGCACTCTGGCTCTTCCCGACAGTATTCAAATACATTTCTGAGACAGGAAACCTCGCTTTCATCGACGAAGTAATTCCTTTCGCAAACAAGGATTCAGGAACTGTTTACGAGCACCTCAAGCGTGCAATCAACTTCTCAATGGAGCGCTTAGGCCCTCACGGCTTGCCGGCAGGTCTTTACGCTGACTGGAACGACTGTCTCCGCCTGGGCAAAAACGGCGAGTCTTCTTTCGTAGCTTTCCAGTACTACTATGCAATGAGCGTAATCCGCCACTTCGCAGAGTACAAAAAAGATACAGAATACCTTGCTTTCATCGACAAAAAACAGGCTGAGTTCAAAAAACTCCTCAACGACCTCTGCTGGAACGAAGACCGCTTCATCCGCGGCTTTACAGAGGCTGGCGAGACAATCGGTAAAAAAGGTGACCCAGAGGCAAACATGTGGCTTAACCCACAGAGCTGGTCAGTCATTTCTGGCTTTGCTTCAAAAGAGCAGGCCGAAAAGGCACTCGCTTCTGTTCAGAAGCAGCTCAACACAGAGTACGGTGCAGTCCTCATGGATCCACCATACCACTCACACGCATTCGAAGGCGCTCTTGCGGTAATCTACAATGCAGGCGTAAAAGAGAACGCTGGTATCTTCTCTCAGAGTCAGGGATGGATCATCCTTGCAGAAGCTTTGAGCGGTCACGGAAAGGCAGCATTCCAGTATTTCATGGAAAATGCTCCTTCAGTACAGAACGAAAAGGCTGAAGTCCGCGTTCTTGAGCCATACTGCTACGGTCAGTTCACAGAAGGAAAGGCAAGTCCTCACTTCGGCCGCTCACACGTTCACTGGCTTACAGGTACAGCTTCAACTGTAATGGTAGGCTGTGTAGAAGGTATCATGGGTATGCGCCCTGACTTCGGCGGCTTGCGTATCGCTCCTTCTATTCCGTCTGATTGGAAGGGCTTCTCAATCGAAAAGACTTTCCGCGGCAAAAAACTCAAGATTACTGTTGAGAACCCGAACGGAAAGGAAAGCGGATTTACAGAGTTCTACGTTAACGGCGAGAAGCTCAGTGACAACTACGTCCCAGAGAGCAAACTCACCGCCGTAACAGAAGTTAAGTTGGTAATGTAATATTATGTAAAGCAACCGGCTCGGTGATTAACCTCAGCCGGTAAAAGCAAAAAACGGGCGTTAAGGAGTGAAACGGCTTACGAAAACACTCTGTTTGTGCTGCCGCGCAAGCGGCAAATGTATATAGTTACAAGCACAAACAGCGTGTAGCAGGCTAGCCTGCGGTTTCGATAAGCCGTTTTCACGACTGGAAGCCCGTTTTTTTGTTTTATCAGATAAATCCTAATCACCAATTCGGTTCAGCGTAAAGTCATCAAATGTTCCCCACGCTTTTGCGTTCAGCTTTGTGCGGACTCCAAAAGTAAGGGTACCGTCGGTGACTTTTATGTTTTGTATTGTCGGCTTTTTCCAGTCCTTCCAGCCCGTCACCATAAAGCTTTCTTTCTGCTCGCCGTCCTTTGTCTTTGCATACAATTCCATTGTAGATTCTTTTTTGGCATCGCCGCCCTGGGCATAAAGGAAAAGACGGTAGCTTCCGTTTTCGAGGCCGGTAACTTTCTGTTCAACCGTAAAGGCAAAATTGTCTGCCGCCCAGAAGTGAAGGGAAGTGTCGCCTGAGTGAGCATCATCTGCCTTTTTCTGGAAGTCAGCCGGATTCTTTTCGCCTGCAAAGTCGATTTTCCAGACAGAAGTGTCTTCTTCCTCAAAACTTGGATTTTTTACGAAATTCAGCATTTTTATGCTAACGTGGATTTTTGCTTCGCTTCCGTCCTCAAGTTTTCCCGTGATTGTGTAGTCACCTTCCTGCTTTGTATCGATTGATTCTAGCTCGCCTTTATTCCATTCTACGCTGACTTCAGTATTTTTTGAGCGGTCGTTGTAAATTACAGGAACCTTTTCAGGGAGTGAAATCTGTGAGCCCACGTTGCATGAGGTATAAAGGTCTGGAACGTCATCGACTCTGAGGGGAGCGCTTGAGCCGTATCTGAGGTATTTGAAAACGTTCAGAGATGGAAGAGGGTGGCCTTCAAAGTCGAAAAGAGCCTGATTGTCCCATGAACAGCCGCCGTAGTAGAGTCCTGCGTCTTCGGGGTCATAGTCTTTTGAGTAGCTTGTAGCCCAGCCGCTGCCGTATTTTTCCCAGATCGGGGTATTTGCCTCGCGGTCACATTTTCCGACCGGAATCCAGACTCCTTCCCAGTAAAAGACACCGCTTGCTCCGGCTTCAAAAGATTTTTCGCAAACGTCACGGATAATCCAGGCCTGTCCCTGAACTGTGGCAGGATAGCCCGGAACCGTGTCTCCCTTGCCTGAAATGCTGTTGCCGAATCCGTCGCCGTCTTCTGAAGTGTAGCAGTAAGAAGTTTCTGCGATTATGACCATTTTATTGTATTTTTCGCGGAGATTTTTGACGACTTTCTGCATGTTCTGATAAGAGCCGTGCCAGAAGGGATAATATGAAAGGCCGAAGACATCATAATCTACCTTCATGTTTGCAAGAGTTGCGGCTGTTCTGTCGATTCCTTCTGAATCCATGATTTGAGTGTAATGAACGGCGATTTTAATGTCTTTTTTCAGTTTTTTTGAAACCTGGCGGACGGCCCCGCTTGCTGAGCGGAGAAGCTTCATGATATTGATGATTTTAGTCTCACCCGCAAGGCCGAAGTTGATTTCATTGCCAATCTGAACCATGCCCACGTTAACGCCTTCCTTGATGATTTTGGTCAGGCTTTCTTTTGTGAAGTCTTCGAGGGCTTTTGCCTTTTTGTCGATATCAAGATTCTTCCAGGCCTTTGGAGCAAGCTGGCGTTTTGGGTCAGCCCAGAAATCAGAGTAGTGGAAGTCGATGAAAACCTTCATGCCGTATTTTGTGGCCCTTTTTCCAAGTTCGATTGCAGTCGCAAGGTCATTGTTGCCGCCACCGTAGCCCCTGCCATTTGAGTCATAGGGATCATTCCATACGCGGAGACGGATGTAGTTTACGCCTGATTCAGCGAGGGTTTTAAAAACGTCTTCTTCTTCGCCGGCGAAATTGTAGTATTTGACGCCGCTTTTTTCTTCTACGAGGACTGAGGAAGCGTCCATTCCCCGGATAAAATCATTGGGGATATTTTCAATTGGATCCAAATATATAGAAGATTCCTGACGACTTTCCGGCAATGGAAAGAGAGAATTCCCATTTTCTGCATTGCTGCAGCTTACAAAAAGGATTGAAGAGAGCAGGGAGCAGGTAAAAAGGACTGAATCTTTTAGCGATGACTTTTTCATAAAACCTCCAGAGTTTGCGCAATCGGTTGCGCATTTGTCATTATAGCACAGAATTTCTGCTTGTCAATAAAGTAAAGTCTGCTATAATCTTCTCTATGAAAAAAAATATTTTGTATTCGATTATTCTTTTACCGATTTTTTTGCTTTCAGCCTGTCATTCTGTAAAATCAGATGCTGCGCTCGACTATGTAAGTGATTATTCACCCAAAATCAGCAGAAAAATGCCGGTGATTCAAATAAATTCTGAGTCCAAAAAGAACGACTTCGTTACCCAGCCGATTTCAGCTGCCGTAAAGGAGCAGATGCTTCACTGGATGCCCGAAGTTCCAAATCCCACACCCTGGTACGAAAAATGCACGATAAGCCTTGCCGATGGTGAGGGTGAGCATTCTCTTGAAAATCTTGAGGCAAAAGTCAAAGTCCGGGGAAACTGGACGACTTCCTACGACAAAAAGCCCCTCCGCATCAAATTTGACAAAAAGCAGAATCTGCTTGGTCTTAACGGCGGAAAGGAATTCAAGGACTGGGTTTTGCTTGCAACCTACAAAGACTGGTCCCAGCTGCGTGATGCCACTGCCTTTTATGCAAGCAAGCTTCTTTCAGCGGATTACACCAGTGATTTCAGTCTGGTTGAAGTCTACGTCAATTCAGAATATTGGGGAGTCTATCTTCTCGCCGAGCAGCAGCAGGTCAAAAAGGGAAGAATCGATATTGCCGAGGCCAAAAAAGATTACAAGGGCTCTGACATAGGCTATCTGATTGAGTTTGACGGCTATTATTTTTCCGAGGAAGAGAATTTTGAAATCGACTATCTGGGCGAAATTCTGGACATTAACGGAAAGAAAATCAGCCTAATGCTGAACAAGGGCTATACGATCAAAAGCGACATTACTTCTCCTGAGCAAAAGGTTTTCATCGCTTCTTTCATGAACAATTTGTGGAAGATTTGCTACGAGGCGGTTTATAACAAGAAATATTTTGAATTCAACGAGGACTTTACGGCTTTGAGGGAAGCTGTCGGAATCAAAAACAGTTATGACTGCGTCTCAAGGTACATCGATATTCCTTCACTTGTGAACACCTACATTTTGTGCGAGCTTGCCTGCGACCCGGATTTGTTCTGGTCCAGCTTCTACATGGACATTGATTTTTCTGAAAGCGGCGCGAAAAAGCTCAAATTTGAGGCTCCCTGGGATTTTGACTCGGCCTTGGGCAACAAGAATTTCTGCGCGGACTCAAAAGGAATCTATGCCGGAGCCGTCAGCTGGGATGTCAACCACCAGAAGGAAGGAACCGGCAATCCATGGATGATGATTTTCATCAACTGTGACTGGTTCCAGAAACTTGTCCGCCATAAGTGGACCCTTGCCCATAAGCAGAATGTTTCCGGCAAGGTGCTTGATTTTATTGATGCGGCTCAGCTGGCATATTCTGAGAATTTCCGTCACAACACTGAACGCTGGAACAACATCGGAAAGGATAAAAACGGTGCCTTTGAGTTGTGTCAGGCTTCGGTCTCATGCAAAAATCAGGCGGAAGCCCAGGCCTATCTAAAAGACTGGCTTTCAAAACGCTTTGAAGAGCTGGACAGGCTCTGGTTGTAGATTATGAAGAAATTCGCCGTCCTTTTTTTGCTTTTACTTCCTCTTTTCGCTTTTTCAGAGTCAAAGCGGATTGAATACGAGGATTTTACCTTCACGGCTTTTTACAGGCAGAACCTTCAGCCGGGAGATCCTGTCTTTCTTCGCCTTGAATTTGAGACTTACAAGAAAAAATTCATCAAAAAATTTAAGGCGAACTTTATTGAAGCCGGAAATCTTGAAGTATACCGTCTTCTTGATGAAGGAAAATTGGAGGAAAAAGCGACGGCAAAATCAAAATTCTATAATATTGAAAAAAATGTTGAGAAAAAGCATGTGAAGTCTGTCCTTCTTACTGCATCTCCACTTTCAACCTGGGCAAAGTTAGGTGATTATGTGGCAAAAATCGAATTCGTCGCCTTTGAAAGAAGGGGCGTGGTGGAAATTCCATTTAAAATCTGTGAAAAGGAATTTATTTCCGAGACTATTCCCCTTAATGCATCAAATACAAAAATCAGGACAAACACTTCAAGCGAGCGGATGGAGCAGATAAAAAGACTGAACGCAATTCTTGATACTAAAAATTATGATGCGGTTTACGAGACTTCTTCCTTTGCGCCTCCCACACCAGCTACCCGGCGGACTTCTTTCTTTGGTGACAGGCGGGTTTTTGCCTATTCAAACGGAAAAAGTTCCACAAGCCTTCACTACGGAATTGATTACGGCGTTCCAAGTGGGAGCGAAGTGCGTTCCTGTGGTCGTGGCAAGGTGGTCATGGCAGAGGACAGAATCACGACCGGCTGGAGCGTCTGCATCGAGCATCTTCCGGGCCTTTATTCACTTTACTATCACATGAGCCAGCTTGATGTCCAGCTGGGGCAGATGGTTGAAAAGGGGGAGCTCCTTGGCCTTTCAGGAGCGACAGGACTTGCAACAGGCCCCCATCTGCACTGGGAAATCCGCCTCAATATGGAAGCAATAAACCCTGATTTTATGACAGAGGATTTTGCCTTCTCTGTACAGGAATAAGCTTCTGTCTTTCCTTCAATTTTCAAAAAAATAGTAGCACAATTTCTGTTTTTAAGTTACATTTTTTTTACTCACAGGAGATTTTATGAACAGATTCGTTAAGCGTTATCTTATCGACGCCCTCAGTGGTATGGCTCAGGGACTTTTCGCTTCCCTTTTGATCGGTACAATCATCAAGACTTTGGGGCAGCAGCTTTTGCGCCTGGGCAGCAATCCTATTTTTGAATTTTTAGTCAGCGCAGGAAATTTTGCAACTGACGGTCATGTCGTCGGTGCGGCTATGGCTGTAGGCATCGGCTTTGCAATGCAGCTTCCGGCCCTCGTTCTTTTTTCACTTGTAGCAGTCGGAAGTGCGGCAAATGTCACAGGCGGGGCAGGTGGTCCTCTTGCTGTCCTCGTAATCGCCGTTATTGCCGCTGAATGCGGTTCTTTTGTAAGCAAGAAAACAAAGGTCGACATCATCGTCACTCCTCTGGTCACAATTCTTGCCGGAGCCCTTCTCACGGTACTTTTTGCAAAATACATCGGAATGGCAGCAAGCTCAATCGGAAACATCATCGTCTGGGCTACAAAACTTCATCCTTTCGTAATGGGAATCATCATTTCTGTTTTAGTCGGAATCGTACTTACACTTCCAATTTCTTCAGCAGCAATCTGTGCCGCCCTCGGTCTTGTAGGCCTTGCTGGCGGAGCTGCCGTTGCAGGATGTTCTGCCCAGATGGTCGGATTTGCAGTCCTTTCTTTCCGCGAGAACGGCTGGGGCGGCATTCTTTCTCAGGGACTTGGAACTTCAATGCTCCAGATGCCTAACATCGTAAAAAATCCTAAAATCTGGATTCCGCCGACACTTGCCTCTGCAATCACAGGTCCGATTGCAACCTGTCTTTTCAAGCTGGAAATGAACGGAGCCGCAGTTTCTTCAGGAATGGGTACATGCGGTCTTGTAGGTCAGATTGGCGTTATCGCAGGCTGGTTCTCTCCTTCTGAAGCCGCCTTGAAGCACGGAGCCTCAGCAATTTCTCCGACAACATTCGACTGGCTGGGCCTGATTTTAGTCTGCTTCGTATTGCCGGGCCTTTTGAGCTGGGCTTTTGGAAACATGCTGCGCAAAATGGGCTGGATAAAGGAAGGTGATTTGACTCTTCAGTAGTAAATTTTGCCATAATTTGGAAATCGTGTTATAATCTCCAATTATGGCAAATGATACAACTATCGCAACTTCAAGCCCAATCGGGCAGCATCTTGAGAAGGTGGCAGAAGGCGCACCTGTCTCTTATTTAATGTTCAATCAGAAAAGAATCAGTCTTGTGGCAAAAATGACAATCGGCCGCTCACCTGAGTGCTCAATCGTAATTGACAACAAGCTTGCGAGCCGTTTCCATGCCACGATTCAGAAAATCCGTGACGCATACTTCCTCAAAGACGAAAAAAGCACTAACGGCACTTTCCTTAACGGTCATCGGATTCCTGCTGATAAGTACGTCAAGCTCAATCCGGGCGACAAAATCACAGTAGGCGCAACAACTTTAGTAATGTCGTAAGGATTCTTTTTGTCTAGTCTCCGCCAAAATCTTCAGTCCTACTTAGATTCTCCTGACTTGCCTTCCCATGAAGACTTGCTTTCCCTTCTTGAAAGTGGAATTTCCACTCTTGAGGGCGAAAATGCTGATTACAGGCCTCTTGATTCAGAAAAAAGGGCGGGCGGACTGCTTGATTTTACTTCGGGGGACTATAAAAATCTTCCTCTTCTAGTTGTTCCTGATTTGCACGGCCGGGGAAAATTCCTGCTTGATATCCTTGACTTTAAGTGCGGCTCAAAGACCGTGCTTGAGCTTCTGGAAGCCGGTCAAATCATCATCTGCTGCGTGGGAGACATTTTTCACTCTGAAAACCGGGGCAGGGAAAGGTGGAAGCAGGCTTTTGTTGAATCGATGGCGGGCAACCTCGTAAACGAGCCGATGAAGCTTGAAATGCGGGAAAACCTTTCGCTTCTGGAAATGATTCTTTCATTAAAATCGGCTTTTGCAGGTCATTTCCACATTCTCAAGGGCAACCATGAAAATGTTTTGAACGAAGACCACCGCAGCAAGTACGGTAATGTGCCTTTCCGCAAATTCTGTGACGAGGGAAACTTGGTCTCTGATTTCCTTCAGCATTATTACGACGACCTTATCCTTCATGAGATTTCTTATTTTGAAAAAAGTCTTCCCATCTGCGCCGCTTTTTCAGGCTGCGTCGTAAGTCATGCGGAGCCTGCGGATTTTTTCAGCCGTCAGGAAATTATTGATTACCACAAAAGCGGCTCTTTCGTTACTTTTGCACTGACGTGGACTGCAAATGATGCCGCCAGGGAAGGAAGCGTTGCCCATCTTTTTGAAGAGCTTTTGCCTGAGCCGAGCCGTAAGGGGGCCTGGTATTTTTCCGGGCACAGGCCTGTTCTTGGAAAATACGCTTTGAGGCAGAACGGAAGGCTGGTTCAGATTCACAATCCCGAAATTGAACAGGTAGCGGTCGTGGTTCCAGGACGAAAATTTAATCCTGAAACAGATATTGTGGTCGTTGGCTAGTGACTGGGATTTTAAGGGGCTTGCCCCTTAGGAGAGTGGGTAGCGACCAACAAAGTGGGCGCGTAGGGAGAGACTTCTCCCTTTTATATTAAAGGAGTTTTTTATGGCAGAAAATGTTCCTCAGATGATCGGAAAGTATCGCATTATGGGCCTTGTCGCAAAGGGCGGCATGGGGGCTGTCTACAAGGGCGTGCATCCGACCTTAAAGCGCATGGTCATCCTTAAAAAACTCACGATTAAGGGAAATGCCACAATCCGCGAACGCTTTAAGCGGGAGGCTCAGATTCTTCTCGACATGCAGAGCCCCTATATCGTCCATCTTTTTGATTATTTCGTTGAGGGAAACAGCCATTATATAGTAGAAGAATTCGTTGACGGACTTTCTCTCGCCCAGGTTATTGAAAAACAGGTGTCGCTCGGAACGGAACTGTCGCTTCTCGTGTTTTTGGATGCCTGCTACGCGCTCAAATTTGCTCATGCGCGTGGAATCGTTCACCGTGACATCAAGCCGGGCAACATTTTGATCAGCCGCCGGGCCGAAGTTAAGCTTGCTGACTTTGGAATTGCCGCAAGTGATGAAATCGAAGAAATTGCCGTCACAAAATCAGACAGAATCGTCTCAAAGGTTGCAGGCGATGTGACCCAGACAGGCGTTACTCTGGGAACTCCTGCCTACATGAGTCCTGAGCAGATTATGGATTCTCGCTCGGTCGATAACCGTGCTGACATCTATTCTATGGGTGTAATGCTCTACGAAATGCTTACTGGAAGCAAGCCTTTTGACTCCACAATCAGCGAAGAAAATCTGCAGAAAATCCGCAAGGGAAAATACATCAATCCCCGCAAAATTGACCGTTCGATTCCGCCTGTGATTTGCCGCATGATTAAGAAAATGCTCAAGGGCAATCCTGAAAAGCGCTACAAGTCGATTGATTCAGTCATAAAAATCATCAAGCATTATCTGCGCGACTATGACACTCACACAATCCGCATCTCACTTGCCCAGATTATCCTTTCAAAAAATCAGTTCGTAATCCCTGAATTTGAAAAGAAGAGCCGGCTGGGTGTAAAGATTACGAGCTACGCCTTTACAGCCGTGGCCCTGCTTTCGATAGGAATGTATGCCTGGAACGCTGGCATTTTCCACGCATCGATTTTAAGTCCCTGGTATAAGCCGGTCACTTTAAATCTTGTGACTCCGGTCGCGGGCGTTCAGAACAACATCTACGGAATGGACATCCCGGTCAAGGCATATTTCTTTGACGAAAGCGATCCTGATTTACCGGAAGTGCAGGGCAGCCGTCGTGATTTCAAGACCAGCGAGGGAATCGTTACGAGAAGCAAGAGCGGAAAGAGAATTTCAACGTCTTCTGCCCAGAACATAAAATACCTCACGATTAAGCCTGTTTACCTCAAGGACGGCCTCTACCGAGTCAAGGTTTTAATCGGTTCTTATGTCATGTGGTCCAGCTTTGCCGTAAACGGTGAGCCAGCCAACCTCAATTTCGACAATCTGCAAAGGACAAACCGCCAGGTCACGGTTCAGACCCGTGCTTTTGATGCCGAGACAGGCGACATCCTCACGAACAAGACTGAATTCACCGTCCTTTATAATGGAAGGTATGTGCCCTTCAGTCAGGTTCCGCCCAAAGAACTGGTCAGCGGCAAGGTAATGAAAATCCACGCTGAATGCAAAGGCTACAAGCTCAAGGAATTCAGCATGATAATCGACTGGTACCAGGACACATTGTTTGTAAACGCCGGATTGGAAAAATAAAGCTGGTTCCCGCACGGATGCGGGCTTAAGCCGAAGAATCCGCGAATCGCGAAGCGAGTCGTCACGACATGGATGTCGAAAAACGCGGGGCTTGAAAAGTAAGCTCTTCCCACTCCACAAAGCCCCATTATTTTGCTACACTTGTTGCCATTATGGGACAGCCAAAACTATTCAGTATTATCGATAAAGCCGTATACGATTACAAGATGATTGAGCCGGGAGACAAAATCCTAATCGGTGCTTCCGGCGGAAAGGATTCTACGGCTCTCGTGGAATATTTTGCAAACCGCGCAAAGCGAAAGGACGCTGACTTTACATTTACCGCGATTCACATTGAGACTGATTTTGAGGCCTGCACGATGAGTCCCCGTCTTCGCGAGCAGATGCGTGAATGGAACGTTGAAACCCTCAATTATTTCGTTGATGTAGAAAACCGCGTTAAGGAAGGCTTTAAGATGAGCTGTTACTGGTGTTCCCAGCAACGCCGCAATGAGCTTGTTCATTTTGCGGTGAACAACGGCTACAATAAAATCGCCCTCGGTCACCACCTTGACGACATTCTTGAGACTCTTCTGATGAACATGCTGCGCAAGGGCGAGCTTTCAACCATGCCGCCCCGCCTCAACTATACGAAATATCCTCTTTCAATTATCCGCCCCCTCTGTTACGCAGACGTCAATGCCATAAAGGAACATGCCGCCCAGTCAGGCTACATCAGCACCACCTGTACCTGCATGTACCAGGACAACTCCGGCCGCAAGGATGCAAGGGCAAGGCTAGAAGCACTGACAAAAGGCGACCGCCGTGCAAAGGAGCGCATGCTTGACGCCCTGAGGAACATCAACAAAGAGTACCTGCCGTAAATAAAGCTTTTTGTTGCCGATAGGCTTTCTTTCCATTATATTTATAATATGAACAAACATGACGACTCAAATAATGAGGAAACTGAACTCAATGATGCTGCTGAGAACAAAAAAGGCGGCGAGGGCAGTGAAAATATAGATAACGCTAAGAAGGCTTTTAAGGATTTTATGAAAGATAATTTTGATGTTGATGTAAATCTTGATGATTTGCCTGATTCTGATGATGTTAAAAAAGCTGAGGCTGAATCTTCGGATGATGTTAAAAAGGCTGAAGCTGAAAATTCGGATTCTCCAAAGAAAAGTGGAAAACGCACAAAAAAGGTCTCTGTCAAGGATTTGGGTGAGGATGCCCAGATTCTCCCGATTGAGGATTTCCTGCCACCAAAACTGAACATTATTCCGATGTCCGGCCACCCCATGTTCCCTGGCATTTTCACGCCGATTATGATTAATTCCGGCGATGACACAAAGACTATTGAAAGTGCCTACGATGGCGACGGCTTTATCGGTCTTGTCATGCTCAAGGATGATGACCCAAAAGACGGCGACAAGGCTCCGACAATCAAGGACTTGTACACAGTCGGAACTGTAGCCCGCATTGTCCGCAAAATCAATCTGCCGGACGGCGGTCTCAACATATTTATTTCTTCTATTAAGCGATTCAAAATCCGAAAGACTCTGAACGCTTCAGGCCCGATTGTTGCCGCAGTCGAATATCTTGAAGACGAAGAATTCGATACATTCGAGGTTAAAGCCCTCACGCGCGCCCTCATCAGCGAAATGAAGGAAATCAGCGAGAACAATCCTCTTTTCAGCGAGGAAATGCGCCTCAACATGGTCAACATCGACAATCCTGGAAAAATCGCGGATTTCGTGGCTTCTGTTTTGAACGTTGAAAAGGCCGAGCAGCAGAAAGTTCTTGAGGAAACGAATGTCCGTGCCCGAATGGAGCAGGTTTTGGTCTACATCAAAAAAGACCAGGATTTGCTTCGCATTCAAAAGAAGATTCAGAACGAACTCAACGAAAATTTTGAAAAGAATCAGCGCGAATACTTCCTCCGCGAAGAAATGAAGATGATTCAGGACGAGCTTGGAGTGGGCGAGGACGGCTCTGACTATCAGAAGTTCAAGGCCCGAATCGCTGACTTTGAATTCGAGGGAGAAATCCTTGAGGCAGTTGAGAACGAGCTTGAAAAGTTCAAGCTCATGGACCCGAGTTCTTCCGAATATTTCGTCTCTCGTAATTATCTTGAGCTCATCTGCACCTTGCCGTGGAAGGATGAGTCAAAAGAAAACTACGATCTGGTTCGTGCCGCAAAAATCCTTGAGCGCGACCACTACGGCCTCGATGACGTCAAAAAGCGAATCATGGAATATCTTGCCGTCCGCAAGCTCAAGAACGACAACAAGGGCTCAATCATGATTCTTGTCGGCCCTCCTGGTGTCGGAAAAACTTCAATCGGCCACTCAATCGCAGAGGCAATGAACAAGCCTTTCTACCGCTTCTCAGTAGGCGGCATGCGTGACGAAGCTGAAATCAAGGGACACAGGCGCACTTATGTCGGCGCAATGCCTGGAAAAATCCTTCAGGGACTCAAAATTGCCAAAACTAAGTCTCCGGTCTTCCTGATTGACGAAGTCGACAAGATGGGCTCAAGCTACTCTGGCGGAGACCCGGCATCGGCTTTGCTCGAAGTCCTTGACCCTGAGCAGAATGTTTCTTTCCGTGACTCATACCTTGACCTGCCTTTCGACGTTTCAAACGTATTCTTTATCCTCACGGCAAACACTCTCGATAAAATTCCTGAGCCTCTTTTGGACCGCGCCGAAATCATTTCACTTGCGGGCTACATCGATCAGGAAAAGCTTGAGATTGCAAAAAAATACCTTGTTCCGAAAAACCTCGTAAAGAACGGTCTTTCAAAGTCTCAGGTAAAATATACAAAGGAAGCTCTTTTGCGTATTGCAGAGGAATATGCCCGCGAGGCAGGTGTCCGCCACTACGAAAAGTGCATCGACAAAATCCACCGCAAGCTGATTACCCAGATTCTTACTGGAATCGCACCTGAAAGCAAAAAACTCGGAGCCGTTACAAAATCAATCACTGACGAAGAAATCGGCTCACTCAAAAAAGAAACTTTCGTAATCGATGCTCCTGATTTGGACAAGTATCTCGGAAAGCCTGTCTTTGACGAAAGCGAAATCAAAAAGGCAGAAAAGCCGGGAACAGCAATCGGTCTTGCATGGACCAGCATGGGCGGCGACACCCTGCTTATCGAAAGCATTTCATTCCAGAACGACAAGGGCGGACTTCAGCTCACAGGTCAGATGGGCGACGTAATGAAGGAATCTGCCCAGATTGCAATGAACTGGGTAAAACAGTATGCTATCGAACACAAAATAAAGAATCCGAGCTGGTTTGAGCGCAACACGATTCACCTGCACATTCCTGAGGGGGCAACTCCAAAGGACGGACCTTCTGCCGGAATCACGATGGCTACAACCCTCATGTCACTCATCACAAACCGCCCGATTAAGCCGAACGTGGCAATGACAGGCGAGCTTGACCTGACCGGAGCTGTAATGCCTATCGGCGGCCTTCGTGAAAAGACTGTTGCCGCAAAGCGAAACGGAATCAAGACAATCTTCATTCCAAAAGCCAACGAGCGCGACCTGGACGACATTCCTGACCACGTAAAGAAGGGAATCACCTTTATCCCGGTACGCCATGCAATGGAAGTAATGAAGCAGATTTTCCAGTCACCGGTCAAAAAAACGGAAGAAGCTGACTACGGATTTTAATTCGACACAGAGGATTTTATGTTTACACGAGTATTTTTGAATAAAAAGGAAGAAGAAGAACTCAAGCAGGGCTTTCCCTGGGTTTTTGACAACGAGATTTCACACGTAAAATTTGATTCAGAGGGCACTGTAAAGCAGACTTCACTTGCAGACTCTCTTGTTGAAGACGGAAGCGTAGTCGAAGTTTTCGCAAATGCCGGTGGATTTTTGGGAACAGGTGTAATCAACAAAAAGTCAAAAATCACAGTCCGCATGATTGGAAGCGAGCACGCAGACCAGATCATGGCAGATCCGCAGGCTTTTTACACGCAGAAGATTCTGTCTGCATTCGAGCTTCGAAAACTTCACTATAAAGAAAGCGATTCTTACCGCCTCATTTACGGCGAGGCTGATTTTATTCCTGGCCTCATCGTTGAACGCTATGTTGACGTGAACAAAAATGTCTATCTCGTAGTTCAGTTCTCAACATTGAGCTCGGAAGTTTTCCGCAAGGAAATCATGCACGCCCTCCGAAAAATCATCAAGCCATACGGAGTTTACGAAAAAAGCGATGCACCGGGCCGTGAAAAGGAAGGCCTTTCCCTGCGCTCATGCTGGGACGGCGAAGTCCGCGACGAAAAAATCACAATCTGTGAAAACGACGTTTTAATCGAAGTTGACCTTGCAAACGGCCAGAAGACAGGCTACTTCCTCGACCAGAAGGACAACCGCCGCTATGTAGGCTCCCTCTGCAAGGGAAAGCGCGTGCTCGACACATTCACCCACACTGGTGCTTTCGGCCTCAACGCAGTGAAGGGCGGGGCAAAGGAAGTAATTTCCGTAGACATTTCACCTGAGGCAGTGGAGCTTGTAAATAAAAACATTTCCCTCAACAAAGCCGAGGGCAAAATGAAGGCCGTCTGTGCCGATGTATTTGACCTTCTTAAAGAATACGAAAAATCGGGAGAAAAGTTCGATTTAATCGTTCTTGATCCTCCTGCATTCACAAAAACAGCAAAGAACATCGAAAAGGCTTACGGCGGCTACAAGGAAATCAACCTCCGTGCCATGCGCCTTTTGAATCCGAACGGAATTCTCGTCACCTGCTCATGCTCATACTTTTTCGACTCAGAGCACTTCTACGGCATGGTCATGAAGGCCGCCGAGGACTCCAAAAAACGCGTTCAGGTTCTTGCAAAATTCGGAGCCGGCCCGGATCATCCGGTTCTTTTGGGCTATCCAAAATCAGAATACCTTAAGTGTGCGGTTTGCCGTGTAAATTAAAAAATGAAAACGGAAAGTTGAAAAGGATTGTTCGTGAATAAGTTTAACTGTATTTTTGTAATCGGGCCAACCGCCGTCGGAAAGACAGCCATCGGAGTACGTCTCGCAGATAAATATAATGGCGAGATTATAAGCGCAGATTCCCGTCAGGTTTACAAGGGCCTGGACATAGGCTCCGGAAAGGATCTGGCCGACTACACTTTAAACGGCAAACAGATTCCATATCACCTCATCGATGTGTGCGACTTAAAGCGCGAGTACAATCTTTTTGACTTTCAGGAAGATTTTTACAAGGCCTTTGCCGACATCACAAGCCGGGGAAAGCTTCCAATCTGCGTTGGCGGAACCGGCATGTACGTTGACTCAATCCTTCATCACTACGACATGATTCCTTTCGTAGAAAAGCCTGGCGAGCGCGCTGAGCTTGAGACAAAAAGCGAAAAGGAACTTGAGGCAATCCTCACCGCCGAAAAAGAAAAGCTCCACAACACCTCAGAATTCGGTGACAAGGAGCGAATGATAAAGTCAATCCTCATAAACCGCTTTAACGTGAGCGAGGAGTGCACTCTTGCGCGCGAAAAGCTCCGTGCATCCCGCCCCGAAGTCAATCCCCTTGTAATCGGAACCACGCTTGACCGCACTCTTGTCCGCTCCCGAATCGCAAAACGCCTGGCAGACCGCATGGAAGAGGGCTTAATCGAGGAAGTTGAAAACCTTCACGCCCATAAAAACGAAAACGGAGCCGAATGGCCCCGCCTTGAAGCCCTGGGACTCGAATACCGCTTTGTAAGCGACTATCTCCAGGGTAAATATAAATCAAAAGAAGAAATGCGCGAACTTCTCCAGATTGCAATCGGTCAGTTCGCCAAGCGCCAGGAAACCTGGTTCCGCTGCATGGAAAAGAAAGGCATCCAAATCCACTGGCTACCGCAGGTCATGTCCGTTGAAGAACGGTTCAATGCCGCATGCCAGCTTGTTGAATCCCTTTAGGCGTTTGCAACCATTTTTTCAGCTTCTGCTACTTTTGTGAGGTATCCTGTGCGTACGCAGCTTTCAAAAAGAGCCTTGCTGATGTAGTCAGTTGTAACGTCATCATAGCCGTCTTTGTCTCGTACGATGCGGACAACATATCCGTCATCCATTTCGCGAACGACTGTCATGTAGTCTGAATTGCTTCCGATGCTTTTAAGTGTATAAGTTCCCATAGTTTTTCTCCCATTAAATCCAAAACTGGATAAACTTTTTTTTCTGAAGAAGGTCTTTTTGAGATGCCTTCTTCCCAATACAATATTATTTTCGGTATACTAGAATCAGATTTTAGCTTTTTTTGAAGAAAAATGACTTTTTGTGATTCCCACCTTCACCTTTCTAAGTGTAACGCCTTTTTCAGTTTCTCTCAAGAAAAAAAATACATGGCAGTCTCGTCCTGTCATAGCAAGGAGGATTTTGACTTTCTTACTGGCGAAAGCCTCGCTTCTTTCGGAATCCATCCCCAGGCCGTAAATTCTTCTTACATGGAAAAAGATTTTTCTTCAGACCTTGCTTACCTTGAATCCCTTTTAGAATCAAAAAAAATCGTCGCGATAGGAGAGTGCGGCTTTGACTTTTTTACTCCGGACTTTAAATCTACCGCCAGAGAGCAGGAAATAGCCTTTGAAAGCCAGCTTGACCTTGCTCAAAAATACAAGCTTCCCCTTGTCCTTCATTTGAGGAAATCAATTGAAAAAATCTTTACTTATTCGCGTGAACTTAAAAAAGTCCCGGCAGTCATCTTTCATTCTTTTCCGGGTACCTTGCGTGAAGCCGAATCTCTCAAAAATCACGGACTTAACGCTTTTTTTTCATTCGGAAAGCCTCTTTTAAACGGAAAAAAAAGCGCGATTGACTGCGTAAAAAATCTCCCGGTTGAAAACCTGCTTTTTGAAACAGACGCACCCTATCAGACTTTAAAAGACGAAGAATTCACCAGCCCCCAGGAAATCGAGCGGGTCTACCGTGCTGCCTCAGAAATCCGTGGAATCAGCATGGAAGAGCTGGCAGCTGTCATTGAGGAAAATTTCACGCGTGCCTTCCAGTCTTATTTTGCTTGAAAATCCAGTTGTTTTCATTTACTATTGTATTTGAAAATAACACAACGAGGTTCTTATGAAAGAATTTTTACCTTATGAGACTGTGCGCAATGACGCGCTCAAACTTGCCTCAAAAATCTACCATGACGGTTTTATCCCGGACATCATTTACACGTCGCTTCGTGGCGGTGCTTACATGGCAAACGTTATCAGCGAGTATTTCAAGCTTGCCCTCAAAGGCCGTAAGCCTGTCCTTTATGCCGCAGTAGTTGCACGTTCCTATAGCGATGTTCATTCACACGATGCCATCCGCATTGACGGCTGGACTTACTCTCCGGATTATCTCCGTCAGGGCGACAAAATCCTTCTGGTTGACGACATCTATGATTCTGGCCGCACCCTCAATTTCCTTGTCGAAGTGCTTTTGGAAAAGGGCGTTCCCCGCGAGGACATTAAAGTCGTTGTTCACGATTACAAAAATTTCACTTGCAAGGAAACTCTTCCTATTAAGCCTGATTACTGGTGCCGCAAATTCGACATCAATTCTCCTAGCGACGACCGCTGGATTCACTACTGCAGTCACGAGCTTGTAGGCCTTTCCAAAGAAGAACTGGAACAGAATTACTACAAGCAGGATGAAGAACTCCGCGCTGTTTTGGGCGAGTTCCTGTAATAAAAAAAGGCTGTCCTTTTTGAAGTGCACTTCATTTGGGGCAGCCAATTTTTTTGTCAATTTTCTTATTTTATAACTGAATGAGCTTCTTCATAATCAGAAAACATCTGATTTATAAGAGCCGGAATGTCCCCGCCTGTCTTTCCTCGGAGCACGTCTTCCAGGGCCTGACCGCTTGCCTTGAGCTTTTCCATGCAGAGCTGGCGGGCGGCCCCCTTTGTGGCGTGGACATAGCTTGCCGCCTCAGTCATTTTGCCGCATGCAATCAGATTCTCAAGGACTGGCCTTTCAAACTTGTTTTCCGTTAAAAATGAATCGACAAGAATCGAAAGCAAATCCTCGTCATTGTCAACAAGCTCAAGGGCTGACTGCCTATCGTAGATTTTCATAGAAATCTTCTCCGTCTTTGTTTGTGATTACGAAACATGGCAGGTTTTCGACTTCAACTAGGCGAACGGCTTCCATTCCCAGATCCTCATAATCAAGAATTTCCTGTGACTTTATGTATTCGCTTGCAATCAAGGCCGCAATTCCGCCCGGAGTTCCAAGATAGAAGGCTCCGTATTTTTTGCATGAGTCAGTCCAGTTCTTGCTGCGGTTGCCTTTTGCAAGAGTGACGAGGGCGGCTCCCCGGCTCATGAGGCTTTCTGCGTAAACGTCCATTCTTCCGGCTGTAGTAGGGCCAAAGCTTCCGATGACCTTTCCTTCAGGAGTGCGGGCAGGACCTGCGTAACAGATGGGGTATTTCGTGCAGTATTCAGGCAGGGCCTTTCCAGAGTCAATGAGCTTCTGCCAGCGTGCGTGTGCGGCGTCGCGGGCAACGAGAATCTTTCCGGAAAGCAGGATTCTTTCGCCAGGTTTTGCGTTTCCAAGTGAAGAAAGGATTGATTTTATGTCGCCGGAGCTTGTAATCTGCTTTTCACTGTCAGCTTTTCCTGAGCCCGTATTTTTTTCAGCGAATTTTACTGCCTCGCTAAATCCTTTAAGTTCTGCCGGATTTGCGACAGTTTTTTCTATATAAAGACCTTCTTTTGTGAGGACAGCCTTTAAGTTCCTGTGTGCCGAGCAAGAGACTCCAAAAGAAATTGGGCAGCTGGCTCCGTGCCGTGGCAGGCGGACTACAACCGCGCTCAAGGCAAACTGACTGCCGCCGAACTGTGCGCCGTATCCGCTTTCTGAGGCGATTTTCATTGCAAGTTCTTCAAGTTCCCGGTCGCGGAAGCCGTATTCATTTGCCTCATAGGTCATGCCGTCGTAGGCACCCATTGAGGCGAGCTTTAACGTGAGAAGGTTCTGCTCCGGGCTTAAGCCGCCTGCGACGATTGCGATTGTGTAGGGCGGGCAGGCACTGGTTCCAAAGTGCTCAAGTTCTTCCTTCATCAATTTTGAAAAGCGTTCTTTGTTGAGGAAGGCCTTTGTTCCCTGAATGAAGCTGGTTTTGTTCGATGAACCGCCGCCTTTTGCGCAGAAAACAAAGCTGAGGGAATCTTTTGGCGAATCCTTTACAAAGCTTGGAAGAGGTGCAAGAGAGCCTTCCGAGTCAAAAATTGAAATTTGGGCTGGAAGATTGTTTTTGGGATCGTGTTCTTCGTAAAAAGAATCCGGAACAGTGGTAGAAAAACGCAGTTTCCGCTCGTCGTAGATTTTTTTAATCCCGGCCGTGATTTCTTCGTGTAAATTTTCTGTTGAAAACTTGCCCTTTTTCCAGCCGAAGACATTTGCGATTCCAGTGTCCTGGCAGAGGGGAAAGGTTCCCTGAGAGGCGACTAGGGCATTTTTGAGCATGCAGGCAGAGACATAGCGGTCATTTTCGCTTGCATCCGGTGAGAGAGCGGCCTTTATCAGCCCTTCAAGATGTTCTTCTGTAAAAGTGAATGAAAGCCGGGCGAATGACTTTTCTGCGGCTTTTGAAAGTGAAGCTTCGTTTGGAATAAAATCAAAATCGATAGGGAAGACTGTTTTTTTCATGAGAAAACTATAGCAGAAAATCAGCTATCTGTCATTGTTAAGCCATAACCTCTTTCACGATTTCTTCCCTGAGTCCAGCATTGATTTAGGTTGAAAATCCGGCTGTTTTCATTTACTATTTAACTGTAAAAAGTGCTGCTTATGAAAAAACTGTTTTTGCTTTTTTTTCTGTCATTTCTTTCTCTTTGCGCATTCTGTGAGCGGGTCATTTCTCCGGTTCAAGGTTCTTTTGCCAACAAGCAGAGTTTGATTCTTGATTTGAGTGACGGTGCAGAGGCTTTTTATTCATATACCAGTACAAATCCGCTGGCTTTTGGCTTTGCCTACGACGGACCGGTTTTAATCGACATGAGCGGTTCTGTTTCCCTTTATATTGCCGTCGTGAAGGGAAACGAAAAAGAGCAGTACCGGATTGATTACACAGTCAGCGAATCCAACCCCTTTGCCAACGATACTTTCGAAAAAAAATTCATTGACCGGGTCAGCCTTGAAAACGTCCTTCTTTGTACGAGTGAAAATATCATCAACGTGCCAAAGTCCCTTCAGTTCTCAATCGGCGATGGCGAAAAACCCAAGCTCTCAGGCGGCACTCTTTCTGTCTCTGCTGACAACAAGCTTTCCCGCTACATTCCCTGCACGGTTACTGACGGAAATCAGCAGTGGCGCTTTATAATTTTTCTTTCGCCTGGCAGCGCTGGCAGTTTTTCCCAGACCTCTGTTCCTTTTAGTATTTCCGACTGGTCTGATTTCACTTTTACAGGTCATAACCTCATCTGGTCCATTGATGACGGCATGTGGTCTGCTTCAAAAGAGTCAGTAAAACTTGACCGCAGTAAGCCCCATGTCGTTTACTGGCAGGATGTTGCTTACAAAGCAGGCAATCCGATTCAGTCTTTCCTTTTGCCTCCCAAGCCTTCCGTTCAGACCGAGGATTTTGACAAGGCTCTTGCCTTCATAATTGACGGTGACTTGCGCTATCGGATGTCAGTTCTTTCGAGCGGAGCAAGCGGCGATTCTCATGCTGACAAAGGCCTCTATACCAGCCTCACTTTTGACACTTTTGAAGGCGATTATGTAAAGGCCACGGCCATTTTTTCCTTTTATTGCGATGGTGTCTATCAGGGAAATATTTCCGTTCCCTATGAGATTGACCGTCAGCCGCCCCTTCCTCCAAAAATCATAGCCAGTGAGCCCGGTGAATATGCCCGCCACGATGTTCAGCTTAAAGTTGATGCCGAGGAAGGAGCAAAGATTTTCCTCAATATTCTTGGGCCTTTCAACGTCAATTCAGCATCTTATCTGGACAATAATTCAGAATTTGACTACATAAAGCCGGGTGAATATTTCCTTTACAAATTTCAGCCTATTGAGCTTAGGGCCGGTATTGAAAAGGCCGTCTGCTACAAGGCTTTTGCCTATGCCGAGGACAAGGCCGGAAACGTGAGTGAAATTACCAGCTATAAAGTCATAATCGATGAGTACAATTACTTTCTTGATGCTGCAGCCCCAAATTTTGCCGCTGATGGAAGCCGCCTGCATCCATATAATTCTTTTGAACAGGCCTTGGAAGTCATAAATCATGGCAAATTCGTGCATTTCTTTGTGAGCGGCAGCGTGAACTTGCCCAAGGGAATGTCCGTGATTTCATCAAACTGTTCCTTCACCGGCATGTCCGACGCCCGTTTTGTCCTTCCTCCTTCTTCCTGCATAATGGTAAAGGACGCGAGCCTTGAAGTTCAGAACTGCGTGATTCAAAAGGACATCGAAAATTCCCAGGAATCCGACCTGCGCTTTCTGCTGCTGGAAAAATCTGCCGCTACTTTCGAGGACTGTGAGCTGCTCGGCAATTTCGCTTCTTCGGGAACGCTGATTTCTTCTGAAGCTTCAATCGTCACTTTCAAAAATTCCGGGCTTACGGTTCAAAGTTCCGTTTACGCCTGTGGCATTTCGGCCGTGAATTCAAAAATCACTCTTAATGAAAGCCATGTTTCTTCGATTGCGGATACGGCTGTCAATTTCAGCTTGAAGGGAGGCACTTTTACCCTCAATTCCTGCGACTGCAAGGTGATTTCTCATTTGGGGCGCATTCTTGAAGCGGGCGGCAGCAATTTAAGGCTTTCCGGCAACAAGTACAGCGCCGATTTTGACCGTGATGCAAGGGGAATCAAGCCCGTCTGGACTGACGAAAAATGTCTAATTATTGAAGACAAGAATAACATTTCGAAGGGCTTTTAAAAATTTTTACTGAGGAATAAAATGATTGAACTGATTTGTGGATTTGATGAGGCAGGAAGGGGGCCATTGGCCGGGCCTGTGACTGCAGGCTGCGTTATTTTGCCCAAAGATTTTCCTTTTGAAATGCTGAATGACTCAAAAAAACTTTCTGAAAAAAAGCGTGAGTCCGCCGAAAAGGTGATTATGGAAAAAGCCTGCTGGGGCCTTGGAATCGTTGACCACGAGACAATCGATCAGATGAATATTCTTCGTGCCAGCATGTACGCCATGAGCATAGCTTACCAGATGATGAGGGCAAAGCTCCCGGACTGGCTTCGTTCTCAGAAAATTGATTTTGACGAGGCAAATCTTGATTCAATGATTTCTGCAATCACAGACGGTACAAGCTGCCCCCAGGTCCCGTGTGCCTGCCGTTGTGAGCCAAAGGCCGACGGAAAATACCCTGAGGTTATGGCGGCCAGCATCATTGCAAAAGTCGAGCGTGACAAGATGATGATGGAATTCGACAGGCTTTATCCCCAGTACGGATATGCAAAGCACAAGGGCTATCCGACACCCGCCCACAAAGCAATTTGCCGCGAAATCGGCATGAGTCCAATCCAGCGGAAGACATTTAAGTTTTAAGCTATTGCACAAAACCGCAAGATATGTTATAAAATGCGAAAGGACGCTTTCGTCCATAAATTCTATTCACATTTTTAAGGAAGGGTCAAAATGAGCATCCGCGGAGAACTTTTTACTACTCAGGTTTTGTTGGACAACCGCTCGTATTTTTTCAACGTCAAGGAAAATCGTGCCGGTGATGTATTTTTACAGATTGTAGAGAGCAAGAAGGGCGACGGTGCTGATTTCGACCGCCACCAGATTTCAATCTTTGCCGAGGACATGCAGAAGGTTCTCGCTGGTCTTGACGACTCCCTCAAATTCATCGAAAAAGAGCGCAAGGAACGCGCAAAACGCCGTGCAGAAATCAAAGCTGCCAAGGAAGCAAAATATGCTCTCGGCGGCTCTGACAAAAAGGTCTACCGCAAGAAGGGCGAAGAAAAGAAAGACGACGGAATCAAGCGCACAGGCAAAGTAATCCACATCAAGTCTAAGAAATAGGGAGCGACGGCGCAGCCGGCAAAAGTCGTGAGACGACTTTTGAGCGAGTCTCGGTGAAGGCTGTGCCTGAACCGTTCAGACTAGAATTCGCTTACAATATCCTTTACTGCTTCGAAAAGCTCGTCCATTGCCTTTTTTGTTGTGGCCGGGCCGAAGCTGAATCTTACGGCGCTGTCCTGAATCTCACGGCTGGCGTTCATCGCGGCTAGGATCGGACGGCTTTGTTTTTTTGCGGAACATGCGCTTCCTGTTGAGATGCAGAAGCCTTTTGCGTCAAGCGCACGCACCATCACGTTTCCTGGAATTCCAAGGAATGCCGCCTGAACGACCCATGGGCTGAAATGAGATTGAGCATCTTCTGAAAAATCTTCGCGAAGGGCAGGGACGAGCCGGCATTTTTCAAGGCTTTTGAGTTTCTTTAAGAAATCAACTGTCCATTCTTTCTGCTTTTCAAAACGATTGAATGCATGACGTTCTTTTTCTATGACCATTTCCATTTCAGAAAGCGAGCCAAAATTTTTGTTTGAGATTTGAATTATCTGGCTTGGCCTTAAAACATTCTTTTTGATGAAAAATTTTTCAAGGCACTTTGCGAATGCCACGGCTCCGAAAAGGTTTTCCGTGCCGCTTCTTATGTTCTGCTCCTGACCGCCACCGACTAAAAATGAATTTACAGGCTTGGAAAGGTAGAGAATGCCGATTCCTCGCGGGCCTGAAATCTTATGAGCGCTCAGGGCTGCCGAGTCAATTCCCTTGTGCGAAAGGTCGAGGGGGATTTTTCCTGCCGCCTGAACGCAGTCTACGTGGAAGTGAGGCTTTTTTTTGCCGTTAGCCCATTTTGTAATCGCGTCTGCAATCTCGCAAACCGGCTGAACGCAGCCTGTCTCGTTATTTACGGCCATAACCGTGACAAAAAGTGTGTCCGGAGTGAGGTTTTCAAGGATTGAGTCAGCTGTGACAAAGCCGTTTTTGTCAGGATTTACGCTTACGACTTCAAAGCCCTGTTTTTTGAGCATGGCACATTCTTCCCTCAAAGCCGGGTGCTCGATTGCACTCAGAATAATCCTGCCTTTTTTGGGCGAGTTCAAAATAGAAAGAAGGGGAATGTGGTCGCTTTCAGTTCCGCCGGATGTGAAAATAACCTGGTTTTTGCTTACGCCCAAAGTCTTTGCACAAGATTCCCTGGCTTCCTCAAGAATTTTTCGTGCGGAAGCTCCGATTTTATGGGTTGCGGAAGGGTTTCCGTCATATTGAAGTGCGATTTCCAGAGATTCGCGAAGTATTTTTTCGTCAGATGGGGCTGTTGCTGCCCAGTCAAAGTAATGTTCAAAATCCATGCAGAAATAATATAAAAAATCTGGAAAATTTGAAATATGTACATTTAATTTTAAAAGTGCTATACTATTGATAATGAAAAATTTAGTGGTTTTGTACGGTGGTGATTTGACATCCCACGCTTTTGAAAAAGTTTTTGGTTCGGAGTCTGCTTTCGAACGTGTTTTGAACTGGGCTTCAAATTTCAGTGATAAAATTATTCTTTTTTTGAAAGACTCGTCTCCTGTTTCCGGTGAGCTTTCTTCAATTATCTCGAAAAATCCCAAAATCGAAAGCCTCTCCCACGATTCATGGACAAAATCACTTTTCATTTCAGAAATTTCTTCCTCACTCAAAAAATACGAGGCTGAGAGCGCAATCATTTCCTGGGCTGACACTCCTTTTTTAAACGAAAAGCTCACTTCAGACCTTATCGAAATGCATTCAAAATATTCCGCTGAGTACACCTTTGCCGACGGTTTTCCTTATGGATTTGCCCCTGAGCTTATCGAGTCCGGCACGGCTTCAATCCTTTCAGAACTCTGCAAGACGAGCTTAAAGGCAGAGGGCGATAAGGCCATGGACAGGGAGGCGGTTTTCTCCGTCATGCGCGGGGACATCAATTCCTTTGAAATTGAAACTTTGATTTCCGATCTTGACTACCGCCTGCTTCGTTTCAATTTTGAATCATCAAGCAAAATCAACTTCCTTGCCTGCAAAAATCTTTACGACGAGGCTCAGGGCCAGAAAATCGATTTTTCCGATGCCTACGCCCTATCAAATCTGGCTGCAAAATCACCTCGCGTAATGCAGACCCTTCCGGCTTTCTACAACATTCAGATTTCTTCAAAATACAATCACAAATATTGCTATTCTTTGGAAGCCGCCGGTAAAAATCCTGCTTCAAAAGATTTCATGGATTTCTCAGACTTCCAGAAAATCCTCAGTCAAATCAAAGATTTTTCTGAAAGCGCGGTAATTTCCCTTTCAGCTTTCGGTGAGCCGCTTTTAAATCCTGAATTTTTGAATTTCGCCCTTGAAGTCATAAATCAAAACGACCAGAGCCACAAAATTCCTCTTTTGATTGAGACGGACGGCCTTCTTGTAAACCAGGAACTTGCATCAAAAATCTCAGAAGCCGCAAAATCAAAGAATGCCGAAGTCAACTGGATTATTTACATTGATTCGGTCGAAAAATTCATGTATGCCGGCCTTCACAATTGTCCGGATTCAGACTTTGAAAAGGCCCTTGCTTCAATTCCTCTGCTCGAAAATCACTTTGAGGGCCATGTTTACCCCCAGTTCATGCGGATGAAGACCAACGAAAATCAGCTTGAGTCTTTTTACCGCTTCTGGAAAGAAAAGGAAAGTCCTTCAAAAGGTCAGCTCATCATCCAGAAATACAATTCTTACTGCTCGTCTCTGCCAGACCTCAAGTCAGCAGACCTTTCGCCTGTGAACCGGCTTCCCTGCTGGCATCTTCGCCGTGACATGACGATTCTGGCCGATGGAAGTGTGCCTTTCTGCTTTCAGCTTGCTTTTGAGCAGAATGCGGGCAATGTCCTGACCCATGGAATCGAAGCTGTCTGGGAAAAATTCTCTCAGGTCCTCAAGGAGCATCTTCTTTTAGTGGACGAACTTAATTCAGAAAAGAGTGACGGTAAATCTGCCGATAATAAATGCGGAATCTGTGATGAATCCTATACCTTTAATTTTTAATGAGCATTTTATCAGCATGACTGTTCTCGGCGGAAAGGAAAGCGTTCCCAACATAAAGATGAATATTTCCGCCATCATCATAAACAAGGGCTGGTCTAGCTTCCGTTCAAAAATGATTGAAAACCTCATGCGCTGCGGCTTCGCTGAAATCATTTCGATTGAGGCCGACAGTGAAAATTACAGCATTGAGGATTTTTCCCGCAAGTTTCCCTTCGTCAAAGTCATTATCCCGCAGGAAAATACGACAGAGGGCGACTTAATCAACATAGGGGTGGGAGAGGCTTCTTCAGAATACGTTCTCGTCCTTCGCGATTCTATTGACTTTTCAAAGGACATCCTCACACCCACTTTAGCTTCAAAACTCACAGAATCAGGCACTTTCTGCATTACGCCCCGTCTTTTGGGAAGAGATAATTTTTCTTTTCCCGTTCTTTTTTCTCCTTCAATCAGAAAGGCTTCCCTCAATGTGATTTCAACTTCTGTCGTTTCTGACGGAAGTCCCAATCTTTTTCCATTTGACTATATAGGCCTTTACCACCGCAAGAAATTCATCGATTTGGGCGGCTATGATTACACGATTCTTTCGGATTACTGGCAGAACCTTGATTTTGCCTTCCGTTCATGGCTTTGGGGTGAGAAAATCACTTTTTCCACGGCATTCAGCCTTTCTTACTGCAATGAAGTTCCTGTTTTGGAGACGGGTGCAAGCCAGTTCTCAAACAGATTCTATTTAAAAAATCTTGTGCCGCGTTTTTATCAGGATCACGGTGCTATTCCAAAATCTTCTTTCTTTGCATTCTGGGGAAGCTCATCATGCGGTTTTTTTGAGGCAAAAGCCCGCTTCCAGGAAGCCAGGGAATGGGTTAGGGAAAACAAATTCAGATTCAAAAGGGATGCTCTCGATTTGGTCGAGAACTGGGGAAATAAATGACAATTATAGCAGCACAATGCAGACTTTCATCAACTCGCTTGAGCAGAAAAGCTCTCCTTCCTTTGGGCGGAAAAACTGTCCTTGACTGGACCCTTGCCGCCATGAAAAAGGTTAAGGCCGATGATTATTATGTCGCCACTGACGAAGCTTCCTTTGAGGAATTAAAGCCTGTCTGTGAGCGGAACGGATTCAAGATTTTTAAGGGACCTCTCGAAGACGTTCTTGCCCGCTATTGCAATCTTATAGAAGAAAGTAAGGCTGATGTCGTGCTTCGTGCCACTTGTGACAATCCCTTCCTTTTTTATGAGGCAGCCCAGTCTCTGGTCGATGAATTTGAAAAACGTTCTGCCTACCAGGATTTTGACTACATCACATACACAGGACTTCCTCACGGCAGCGGAATTGAAATGTTCAAGGCGGCTTCCCTGCTCAAAGCCCGTGCCCTGACAAACCTTCAGTATGACCATGAGCATGTAGGGCCAAGCCTCTACAATCATCCGGATAAATTTAAATCTCTTTTCATTCCAGCTCCTGAGCAATGGAATTTCCCGAATTTGCGCACGACGATTGATACAAATGCCGATTACAAGAGGGCAGAGTCAATCGTAAAAATCATTTCGGGCGAAAAAACAGAAAAAAATCCCGTGGAGGAAGCTTATACAACCGAGCAGATTCTTTCTGCCCTGGAAAATCCTTCACTTTACAAGCCGATTCTCACAGTTCCCTGCGTAAAAAAAGGCAAGGGAACAGGTCATTTGCGCCGCTGCCTCAAAATTGCCCTTGAAACCGGAGCCAATGTCTATATTCCTGAAGACGCAGGCCTTGAAGAAAAAGACGAGCTTATCGAGGATGCAAAAAAGAACGGCTTAAAGGACGAGCAACTTGTAAGCCGCCTGCCAGAAAAAAAGGAATACGAGCTTATCGTGACAGATGCCTTTACCCTGGACCGCGAGCTTGCCTTAAGCCTTTCAAAAGCAGCCCCTGTTATTGCGATTGACGAAGGTTCTTTGAACGCAGACCTTTGCGACTGTCTTCTGGACATAATTCCTTCGTATGGCCTTGCGCGACCTGCAAATATTTCAGATCCTTCATTTGTCTCTCTTCCGGAGCACAAGCGCAGCGAGAAAAAGCCTGAAAATTTCGATGAAATCAAGTCAATTCTCGTCACAGTCGGCGGAGAAGACCCGGCGGACCTGGTTCTTCCGTCTTCAATCGCCTTTGCTTCAAACGGAAAGAAAATCACCGCAATCGTTCAGAATCCCGAAGAATCAGCCCTTCGCGTGACCGACGAAGACTTGCGTAAGAAAATAAAATTCATTCAGCCTGTCCACAACTTAAAGGAACAGCTTTCCGGCTACGATGTTGTCGTAACTCACTACGGATTCACGGCCTTTGAGGCTCTTGCCGCCGGATGTGGCGTAATCTTGCTTGGCACGACCCAGCTTCATGTCAATCTTGCTCAAAAATACGGATTCGCCTGCCTGCCACAAGGTCAGATTAACGCTGAAAATGCGGCTGAACTTTTGAAAAACGTAAAAGCCCTTTATCCTGATTCTCCATTTTTAAAAGAGGGAGCCGGCAAAAAATCCCTGGGTGACTTTGTAAAAATGCTTGCAAACGGCAAACGCTTTTCTTGCCCTGTCTGCCGTGACGAATCTTCATCTGTCGAAAATCCTATTGTCGCCCGCACGACTCTGCACACTTTCCGCCGCTGTAAATCATGCGGAATGCTATACATGAGCTGGACTCACGCTACCGAGAAAAACTACAATTCCTCATATTTCTTCGAGGACTACAAAAAACAGTACGGAAAAACTTACCTCGACGACTTCAAGAACATCAAAAAACAGTGCGTCCGCCGCACCAGCGTGGTCGATATGCTTTACCGGGCCAACCACAAGGCCGTCACCCCTGCAGTTCTGGACATCGGCTGTGCCTTCGGTCCCTATCTTGATGCCGCAAATGATGCAGGCTGGCAGGTTTTCGGCACCGACATCTCAAAAGAAGCCGTTGATTACGTTCAGAACACATTACATTATCCTGCAACAACCGCCAAATTCCCGGAATTTGACCCGGCTGATGAATTCGGAGTCAAGAATTTCGATGCTGTAACGATGTGGTATGTAATCGAGCATTTCCAGGATTTGGACAGCGTCCTCAAGGGAGTTTCAAAAATCCTTAAAAACGGGGGAATTTTTGCCTTCTCAACACCGTCTGCAAGCGGAGTTTCCGGCAGATTCAACACTCAAAGCTTCTTCCAGAATTCTCCGACAGACCATTTTACCCTCTGGGAGCCGGGAAGGGCCGCATCAATCCTCAAAAAATACGGATTTAAAGTCTGCAAAATCGTCTCAACCGGCCATCACCCGGAGCGCTTCCCAAACTTAAGGGGCCAGAAATCAACTAGCCTCAAATTCGCCCTCTATTCAGGTGCAAGCCATTTCTTCGGGCTGGGAGACACATTCGAAGTTTATTGTAAAAAAGAGCGGGAGATATTCTGATGTTTGAAACAAAAAAAATCTTGATTCTTGGTGCAGGACTTATGCAAAAGCCTGCCATTCTGGGAGCAAAACATCTTGGTTACAAGGCTGTTGTCGTTGATGCCAACAAAAATGCAGTAGCCGTTCCCCTTGCTGATGAATTTTACCCGGTAGACCTAAAAGACCGCGAAGCTCTTTTGGAACTTGCAGGAAAATTGAATAAAAAAGGCGAGCTAAAAGGCGTTTTCACAGCCGGAACTGATTTTTCGGCAAGCGTTTCCTATGTTGCAGAAAAACTGGGCCTTCCTGCCCACGCTTTTGAAGCCGCCCTTAATGCCAGCGACAAGGCAAGAATGAGGGCCTGTTTTGAAAAGTCAGGCGTTCCAAGCCCGAAATTTTCTGAAATTGACTCTTCTTCTTTTGAAAATGTAAAGAAGTCCCTTGAATCTGGCGAAACGGAACTCCCCAAGGTAGTAAAGCCCTGCGACAACATGGGTGGCCGTGGCTGCCGTCTGGTCCGCAATAATGATGAATTCCAAAAGGCAGTCTCAACCGCAATCAAAAATTCCCGCACTGGCCGAGCAATTTTTGAGGATTACATGGAAGGAGCTGAATTTTCAATCGATTCAGTTGTCTACAATGGTACGCTGACAATCACGGGATTCGCTGACCGCCACATCTTCTATCCGCCATATTTCATCGAGATGGGACATTCCCTTCCTTCGCGTGTGGATTCAAAAATCAAGAACGAACTTATCGCAACCTTTGCGCTGGGAATCAAGGCTTTGGGCCTCACTTGCGGAGTAGCCAAGGCCGACATCAAATATACAAAAAACGGCCCTATGATTGGTGAAATCGCTGCCCGGCTTTCAGGCGGCTACATGTCAGGCTGGACTTTCCCTTATTCAAGCGGAATGAACCTGACTGAAGAGGCAATGAAAATCGCACTTGGTCAGGAACCGGACTATCTTCTTTCAAATCGCGTTTCCCTTCCCTGGCAGCCTCACGAGAGCGTAAAAGGCAAGGAACAGCCCTTTGAACTTTATGAAATCTCGTCAACTTTGGTGAGCGCGGAGAGGGCATGGCTTTCAATTCCTGGCAAGGTCTCAAAAATCTACGGTCTGGACGAAGTTAAGCAGATTTACGGAGTGCGTGATTTACTTCCCCGAGTCAAAGAGGGCGACAAAGTTGACTTCCCGCGAAACAATGTCGAAAAATGCGGAAACATTATCGCTGTTGGAATTAACAGTGAGCAGGCATATAAAAGTGCGGAAGAAGCGGTTTCTTCCATTACATTGCGCCTTGAGCCAAAAAATCCTGAAACCGAAAAATTCCTGAAAGGCGAGTGCGAGAGCGATGAAAAGGGCTTCCCGCCGTCAGCCTTTACCTTCTGCCCAAATGAGGTAACGTCACAGAGCGTAGGCGAGGGGACAAAAATCCCTGCCGGTCAGAAAACAATCGATTATCTCCCTGAGACTTTGATTCCGCTGGCAGATTCCCTGAAAGACTGGAACCACTGCACTCTCAGGAAGACCCTGGAAAAATTCGACGAAATCTGCCCTGATCACGCCGAACTTGACGGAAAAATCTTCTGGAGCGCCATTTTGCGTGGCGGCATTCAGGGCGCGCTTTATGTAGCCGACAATATTAATAAATAGCAGTTTACAGAACTATGAAACGACTTGTAATTCTTTTGTTAACAATGATTTCTCTGCTCAGCCGCATCTATTCTCAGTCTGCGGGCCTGGATTTGATTTCCGAGTCAGAAAAGCTTGGAGCTGCCGTTTACTGGGATTCCCTGAGCGGAACCGGACTTCTAGAAAAAAACGGCCATCAAATTTCATTCAGGGCTGGAGACGGCTTTGTCCTTCAGGACTATAAAAAACTTGCCCTCACTGACGCACCTGTCGTAAGGGACGGAGTTTTGTATGTAACCAAGGGCTTTTTGGACAGCGCAAACAAGCTTTTCAAGACTGAAACGGCCGAAAGCAACGGTTTCAAAATCGGTGCAATTCTGATTGACCCCGGCCACGGCGGAAAAGACCCTGGCGCTATGATGACCCATAAAATCAAGGGAAAGAGCATCACGGTCAAGGAAAAGGACGTAAACCTGGCAGTTGGAAAAATGCTTTATTCCCGCCTCAAGGCCGCCTATCCCGACAAAAAAATCCTCATGACCCGCAATACCGATAAATTCCTCTCCCTTGCAGAGCGGACCGAAATTGCTAACGGCGTAAAGCTTGCCGACAAGGAAGCAGTTCTTTATGTGTCAGTGCATGTAAATTCTTCCCTGGACAAAAAGGCCAGCGGCTACGAGGTCTGGTATCTTTCACCTGGTTACCGTCGCACTGTCCTCGAAAAGACCGGCGACGTTGACAAAAATCTTTTCAATGTAATGAATTCCATGATGGAAGAAGAGTACACCACCGAAAGTATCCTCATTGCAAAATTCATCATGGACGGAATTGCGGCTCAGGTCGGAAATCTTTCAAGCCCCCGCGGAATCAAGGCAGAGGAGTGGTTCGTCGTAAAGAATTCAAACATGCCAGCCGTTCTGATTGAGGTCGGATTCCTTTCAAACGAAAAAGAGGCGGCCCTTCTTGCCGATAATTCTTACTTGCAAAAAATGTCGCTTGGAATATATAATGGCTTGTCCGCATTCGTGACGCATTTTGAGCGTTCACGAGGATTTACAAACCATTAGCCGGGCGCCCCTGCAATCCCTGGCGCATTGGATTTTTTCAGGAATTTATGAACATTAAAAACATTCTGAGCCTAATCAAAAAACATAAAAGCTCACTTTCAGCAGCTTTGGGAATCGCTGTATTAATCTGTATTTCCATTCAGTTTTTTTCACATTTCGGTACGAACAGACGGAGCTTTGAGTATCCTCTTGCCGGTTCCAAACGCAATAAAACCGAAGTCCGTTATCTTGCTTCCAAGCCGGTTCAGGGAAAGGTCTGCCAGTATGTGGATGAACTTGTCCTTGGCCCGTCATTTTATCGCGGCCGACCTCTTTTCACTCTTGGAACAAGGGTCGAATATTGTTTTCAGCGCGATAAAACGCTATATGTAGGGCTTTCAAAGGAAGCCGCACTCCAGGGCAATGGAGCCGTTCCCTGTGATAAAGGGGCCGCCATGCTCAAAAAAAACATCAAAAAGAATTTTACAGGCATCAAATCTATAGAACTTTTTATCGACGGAAATTTTATAGCTGACTGAAAATCGATTTAAATTTTTGTTGACAAAACGTCTTAGATATAAGATACTGTAGAATATACAAGGCTACATCAATTGAGTAAAAAGGAGCTTCAAAAATGAAGAAAACTTTAGTTTTATCGGCAGCATTGATGACACTCGTTGGACTTTCTTCTTTCGCAGAGGAAAGAACTCTCATCGATTTCACAACGCTTAAAGCAGACATCGCCGTTTATCCACAGGACTATGACGGTGAGAAAAAGGAGAACCAGAACAAGCGTACTATTATGGATTACGCTACAGCAGCTGGTGCATCTTTCAGCGCAGAGCAGAAGGATCTTATGAAATCTTCTCTCGCTCTCGACCAGTGGGAAGTTGTTCTCAACAGCTCAGCACGCAGCGTAAGCAGCCTGGCTCAGTCACAGGTTAAGCCTGCTCCAGTTAGCAGCAACTCAAAACAGCCATTCGCTGGTTCAGACGTAATGGGTGTTCGTGTTGTTTTCCCAACAGGTGCATACAACTCAAACGCTAAAATCGTTCCACCGTTCTCAATTCCTGCTTATGAGCCATATTCACAGGCAGATGACAATGGCGAGCGCCAGAAGGCAGAGTCTTCAGAAGGCGGCGAGTCATCAGGACCAAAATGGTTGTTCGAAGCTGATGATCCATCAGACAAAGCTTCTCCTGCTTACGGTCTCGTAAAGAACGTTGGCACTCTCAAAAAGATTGCTGTTACAACAATGGGTATGAACTTCCCACACGCTCTCTATGTTCTTCTTGGCGACACAGACAATGTTACACGCCGCTACTTCATGGGTTACCTCGGTTTCGACGGATGGAAAACTCTTGAATGGAACAACCCAGAGTACATTTCAGAAGTTCGCACTCGTGAAATCCGTGTATATCCAATCTACCCACGTGGCGAGCCATTCGTAAAATTCGAAGGCTTCCAGGTTTGCCGTGATGCAGCTCACGTTGGTGATGACTTCATCGGATACTTCAAAGACGTAAAAATCATCTTCGATAAAGCTAACCTCACATCAGAGCGCGACATTGCTGATGAAGACCTTTGGGGAATCATCGGACGCAAAGAATCTGCTCGCCAGGCTCTCGAAATGTCACGATTCGGTAACAAACAGGTTAACCGCTACATCGAGAAACAGAAGATGGCTACTGAAGAGACATTCACTTCTTCACTCTCTGAGGACGGAGCTTCTAACGCTCAGTCTAACGGTGGTCAGGCAGCTAACGCTCAGTAAGTTTCAGTAGTATTTAGATACAATTGACGCTTGAAACCGTCTGCTAAGGCAGGCGGTTTTTTTATCTTTAAATAATTTGCTTGATTTTAAATTAAATTATGTTAAGATTATCTTATGGATAATTTTGTTAATTCATTGCCGAGCAAAAATAATATCAAGGCAACTTATGAGTCGTATAAGCCAATTCTTTCTGAAATTATGACTAAGATAGAAGAAAAGCTTAAAAAGACGATTAAACTTGCTTCAAATCCAACATATAAATCTCGTGTAAAATCTTTCAACAGTTACTATCGAAAAGTTTTGCGCCTCAAATCTGAAGAAGCAGAAAAAAATAATTTTGTAGAACTCACGGATATGATGGGTATCCGCGTAATCTGTGCTTTTCTTGAAGATTTGAGTGAAGTAGAGCAGCAGATAAAAAACAATTTCGTCGTTAAGGAAGTGGAGTATAAGGGGGCCCAGCAGAGTTTCCGTGAATTCGGCTACGAGTCTGTTCATGTTCTTGTCTCAATTCCAAAGGACTGCATGCCCAAAAAGTGCGAGCTTCCTTTGCCTGAGAGCCTGGTCTGCGAAATCCAGATCCGAACGATTTTGCAGGATGCCTGGGCAGAGGTTGAGCATGAGCTTATCTACAAATCAGAATTCACTCCTTTTGATATGCCTCTCCGCCGCAAGTTGGCATCAATGAACGCCAGCCTCACTTTGGCTGACATTATCTTCCAGGAAATCCGTGATTATCAGAAAAAACTTCAGGGTGAGGTTGAGGCCCGACGGGCTGCCTTCTATGAAAAGGCGGACGAACTTACTCTTGCAAACAGCGGTAAAAAAATCGAAAATCTGGAGCCTAAGAACATCAATAGGGTTTCGCCATACGTTCACGGCACAATCGATGATATGATTCTTGAGGCTATTCAGGCCCATAACCACGGAGATCTGGACAAGGCTGTCGAAATTTACAGCATAATCCTGGCTTCCGAGCCGACTCCGCCGCCACCAGTCCTTGCCGTAATTCATAAGCATCGCGGAATGGCATACTTCGCCCAGAACAATTACACGGCTTCTCTTGATGATTTCAGGCAGAGTGTTGTCTACGATTCAAACGGCTATCGCTCATATTACTATATTGGAATCGTCTTGAGCATTATGAACAAGCACGAAGAAGCGATAAAGGCTTACACCGAATCAATTGAAATCAACGAGTACCAGTCTCATGCTCACTTCCGCCGGGCTGTTTCATATTATAAGCTGGGCGATTTTGACAATGCCCTCAAAGACTTAACAAATGCTCAGTCCCTGGGCTTAAATGATTCCGAAACCGAAGCCCTCCATTCCAACCTGATGAAAAAATTCGGCATGAACATGTAGCAAACGACCCCGCGTAAGGAATTTGCGGAGGGGGCGGAAATTTGCTAAACTGTCTGCATGGAAATTAACAGAAGGTTTTCTCCTGAAGTTCGCGAGAAAATGCGGCGTGAAATTTTTGAAGCGGGCGGAAACGAAGTCTTTTTTACTGGAATTATTGACTCAGACGGCAAAATTGTTTCTGTCAAGGCTTGTGCCCGTGGAAATTCAAATACCGTTCCTGTTAATTTTGCTGAAAGCCGCGTAGCTTCTGTTTTGATTCACAATCATCCGGGCGGAAATCTTCATCCTTCTGATGCGGACCTGATGGTCGCGAGTGATGCTTCAGAAAAGGCCCAGGGATTCTACATCGTCAATAATGATGTGAGTGAAGTTTATGTCGTGATGGAGCCGATAAAGCCGACTGTCACGAAAAAACTTGATTGCGAAGAAACTTCTCTTTACCTTTCAAAAAATGGAAATCTGGCAAAAATCTATGAAAATTTTGAGGAGAGGCCCAGTCAAATAGAGCTTGTCAAGGAAATCTCTTCAAGTTTTAACAATAATTCAATAGGTGTTTTTGAGGCTGGAACCGGTGTCGGAAAATCTTTTGCATATCTGGTTCCGTCCATGCTCTGGGCTTTGAACAACAAGGAGCGGGTTGTAATTTCCACTGGAACGATAAACCTTCAGCAGCAGCTTTCAGAAAAAGACATCCCCCTTGCGGAGAAAATCATCGGAAGAAAGGTGAAGTCGATTCTCGTGAAGGGCAGGCAGAATTATGTCTGTTTGCGCCGCCTTTCTGAACTTGGAGCTGAGCGAGATTTATTCAGCGATGAGACTGAAATTTTTGATAAAATCAATTCCTGGGCAAAGGAAAGCAAGACGGGCAGCAGGAGTGATTTGAGTTTCATGCCTCCGGAAAATCTCTGGCAGCGGGTCAATTCCGAGGCGGACGCCTGCATGGGAATGAGGTGTAAATTCCGCGAGAAATGCTTTGTCATGAAGGTTCGCAAAGAGGCGGCTGATGCAAACATTCTCATCGTAAACCACCACATGCTTTTCGCTGATATTGAATCCAGAATGAATGGCGCCGGCTATGATGACACGGCTGTTCTTCCTCCATATAAGCGCCTTGTTTTTGATGAGGCTCACGGCATTGAGGATGCTGCGACAAGTTTCTTTTCGAATGCCCTCAATCGCTTCAGGATTTTAAAACAACTGAATCTTCTTTACCGGCAGAGAAAGTCGAGCTTTACCGGATATCTTTTTACCTTGAGCGCTCTTTCAAGGATTGAAGATAAGGCTGCTGAAGTTGAAAATGAAATAGGAAAGACTAAGGCTGCAATTGAAGCCCTGGAAAGCGATACGGCTCTTGTTTTGGGGCGGGATTTTACCCTCCGTCTTTTTCAGGGCACTTTGCCTCGTTTTACTGAAATAATTGAAAAGGTCAGGATTCTTCAGCATCATCTTGCGACAGTCAGCGGCCTCATGCGGGAAATCATTGCGGGCATAAGCGAGGATGACCTGGATAATTCTGTGATTTATGAGGCAAAGGCTGTCCTTCGTCGTCTTGATGCCATGGTCGCTACGGCTCAGAATTTCGTGTCATGGGAAGAGCACCCTGAGAGCGTCTTTTGGATTCAGGCAAAGAGGCTTCCGCCCTCAATTGCAAAGAATGTTGAGAATCCTTTTTATTATGAATATATCGAAACTCCGCTGGATATAGCCCCCATGATGAATAAGGGTGTTTTCGAGCCGATGAAGAGCGTTGTCTGCACTTCGGCTACAATCACCATCAGCAAGACTTTTGATTTCTGGAAAAAACGGGTTGGAATCTCTTTTGTCGAAAAAGAGCGCGTAAAAACCGGAGAATTTGCGTCTCCTTTCCCTTATTCAGAGAATATGGTTCTTGCAATTCCAAGCGATATTCCTTTCCCTGACCACGAAAATTTTCAGTCCTGCATTGAGGACGTCATCGTAAGGATGATAGAGCGGGCAGGAGGAAAGACCCTCGTGCTTTTTACGGCTTATGATTCCCTGCGCCATGCCTGTGATACGGCAAGAACAAGACTCCGTTCATTGGGAATAAATGTTTTGAAGCAGGGGGAAGATGACCGTTTCCGGCTTTTGTCTCAATTTAAGGAAGATGTCTCAAGCGTGCTTTTTGCTACCGATTCTTTCTGGGAAGGTGTTGATGTTCCAGGCCAGTCACTTTCGCTTGTAATTATCGTTAAGCTGCCTTTTGGTGTTCCCGGGGACCCTGTTTTTGCGGCCAGAAGCGAGCAGATTGCAAAGCGTGGCGGTTTTCCTTTCATGGAGCTGAGCGTGCCTGATGCGGTAATCAAATTCCGCCAGGGTTTTGGACGGCTTATCCGAAGGGGAGACGACAGGGGAGCGGTGGTTGCGCTGGACAGGCGTATCATTGAAAAATCATACGGAAAAATCTTTACGGAAAGCGTGCCGAGGACGGAAGTTGTCTATAGGCCTGTAAATGAGATTCTTGATAGAATCGAAGAATATTGCGTGAGGTGACAGGATTCGCCTTCCAGTCGCGCACCTCCTGTGCACTCCTCCCGCTGGTCGGCGCTCATTCCGCTTCGAATCCTGGGCGGCTTTTTTTGCAATATAATTTAAATAAAAAAAAAGACTCGCTATTTCTAGCAAGTCTTAAAGTCGGGATGACAGGATTCGAACCTGCGACATCTTGGTCCCAAACCAAGCGCGCTACCAGCTGCGCTACATCCCGAAAAGAGTGGGCAGTGAGAGACTCGAACTCCCGACAACCTGGGTGTAAACCAGGGGCTCTACCAACTGAGCTAACTGCCCTTGCGTTGTTGCTCAACGCTCAAATAATATAACAAATATGAAAAAATTATGCAATAGGTAAATGTAAAAAAAATGAAAAAAAATCGAATTTTTTTCGAATAATTTTTTAGGGGAATAATTGAAAATACTTAGTAATTGTGTTAGAGTTTTTTAATAGAATCGTTCCAATGGGGGAAGGTATGATCGTCTGCTCTTTGATTGCCTTTTTGATTTGTTTAGTGCTGACTCCATTGATTATTGCTTTGTGCAAAAAATTCAATTGGTATGATGAGGTTGATCCTCGCAAAGTTCATAAAGGGCAGATTCCGCGTCTTGGTGGCGTAGGAATTTTTATTTCGTTTCTTATTGCTTTATTTTTATATCTTTTTTATTTTTCTCATTTCGAATTTGCTCATGCAAAGCCCGTTTTTTTTGCAGGTCTGATTATTTTCCTTTTTGGAATTATTGATGACTTTATGAATCTGAGGGCGAAATTCAAATTCCTCATTCAGATTATTTCTGCACTCATTGTTTCCTGCAGTCCTCTTTACATAAATACTTTTTTGGGACTTGAACTTCCTCAGTTTATTGCCCGAAGCGGAACCTTCTTTTGGATTTTGTTTCTTGTCAACGCTTATAACCTTATTGACGGCCTTGATCTTTTGTGCGGCGGCTTGTCTTTCCTCACATTGCTTACAGCCGGCATTTTTATGATTGTTGGCGGACAGGTCGTTGGTTTTGCTTATATCATTATCTGTGCATCAATTTTGGGCTTTCTCGTTTACAACAAGCCTCCTGCAAAAATCTTCCTTGGTGATGGCGGAAGTCAGACCCTGGGCTTTGTTATCGCTATGATTCCTGTTTTCCCTCTGCAGGGTGGCATGGAGCATACAAAATTGCTGATTGCTTTCCTTATTGTTACCGACGTTATTGCGGCTGTGTGGCGGCGAACAAGGGAGCACCGTTCTTTTTTCAGTGCGGATCGTGCCCACATCCATCACAAACTCGTAAACGTAGGCCTTTCAAAAACATCTACGGCGATTTGTCTTCTTATCATTCAGCTTTTTATCTGCATGGCTTCTCTCGCCACTCTTTTAATGACAAAAACTAAAGATGCTGTTATTCTTTTATGTGTTTGTATTGCTCTGGTCTGGGCTTTCTTCATCATGATGCATTATATTAATCGCATGGTGAACTTAAAACATACGGGTCATTTGGCTGACGCTCCTCAGGCAGAACATTAATTTTTAATTATAGGACTTTTATATATGAGTTTTATGTTGCCGAATTCTTTTTCTGGCCTTCATTTCCATTTCGTTGGAATCAAGGGCACCGGAATGGTCGCGCTTGTAGAAATTCTTCATGCGCGTGGGGCTGTAATTACTGGAAGTGATGTCAGCGAGCGTTTTTATACTGACGAAGTTCTTGAAAAACTTGGGATAAAAGCTCTGCCTTTTGATGAAGGCAATATCACTGATTCTGTTCAGTTCGTTATTTATTCAAGTGCATATTCTATTGAAAAAAATCCTGATCTTATCGAAGCGAAAAAACGTGGTCTTCCCATGATGCTTTATTCTGAGGCCTTGGGAGCGATAAGTCAGGCTTCTTATTCATGCGGTGTTTGCGGCGTTCATGGAAAAACAACTACAACAGGCCTTTGCGGCACTCTTTTAAAGGAATTGCCGCTTTCTTCTCAGGTTCTGGCCGGTTCCATCATCAAAAGTTTTGGTGATTCCTGCACAATGACAAAGGGGCATGATTATTTTATTGCTGAGACTTGTGAATATCAGCGGCATTTTATGGCTTTTGCTCCCAAAAAGATTATCCTTACCAGCGTAGAAAGCGATCATCAGGATTATTATCCGACTTACGAAGATATCCGTTCGGCCTTTGTTGATTATATCTGCAAACTGCCGGAGGGCGGACAGGTCATTTATTGTGCCGATGACAAAGGTGCCTGCCAGACTGTCGAACTTGCCCTTCAAAAGAGGAGTGACCTGATTGCAATTCCTTATGGCGTGAATGCTGAAGGGGATTATAAGCTTACTTTTGGTCGGGTAGAAAAGGGACTTCATTATTTTAATGTTTCATCGTTGGGCGAGTGTGCTGTCTGTGTTCCAGGCGATCACAACGTTAGGAACGCCTGTGCGGCTCTTGCCCTGTCATGTGAGCTTTTAAAGACGGATGGCAAAAATCCTCTTGATTATATCGAAGAGTTAAAGGCTGGCCTCAAGAACTTTGCCGGTGGAAAAAGGCGAAGTGAAATTGTTGGCCGTGCAAAAAGTCCTCTTGGTCAGGACGTGATTTTTATTGACGATTACGGTCATCATCCTACTGCCATTAAAACGACTCTTGCAGGATTTAAGGAATTTTATAAGGGACACAAGATAATTGTTGATTTTATGAGCCATACTTATACCCGAACTGCGGCCCTTCTTGAAGAATTTGCCTCAAGTTTTGACTCGGCGGACAAGGTTATCATCAATAAAATTTACGGAAGTGCAAGGGAAGATGCCTCTGCTGCAAAAGTTACAGGCGAAATCCTTGCTGAACATGCAAAAAAGTATCATAAAGACCTGCATTATGCCGGGGAATTTGACGAAGCGGCAGAACTGGGCTTGAAATTCCTTTCTGAGCCGAGCGGGGCAGAATATCCGGACGGATATGTTTTTGTTACAATGGGTGCTGGTGACAACTGGAAAGTTGGAAATCTCATTCTTGAAAAACTTTAAATTTGTGTTATAATTCAAAAAAAGTTAAAAATGGTTTTCTTAAATTATTTTTAAATGGAGGTTTCTATGAAACTTTTGAAAAAACTGGCAGCAGCTTCAATTCTTTTTGCAAGTGCTGTTTCTTTTACCTTTGCAGTTGATTATGGTAAGCTTGCAACAAGTTTGGCAGACGGTTCTCTTCAGAAAACTGTCGGTAACGGTCTTAATGATTTTGGTGACAGTCTTGGTTTTTCTGTTCCACAGTCTGCCGTTCAGCAGAATGTCTATGCCGAGGCTTTTATCGGTAAAGTGTTCCCGGCAGTTCCGCCTCATTTTGCAGTAGGTTTTAACACTGGATTCACACATTTGAATACACAGGGCCTTGCAGATGCAGCTGATACACTTGGAATCGACGGCGTTAAATCAGATCTTTACTTTCCTGTCTTGAATGCTGATGTTCGAATCGGAGGTGTATTCCTTCCGTTTGACATCGGTTTTTCATTCATGACCCTCGATGTAAGCAGCATGATTCCAATGGATGCAAAATTTTCAGCAGAATTCCTTACCTTTGCTGTTGATGCAAGATATGCTCTTCTTGAAGACGGACTTATTACTCCTGCAATTTCTGTAGGTGTTGGTTATTCCATGAACTCTGGTTCATTCAATGCAAGCAATAGTGATGCAGAAACAAATATTGATTACGATGTTAAGACTTTGTATGGACAGGTACAGATTTCAAAGACTCTTAATGTTCCTGTCGTAAAAATCGGATTCACTCCGTTTATTGGCCTTCGCGGTGTAATTTCTAACTACAGCAACGACTGGTCTTGGAAATATAAGGGGGAATCTCTTAGCAAAATTCAGGATGCTGCAAAAATTGCTAAATTAAGTATTCCTGCTTTAAATGGTGACGGCACCGCTTCTTCAGACGGCTTCGGTGGATTCCAGCCACAGGTTTACGGTGGTGTAGGCTTTAACTTCATGCTTATTCAGTTGACTGCAAGCGTTTGTGCTGATTTGCGCCATGTCGGTGGGGATGACAATCTCTGGAGTGGTGCTTTGAGCCTCCGCGCAAAACTGTAATTTCATTGTAAAGAAATTAAAACTGTGTCATAATGAACCGTGTCGAAATTGCTTTTGTGATTTTGGCACGGCTTTTTTTATAGGACATTATGATGAAAAAATCTAGAAATACATTCGTTTTTGCAGGCGGAGGAACTGGCGGTCACATTTACCCGGGCCTTGCTGTTGCAGACGAACTTCGCTCCCTTGCATCAAAAAATAATCAGGAAATTAAAATTGTCTGGCTCGGAAATTCGAGCGGAATGGACAAGAATCTGGTCGAAAAATCAGCTTCTGTTGACGAATTTGTTGGAATTCCAAGCGGTAAATTGCGGCGATATTTTTCTTTAAAAAATTTCAGCGATTTGTTTAAGATTTTCGCCGGTCTCGTCAAGTCTTTTTTCACTTTGCTCAAGCTAAAGCCGGCCGTCCTTTTCTCAAAGGGGGGATTTGTCAGTGTTCCGCCATGTCTTGCGGCAAAATTGCTGAGGATTCCGGTCTTTACTCATGAATGTGACTTTACGCCTGGCCTTGCAACACGGCTTAATTCAAAATTTGCTTCGAATATTCTTGTTTCCTATGAGGAGACAAAGTCTTATCTTGCTCAAGACAAGCGGGCTAAGGCAATTGTAACCGGAAATCCTGTCCGCCCTGTTTTTTATAATACAAATCCTGAGGAAGGCAAGAAATTCCTTTTCAGCGGGCGGGAGGACTACAATCCTGAAAAACCGATTCTCCTTGTTTTGGGCGGAAGTCTTGGTGCCCACCAGATTAACGAGCTTGTTGCCCAGAACTTAGACTGGCTTTGTCAGCGTTTCAACGTGGTTCATCAGTGCGGCGCTAAAGATGCCGATATCATGCCCAAAAATCATCCGGGCTACTTCCTTCATCCCTTCATTTACAAAGAGATGAGCGATGTTATTTCAGCTTCAGACATAGTTTTGAGCCGGGCTGGTGCAAATTCAATCTGGGAGTGCTCTGTTTTGGGTAAGCCGATGGTCTTGATTCCTCTGTGCGGTTCCGGAACTCGCGGTGATCAGGTTGACAATGCCCATTACTTTGAGGAAAGGGGAGCTGCAATCGTTCTTTTGGGTGAATATGCCGAAGAATCATATTTAAAATCAGCCCTTGAAAAAATGTCTGACTCAGCTTTCCGTGAAAGTGCGGCCCTTGCATCAAAATCTCTTTCGGATGGAAAGCGGCCTGCAGAAAAAATTGCCGAACTTGTCTACGAAAAGGCTTTTGGAGGAGCAAAATGACATTTACTTTCATCGATATTGTATTTTTAATTATTATATTCTCTTTTGCATTCCTTGCGATGATTCACGGTCTTATCCAGGAACTTTTTGGAAAACTTGCCCTTATTGTAGGCCTTGTCGCAGGCTTCTATTTCTGCGGACTTCTGGCCCCTCATATCTCAAAAATCATCAAGATTCCTGCCGTTGACGTTGTCCTTGCCTTCATTCTGATCTTCATCACGGCTTTCCTTGTCGTAAAAATAATCCAGATTATCGTCGGGGCTATTTTCTCCGGTGAAATCATGAAGAGCCTTGACCGGGTGCTGGGATTTGCTTTCGGCGCAATTGAAGGAGTTTTGATTGTCTCTTGTATTCTGATTCTTATGAAAGCTCAGATTTGGTTTAATCTTAGTCCTCTGCTTTCAAAAAGTACTGTGGCAAAAATCCTTCTTCCTTATCTGCAGGCTCCAATTTCCTATATCGGGGGGATGCTCGTTTAATGTTCGACAACCTTTTGTATCAGAACGCTTCTTCTCTTTTAAAAGACGACATTTTGAATAACCGTCTGCCGGGTGCCATTCTTTTGAGCGGTCCTGCTGCTAGCGGAAAGCTGACCTGCGCGCTGGAAATCGCCAGAATTCTTTCCTGCTCTGGTGAAAACGACTACAGACAGCGTGGCCACTGGCTCTGCGAATGTCCTTCCTGCAAAAAAAACAAGGAACTTTCCAATACAAATGTGCTTTTGGCGGGTCCCCGTGACTGTTCTTTAGAAATTCTGGCTGCGAAAAAGGCTTTTTTACAGGCATCCTTTGATAATTCCCGCTATCTTACGGCCGTGCGCTATCTTTTTATCCGCTCGGTCCGAAAACTTACCATGCGTTTTTCTCAGGTTCTTTGGGAGGGTGACGACAAGCTTTCTAAACTCGCTCCCATTGTTGCCTTGATTGACGAAGACATGGAAAAGCTTAATCCAGAAAAGCCCCTGCCTGACAATGACAAACTCGAAAAAATCTGTGACTCAATCGTAAAAAACTGCGACAAGCTCGAATCATCCTTTATGTACGATTCGCTTCCGATAAATCAGATTCGCCGGGCTTCGGTTTGGGCCCACATGAAGTCTGTTTCCGGCAAGAAGATTTTTATCATCGAAAATGCCGAGCGCATGCTTGAAAGCGTAAGAAACGCCCTGCTGAAGATTCTTGAAGAGCCGCCTGAGGACATGGTTTTTATCCTCACGACATCAAACCGCGGTGCCGTAATGCCAACAATTCTTTCCCGCGTAAGGACTTACTCTTTTACAGAGCGTAGTGCCATTCAGCAAAAGGAAGTCGTTCAGAGGGTTTTCCATGCCCGTGAAAGCGAAGAAAATCTTTTGATTAACGATTACCTGCAGCTTTTCCTTCCGGTTAAGCCTGCTGAAATCAAAAAGGCCGCTTCCTCTTATTTTAGTCATATTATTAGCGGTCAGATTCCTCTTTCTGATTCAGTGATTAAAGAATGTTCCGGCTTTGAGCCCCGCTTCCTGCTTAAGATTTTCCTCGTTGGAATTATGGAAGAGGCCAGGGGCAGCGAGCTGACTGCCCAGAGGGCCGAAGTCTGTGCAAAAATCACCGAATTCTGCCGGGAAAGCTACAATTCTGTCACTGTCTACAATATTTCTCCTGCCGCTGTGATTGAAAAACTTTCACGCGACTTGGCAGGTATCCGAAGAAATTTGTGAGGAAGCAAAAATGACTGATTTTTCACGTCGTGTTTCGCAAAAACTTGATAAACTCACGCCACTTCAAATTCAGCAGCTGGTTGAAGACTGCTATTCCCAGACTGAAATTTTCAATTCCATCTTCCAGAGCCTGCCCAGCGGGCTTATAATCGTTGACGAAAATTTCTGCCTCATGAAAATAAACAAGGCGGCTGAGCGCTATCTCCCTTTTAAGAGTAATCCTGAAGAGGCTAAGGAAAAATCCCCGGTCTGGAACATCATTGATGACGAGGAAATTGCCCGCTTTTTGCAGAACGCCTTTGAGGCCGACAAAACAAATATTTCAAATGAGTTTACGGTTGCCACGACAGGCGGTTCAGTCCGCTTCCTTGACCTTTATGTGACACCCCTTGTCCAAAATCAGAATCAGAACAAAAATCTTATCGGCTCGATTATCCGCATTGACGACGTGACCGAAAAACGCAATCAGGAAGTTCTTCTTCACCGCATGGAAACTCTGGCCGGGCTTACGAATGTGGCTGCAAGCGTTGCCCATGAAATCAAAAATCCTTTGGGGGCCATTTCCATTCACATTCAGCTCATGCAAAAGGCCCTGCGTAAAAAGCGTGAGGGGGACGGAATGCTGCCTCCGCCAAAATATTCCGAGGACTATCTTGATGTCATAACTCAGGAAATTGAGCGCCTCAACAAAATCGTCGTGGATTTTTTGATGGCAGTTCGTCCTATTTCTGCCAAACTGGAGCTCGTGAACCCAAATAAAATCCTCGAAGATTTCATTTCCTTTTTCATGCCGGAATTCAACGAAAAGCACATAAAGCTGCAGTCTGAACTCTGCGGCTGTGACGTGCGCCTTTTGCTGGACGCCAAGCTTTTCCGCGAAGTAATCGTAAATCTTTCCCAGAACGCGATTTCTGCAATTTCCAAAAAATTTGATGACGATGAGGAGCGGATCAAAGGCTCTATCAGCATAAAAAGCAGGATTGAAAGTGACCGCTATATCCTTACTTTTGCGGACGACGGCACCGGAATGGATGAAGAGACTTGCAGCCGGGTTTTTGAGCCTTATTTCACCACAAAATCAAACGGAACCGGACTTGGAATGGCCATGAGCTACAAAATCATCAAGGAATTTTCCGGTGACATCTCCCTTTCATCTGAATTGGGCGAGGGAACGACTTTTACGATTTCCCTGCCGGTTCCTCAGATGGAGCGAAAATTGCTTGAATTCAAGGACTGTGGTCTTTCTGGAGAGTAAAAATGAAATTCACCATCCTTATTATCGATGACGAAAAAAATATCCGCGAAGGTCTTGCCGCTGACTTTGAAATGGACGGCTACAATGTAAAAATTGCCGCCAACGGAAAGGAAGGCCTGGACTTAATCGCTAACGGTGACATTGATCTTGTCATCACGGACTTGCGCATGCCTGGCTCGATTTCCGGCGAGGAAGTTTTGCGCCAGGTCACCACAAAAATGCCCGGAATACCTGTGATTGTGCTTACAGGCCACGGCTCAATTGATGCGGCTGTCAAGGCAATGCAGGACGGAGCCTATGACTTCCTGACCAAGCCCCTCAACCTTGCCCAGCTTGAGGTAATCGTTAAGCGGGCCCTTGAAGGCAGGGAGCTTTCAATCAAGCACACTGAGCTTTTGAAGCAGGTTTCCACTCAGAAAAAGACCGACATGGTTATCGGAAAGAGTGCGGCCATGCAGAAGGTCATGAGCCTTGTCAAAAAGGTCGCTGATGCCCGAATTTCCGTGCTTATAACAGGCGAAACCGGTGTAGGCAAGGAAGTTGTCGCCAATGCCATTCACAACCTCTCTTCTCGAAGCGAAAAGGCTTTTATTCCAGTTGTATGTTCTTCCCTGAGCGAGACCTTGCTTGAAAGCGAGCTTTTCGGCCATGAAAAGGGGGCCTTTACGAACGCAGAGTCGATGCACAAGGGAAAATTCGAACTTGCGCATGGAGGAACGATTTTCCTGGATGAAATCGGTGAAATCAATCAGAGCGTTCAGGTTAAGCTCCTTCGTGTCCTTCAGGAAAAGAAATTCGAGCGGGTAGGCGGTGAGGCTCCTATCGAAGTTGACGTCAGGGTGATTGCCGCCACCAACAAAAATCTTGAGGAAGAAGTAAAGGCCGGTCGTTTCCGTGAAGACCTCTATTTCCGCCTCAACGGAATCCATATTGAAGTGCCGCCTCTCCGTGAGCGAAAGGATGATATTCCACTTTTGCTGAATTCATTTCTTGAGCGCTACAATGAAGAAAACGGAAAGAATATCACCGGCTTTGACAATCACGCCAGAAGCGCCCTTTATAAATATGACTGGCCGGGCAACATCCGTGAGCTGCAGCACTGCGTTGAAAGCTCTGTTGTCATGGCAGGGGGCAGCGAGATTACCCTTGAAGACCTGCCGCCATCGGTGAGCAAGGCAAGCGGTGTTGAGAGCATTTCCCTGCCGATTGGAATTACTCTTGATGAGGCTGAGAAAATCATCATTCAGGAGAACCTGGCCGCAAACAAGGGCAACAAGAGCAAGACTGCCGAAACGCTTGGAATAGGGCGGAAAACCCTGCACAGAAAGCTTCAGGAATACGGCATGGAAAATGAAGATTCTGAAAGTGAAAATGATGAATGATTGGGGGAATGAGCTGGTAAAAAAAATAAAAAAAATCGAAAAATTTAGTTCAAAACTGTTGACTAAGTTTTTCATATTTAGTAATATATCAAAGTCAGCTCGCTACTGAGTTGCAATGATGTCTCCTTCGTCTAGTGGTTAGGACATCGGGTTTTCATCCCGACAACAGCAGTTCAATTCTGCTAGGAGATGATACTTATACCTTGCAACAAAATCGTTTGCAAGGTTTTTTTATAATTTAGAATTGAATATATAATTGGGAGATTTTCTTATGGCAAGAAATCAGACATCTGCACAAAAAAGATTCCGTCAGAGCGAAGTTCGCCGCATGCACAACAAGGCTATCAAGAGCGAATGCCACACTTATGTCCGACAGTTCATTGAAGCTGTACATGCAAAGGACTCAAAACTTGCTCAGGAGAAACTTGTCCTTTTGTCTTCTAAACTTGATTCTGCTCGCAGCAAGGGCGTTCTCAAACGCAACGCTGTTTCACGCAAAAAGTCACGTATGCAGAAACTTTTCAATGTAACATTTGCAGCTGCAAACTAAGTTTCTTACTATTTGACTGCTTAAAGCTATCTGATTGTATAAGGTTATGCACTTCAGATAGCGTTTTTTTTTTTTTTAATTTTTTATTATGGTTGGTATTTATGTCTGCTTGTAAAGTTACAAAAAGTGATATTGTTGATAAAGTTCATGAGAGTACAAAAGTTGAGAAAAAATTGATACATGAAGTTTTTGAAAGCATCGTAGAAGAATTTAAAAATGCTCTCAAAGATGGTTCAACTGTTGAGCTTCGTGGTTTTGGTACTTTGGAGCCTCGCCTTAGAAAAGGCCGCGAAAAGGCCCGCAATCCAAAAACCGGAGAAATCCTTTCTGTAGAGCCACATTATGTTGCGGCTTTTAGAGCAGGTCAGGAGCTTAAAAAGGCTCTTATGGAGATTCCTGTTGAAAAGAAGTAATCTTTTAGATTTCATTCTTCTTTTAATTTCCCTTTTTTTTCTTTTTTTGAGCCAGCCGTCCTTTCTTTTTGAGGACGGTTGTTCATTTTTTGCCTGGATAGCCTATATCCCTTTTTTTATCCTTGCTTCAAGGCTTGCGCTTAAGGCTTCATTCTTTTTTGGAGCCCTCCATGGATTCCTTTTCTGTCTTTTTTTGTGTCCCTGGCTGTCTCAGTTCGGCCTTATTGCCTTATTATTTGTTTCCTGTATCTTTGCCTTTTACAATTCAATCTCACTTTTCTTGATTTCTTTTTTTCAAAAATATTGCCCTCAAAAATTTTCTTCTTCTCTTTGGATTCTTAGGATTTTTCCTGTCCTTGCCCTTGAATTCCTTAGGACTAAAGGTTTTCTTGCCTTTTCATACGGCGTAATCGGCTACAGTCAGTGGCAAATTCCTGCCTTTTTGAAATTTTCATCCCTTTTCGGTGTCTGGGGCGTCTCTTTTTTGATTCTGCTTGTAAATTCCCTGCTTGCAAAAATAATTTCTGAAAAAAATGTCCGCAATAATCTCAAAAAATTTTCTCTCTGCCTTTCCCTGGTCCTTGCAGTCTTTATTTTCTGGCTCTCAGACTTTCTTATTCCGCAGGGGAAAAATCCTTCAGTCCTTTCTGTAGCCCTGATTCAAAATGCCTCTTCGTCTTCTTCCCGTGATATTTCTGACTATGAAAGAGATTCCCTTTTGCTTCAAAAGCTGACTGACCGTGCCCTTGCTTCTAATCCTGAATCTGAACTCATTGTCTGGCCGGAAACTGCAATCGTGCCTGATTTTTTATTTCATGCCCAAAATCCTTCTGATAAAAGGCGGCATGAACTTTCTGAAAAGCTGCTTTCTTTTATAAGCGGCAAAAATTCTGCCTTTCTGATTGGAAGCAATCACAGAGATGGGCGAAAAACTTACAATTCAGCCCTTTATTTTTCTCCCAAAGAAAGCGGGGCTGAAGTCTACAATAAAAACATTCTCGTTCCCTTTACTGAATACTGGCCGTCCTTTCTGGATTTTGAATTTTTCGACGGCTTAAAGTCTGACTTGAACTGTGATTTGTTTGAAAAGGGCAGTGAAGTCAAAATTTTCAAGATAGGAAAGCTGAATTTTGCCTCACCGATTTGCTTCGAGGATTCATTTTCTCCGCTTATCCGCAAAATGAAAAAGAAGGGGGCAGAGTTTTTTGTAAACATCAGTGATGATGCCTGGGCTTCGTCTGAGGCCGCAAGAAAGATGCATCTATCAATGTCGGTTTTCAGGGCGGCTGAATATTCTTCCCCCTTCATAAGAAGCACGATTGACGGAAAAACATGCGTAATAGATTCCAGGGGAAAAGTGACCGGGGAAATTCCCTGCGGTATTGATGGATTTTTATGCGCAAAAATTGAAGTTGAGAAAAATTCCCGGACGCCGTATATCATTATCGGGGATGTCTTTATTTGGGCGATTACGATTTTTACCCTTATTTTCTTGTTGATTTTATCCGCTGGATTTGTTAAAGTAAAGTGTTATGGCAGAAGATAAACAGAAGAAGAACCTTACAGTTTTTGGACAGGAAACAGAATTTGACGGAGTTCTTGAATTTACTGACAACCTTGTAATCACAGGCAAATTTAAAGGTGAAATCCGTGCTACAGGTGATCTGGAAATTGAAAAAGGGGCTGTTTGTCAGGTTGAAAAAATGACTGCCAGTTCCATTGTTATTTCAGGCTCTGTTACAGGCGATATCTGTGCCCAGGAGCGGGTTGAAATGTGCAATGGCAGCCTTGTTCATGGTGATGTAAAAACTGCCAGAATCCGCATCGCTGAAAATGTTGAATTTGAAGGTGAAATTTCTATGCTCGAAAAGGAGCCGGAGACAAATCTTTTCTCTGTCGCTTCCGAAGAGTACAAAAATGCATTGCTGCTTAAATCAGACGATCCAAGATAAGTTTTTGAAGAATATTGACTTTTTTTTATACTCGTGATTTAATAAATGTATTGCTAATTTTTGACTGAAATATCTTTTTTTGTTAGAAAATTTCCTTTTTAAAATTAAAAATTTAATAATTAAAATTCATGTTTTTTTGTCATTATTTTTATACATTTTTATATAATCTCATGGAGAATTTCAAATGGCATTGATTTCAAGACGCCGTGCTGCCGCAGCTTCAGAAGAGCCTGCAGCGACAAATCCTCAGCCAGAATTGGATTTGCAGTCAGCTGAGTCCAATCCTTCTCAGGCCGAAAATTCTGGGGCAGAAGAAGAAAAGCCCGCAAAAGTCGTAAGACGAAGAAAAATTACAATCAAAGCAGAAAAGACAGAGCCGGCACTGGCAGAAGAAGAACCCTCAGAAAAACAGCCTGAATCTTATGCATCTGCAACTCCAGACTATTCATCAGAAATAAACGAAACATCCCTTCCTCAAAATCAAGAAAATCAGAATACAGAAAGCTACACAAATCAGGAAGCAAATCCAGAAGAAGGCCAGCAGTCAGCAGAGGCTTCTGAGACAAGCGAGAACGGTGAGCAGCAGTCTCAGGAAGGCCAGGGCTATCAGCCGCGTACATACCGCAATTACCGAAACTACAACAATAACAACAACAATCGCGGCGATTACAATAATAACCGCGACAACAATTATAACAATCAGCGGGGCCGTTTTGACCGCCGCCAGAGTTACCGTGAGCGTATTGCGGCCCGCAATGCAGCCCGCGATGAGGCAACAGCCCAGGCACAGATTATCGAAAATCCTGAGGAATTTGAGTCAAAGCCAAAGCTTCTTATCAATGACCTCACAAAGATGAGCATGCCTGAACTCCGTAACCTTGCAATTGAGTACGGATATCCTGAGGAAGAGCTTCCTGCAATGAAAAAGCAGGACTTGATTTTCGTAATCCTCAAGTCACATACAGAGCGGGGCGGATTGATTTTCGCTTCTGGCTCCCTCGAGATTTTGCCGGACGGCTACGGATTCCTGCGAAGCCCACAGAACTCTTATCTTCCTGGTCCTGATGACATTTACATTTCACCGAGCCAGATCCGCCTCTTCAACCTTAAGACAGGCGATACAATCTACGGTCAGACACGTTCTCCAAAAGAGGGCGAGCGCTTCTTTGCTCTCCTTCGCATCATGACCGTAAACTTCGACGAGCCTCGCGTTGCACAGACACGCGTTCCCTTTGAAAACCTTACTCCGCTTTATCCAAAAGAAAAGCTCACTCTTGAGACAATTTCTACAGAATACAGCACACGAATCATTGATTTGTTTGCACCAATCGGAAAGGGCCAGCGTCTTCTCATCGTTGCTCCTCCAAAAGCCGGTAAGACAACAATCCTGCAGAAGGTCGCAAACGCAATCACTGCAAACAATCCTGAAGTTTACCTCATCGTTCTTCTTATCGACGAGCGTCCTGAGGAAGTTACTGACATGGAGCGTGCAATCAAGGGCGAGGTTATTTCCTCAACATTCGACGAGCAGGCTACACGCCACGTTCAGGTTGCGGAAATGGTTCTTGAAAAGGCAAAGCGTCTTGTCGAGCACAAACGCGACGTAGTCATCCTTCTTGACTCAATCACACGTCTTGCGCGAGCATACAACGTCACCGTTCCAACATCAGGCAAAGTTCTTTCCGGTGGTGTTGATTCAAACGCACTCCATAAGCCAAAGCGATTCTTCGGTGCAGCACGAAACATCGAAGAGGGCGGTTCCCTCACCATCATTTCTACGGCCCTTATCGATACAGGAAGCCGCATGGATGAGGTTATCTTCGAGGAATTCAAGGGAACTGGTAACTCAGAAATTGACCTTGACCGCCGCCTTGCAGAGCGCCGTCTTTTCCCTGCAATCAACATCAAAAAGTCAGGTACCAGAAAGGAAGAGCTCTTGCTTGACGAGGCTACATTGCAGAAACTCTGGGTTTTGCGAAAAGTCATCAACCCTATGGAAGATGCGGAAATCACAGAGCTTATCCTTGAGCAGATGAAGAAGAGCCGAAACAACGAAGCCTTCCTGACCAACATGAACACAGGAAGTGCTGCTTTATAGAGTTTTATAGAATAGAAAGAAATAAAGCCTGGCTGAGAGAGAGCCAGGCTTTAGTTTTCTTTATCTGATTATGCTTGCTTTTGCTGCGGAGCGGGTGTACGGGTCGCATGAAGCTTCTGCCAGAACGTCAAGCATTGCGTTTGCATAGATTATGTCACCGCGGGCCGAGACTTTTTTGCAGAAGGCGATTAAATTGTCCCAGAAGTGATTCTGATCGCACCACTGGCAGATGTCTTCGTATTCACCGATTTTTTTGAGGAAAAGGGCCAGGGTAGAGAATTCATAATTGGCATCCCTGCCTGAAATTGAGGCCAGTATGTGGCTGAATGATTCTACTGTTCCCAAGGCTGAGGCAAAAAGTGAATTTTCAGCTTCGTTTTCTTCCTCAAAAATTACGCTGATGTTGTAGAGGGCGTTGAGTGTCTTTGGAGAAGAAACCCGGAACAAGTCAAAGAATCTGTCTACGTTGCCGGCCTTGTTTGCATCGATGATTTTGAGCATTGCCTTTCTGAGGACTGTATCTTTGTAATTTGGATCATTGTCCAGAATCAAAAGAAGTGACTGCTTGTATTTTTCGCTTTCACCCTGATGCTTCATCAAGTCTGCCATTTCATAAAGGATGTCGAAAAGCTGCTCTGGAATATCAAGGAAATCGCTTTCGAGGCGGGCTTTTTCATAAAAATCAATGGCCGTCTTATATTCACCTTCCAGACGGTAAATCTTTCCGATTAAAAAATCTGCCTCAGGATAAACGCGCTTTGCCTTTACCCAGTCTTCCATTTTGTGGACTGAATATTGGAAGGTCTTTGGCCCGTAAAGCTCCAGATATCGTTTGATGATGCTGATTGCTTCGCTCTGGTCTCGCTCTTTTAGGACTTCAAGAACGGCATCGAAATCTTCACCTGCACGTCGGACGGCAAGAGGTGAGAGGGCTGTATCAAGAATGTAGACCTCGTATTCGCTTTCTGCCACGCGGTTTGCCTTTGCCTTGTTTGCAAGATTCATTGCCTTTGCAAAATCACCCTTGTCATAGGCAAACTTTGCGTCCTGCAAAATGCGCCATGAGAATTCTGATGACTCAGGCTTTTTGGGAACAACCTGAGAAAAGATTGCAAAAGATGCAAAAGTCAAAACAAGTGACAGAATTATTTTTTTCATAAAGATGCCAATTCCTTAAATGCTAAATTTCATTCAACATTTCTTCAAATACATTATCGGCATCTTTTTCATCAATCGTTCGAATAATTTCACCTTTTTTGAAGATAATTGCCTTTCCGCCGGCTCCTGCAATTCCGATGTCAGCGTGCTTTCCTTCGCCAGGACCGTTTACGACACAGCCCATTACGGCGACGGTGATGTTTTTCTTCATTGAAAGGAGTTTGTTCTGCCAGCGGTCCATGAATGCATGAACGTCAAAGCCCTGTCTTCCGCAGCGGGGGCAGCTTACCAGCGTGACTCCGCCGCTTCTTTTGCCGCATTCACGCAGAATCTCAAGTCCTGTGATTACCTCGTTTTCCGGTGTTGAAGAAAGGGAAACGCGGATTGTAGAGCCGATTCCCTCACGCAAAAGATGGCTGAAAGCAAGGGTAGACTTTACGACACCAGTGATGAGGGGACCTGCCTCAGTTACGCCTACATGAAGGGGAATGTCGTATTTTGATGCAAAGTCTTCGTTTGCTTCGATTGTTTCCTGGACTGAGCTTGCCTTCATGCTGACTACAAACTGGTCAAAATTAAGCTCGCTGAATACCGCACATTCTCTGGCAGCGGTTTCACTCAAGGCGACAGCTCGGCTCATTTCGCCTTTTTCGACCTTTTCACGCAAGTCATGGGGAAGGGAACCTGAGTTTACGCCGATTCGGATTGCGACTCCCTTTTCGCGACAGCCCTTTACGACGGCTTCAACCCGGTCGCGGGAACCAATGTTGCCCGGATTGATTCGGATTGCGGCTACAGGACCTTCGAGGCACTTTAATGCAAGGCGGTAGTCAAAATGAATGTCCGCAACCAATGGCATGGAAGTTGACTTACAGATTTCGATGAAGCTTTCTGCGCTTTCCATGTCTGGAACGGCAAAGCGGATTATGTCGCAGCCCAGCATTTTCATCTGGGCGATTCTGTTTCGGATGGATTCCAGGCGCTCAGGATCATCTTTTACACCGATGATGCTTTCCTTCCACATTGTCTGAATTGTGACCGGAGCTGAGCCTCCGATTGTGATTTTATCGATACCGTTATGACCGCCGATTGTAACTTCGCGCGGAGTTAAAAATTTCTTTTCCATAACGGATATTATAGCATAAATTGATTAATAGTGCAGACCAATTCCTGCGTATATTTCATATTTTTTTATGTTCTCACGCCAGCTCATGTCGATTTTTTCCGGATATTTTTTTGCGATGACGGCTCTTCCCAGGTCAATTCCCAGGCTGCCCCTCATTACGATTCCCTTCCAGCGCTCAGGAAAGGCCAGAAATTCTATGCCGCCGGTATACCAGCCGTCTTTGGGGGAGAAAAGCCGGCCTGTAACTTCGTTTTTGGTCAGGGCTATGTCAATAAAAGGAGAGACCTGAAGCTCAAAATTGAATTTGTCAGTCCATGCAAAGGTCCTGCTGAACCATGAATCCTGACCGAAGATGAAATCTGACCAGTCCAGCCAGTGAGTCGTAATGACGTGAATCGGAAGGTCGAGGTTTAAGACCAGGGCGCTGGGACTTTTGAGGGATTTCTTTGTCTTAAGCTCAATTTCTTCTATATTAACGTAGTTCTGCTTGTCCCGGGCACCTCGGATCAGCTTTCCGATTTTATCACGCCTTGACTTTGTGACAAAGGCTGAAAATCTTGTATTGATGCCCATGAAAGAAAAGCCTTTGAAGGCCTGAATTTCAGCAAAAAGTGTAGGCTCGATTTCTTCCTGCATGAAGTCCCAGCCGATTGTGTGGCCGACGCTTGCAGAAATTCCGCTGCGGAAATTGCCGTACCAGTTTATTCTTTTTGTGGAGACGGATTGTCCTGCTGAGATTACAGGACTTGCCAGGTCATCGTTTTTAATGCTGATTCTGTCTTTGTCGTAGCTGACTTTGCCTTCGGTAAATGGAGTCCAGAAAACAAAGCCCCAGTTTTCGATGTCAAAAACTTTTACGGGAAGTGAAATCTTCATGTCGCTGGTAAAAAACTGGGTGTCTCCAAAATCTTCGTATTCCAGATCCCGGTTCGCATGCTCGCTCAGGTCGAAAACCAGAGAAAAACGCTTGTAGGGGCGCTCGAATGTGAATCCTGTACCTGAATAAAATTCCAGCTCGTTAACGCCATGGGTATATTGCAAATCAAAATTATTGTTCCAGCTGGCAAAAAAATTGGCGACGTAAAAAGGATAGCTGTACTTGAATTCAGCTCCAAAAGTCGGGTTCTGTTTGCCGCTTTTTATGTCTTCCTTGATTCCGGCGAAGGCACCTATGTCCATGGTATTCATCGTGCCCAGAAAATTGACATCCTTAACCTTGATTTTGAATATCAGGCCGTCATTGGAGTCATACTTGGGGTAGGGCAAAATAAGCAGGTGCTTTGTATCCTGAGCCCGGATTTGAAGAGAGACCGGAATTATTTCATCATTTTGGGGCGTTGCGGGGAGGGAACTCCCCGCAGAAGGGGTAGGCGGAAATGGCGAAGCCATTGTAGCCGAGGGGAAGACTTCCCCCTTTACAATTTCTACATTCTGAAAGGCCCTTGTATTCATGAGCCGCTGCTTCAAATCTGTAAGATAGAAATCCAGCTCTTCCTTGCTCTCAAAAATCTTTTCTGTGTTGACCGGAACCACCCGCCTCAAATCCATTTCCCGCGTATTGTCGAGGGTGTAAGTAACGTCAGAAATCCGATAAGACTCAGAAAAAAGCGTAAAAGCCAAAAAGAATAAGATAAATATGAGAAAATGCGTTCGTAGGAAAAAATTCAACTTAATAGGCACCCTTACCGCGCAAAACAACGTAAACTGTCTTGATGATAATCCAAATGTCGAGCCAGACAGACCAGTTCTGAATGTAGTAAGAGTCAAGAGTGACCCGCTCCTCATAACCTGTGTCGCTGCGGCCTGAAATCTGCCACATGCCGCTCAAGCCAGGCTGAACGGAGAGGATGAAGTCTGATTTTTTGCCGTATTTTGCAAGCTCCGGCTCTGTGACAGGGCGGGGACCGATAAAGCTCATTTCGCCTGTGAAAATATTGAAGAACTGAGGAATTTCATCGATGCTTGTCTTGCGTAAAATCTTGCCGATTTTTGTGACGCGCGGATCGTTTGTGAATTTGCGGTCTTTTTCCCATTCAGCCCGCATTTCCGGATTTTCGGCCAGAATCTTTTCAAGCTGCTTGTCAGCGTCGATTACCATTGAGCGGAACTTCCAGCACTTGAATTCCTTGCCGTTTTTACCGATTCGCTTGTGGCCGTAGAAAATCGGACCGGGACTGGTGATTTTTACGATAAGTGAAACCAAAAGAAGGACTGGAATGGTAACTGGAGACGAAAGCAGGAGAAGAAGCAAATCAATGCATCTTTTCCAGAAGAGGCTGATTGGCTTGGTCAGGTTGTGGGTTGAAGAGAAGCCCAGAATACCGCCGAAATCTCGAACGTTAGTCGATATTGTTGAGAGATCGTTGAGCCGAGGAATCTGAATCGTGTAGCGGTAGTAAGAATTTATGTAGGTGGTGTCCCGGTCGTAGTCACAGAGGATTGCGACTTTGATGCCAAAGGACTTTATCATGTTGAAGGTCTGTTCTGAAGGCGGATAGAGGGGAATTCCCATTTTTTCGCCCGGAATCCATGATTTGCTGTCAATTATGAGGCAGGGCTTGTAACCCAGGTCCTTGCGCTTTATGAGACGGTCGATGATGACGTCACCAGAATTGCCGGAAACATAAATTACGGCAGGAACACCGAACCAGTTGTTTTTTGAAAAAAGATGGCGGGCAAATTCCCTTGCGGCAGGAAGAAGGATGAGGGCAACCGGGGCCGCACAAATCAATGCGACGACGATGGCAAGCTTGTCTTCGACATCCTCAACCGTGATTGAAAGGGCGATTCCTGCAAAAATAAAGAAAGAGCAGAGTCCCAGTTTTTTGACTTCGTCAGCAGGCGGATAAACAAGGCCCGGATAAAGGCCGGCCGCATAAAAAACAACCATGGTAGGCGGCAGATAGACCCAATAAGTAACGAATGAGCGGAAATTAATCCATGAATGATTTATGAGATTGATGATGAAGAAAGTGATACCGATACTGAGCATAACTCCGATACAGTCGATGACCATGAGTGCTGCACCGGATGTGAATGAGCTTGTGCGCCAGAAATTTTTCTTGAAATATTTTTTGAACTCTTCGTCTGTCATAGCTTTCTATTAGATTCTATAATTTTACACGAAAAAGTCAAAAAAGTCTACTTTTGTATTATTTTTTGAATTTCGCCATGGTATCGCAGATAATCTGTGCAGAGCGCTTATAAGAATAAAGTTCGCTGACTTTGGACAAATCGATGGCTTTTGGCTCGAATTTATTTAGTGAAAGCAGTTTTTCGCACAAATCATCGCTGTCGCCGGCTTTAAAGAAAGTGACCGGAAGATTTGAGTAAATTTCTTTGAAAACCGGAATGTCTGAAATCAAGGCCGGGGTGCCGCAGGTCATTGCCTCAAGAGGCGGAATTCCGAAACCCTCGTAGAGTGAAGGCTGGACGAGAAACTTTGATTCTGCATAGGCATATTTTAGCTGGTCGTTTGAAATGCGGCCCGTGAACTCGATGAAGCCTTCCTGTGATGAAAGTTCATTGAGCCTTGCGACAGTTTCTTCGTCACCGGTACGGAAATTTTCTGCGTTTCCAACGATAACAAGCTTTGATTTAAAATCTTTGTCGCTTTTTTTTGCCTTTTCAAATGCATCGAGCAGACTTTTGAGCCCCTTGTGCTTTTTAATGTTTCCGACGAAGAGAATCTGGTCTTTTTTTGCAGGCTTTTCTCCTTCGAAGGGCTCTCTTAGGTATTTTGGAGCTGCGTTGTAGACAACTTCGATATCTTTTTTGCAGTGAAGGTGATGAATAATCCTTTCTTTTGAGAATTCTGAGACCGTGAAAATGGCGTTTGAGAAATTGACCGCCCTTTTATAGAAGAGCTTGCGGGCTATCCTTCCCAAAAGGCCTGTCATTCCCTTAACATCGAGGAAAACGACGTCGTGAATAACGGAAAAAATCGGAAGTTCTATTTTGCCCGGAATATTGCAGTAGGGCGTAAAATAATAGTCGTAGTGATGAATCTGTTCGAGCACGTCCGCAGGAAAATTGGCAATTTCCTTGAGTGAGAAGGGCTTTACATCGCAATAACAGAATTCAACGTTCTGCAGGCGGAGAAATGGGGTGCACTGTTCGTGAGTGCCGATTAAAAGACATTCATTTTCTTCGAGAAAGCAGGGAATAAGCTCGGAAATGAAAGAACCGATTCCACCTGAGCCGATCATGCGGCAGTCTATCGCAATCCTCATTTTTTGCTGGTCTCCTCATCGAGCTTCATGATTGTATTGTCGATTGCCTCTTTGATTTGGCGGGAGAAGCGCTCTGCTGAGAAAGTTTTCGCATGCTGAGAGATGAAGTCAGTGTCGAATGCACCTGATTTTTCAAGTTCTTCGAAGCGGTTGATTGCACGCTCGACTGAATCTACTGTTGCATGGCTGAAGAAAGTGCCGGTCTTGCCGTTGATGACGGTTTCCAGGGCACCACCTTTTCCGAAAGCGATTACAGGGCGGCCGCAACACTGGGCTTCGACTGGAATGATTCCGAAATCTTCTTCGGCACAGAAAATCATGGCACGGCAGCGCTGCAGATAGTCCATGACTTCCTTGTCGCTTATTCTTCCTGTGAAAGTGATGTCTACATCCCGGTAACTTGCGGCCAGCTTTTTGAGGGATTTTTCCTGGCTGCCGCTTCCGATTACGACCAGCTTCTTTTTGAGGTTGCCGCAGGCCTGGATTGCCAGGTCAATGCGCTTATATGGAACGAAACGGCTGAAAACTACGAAAAAGTCTTCGTGAGGCTTGTAGTTTGGTGTGAGCCGGTCTGTGTTTACCGGAGGATAGATGACGATTGAATCGCGGTTCCAGTATTTTTTGATTCGACGCGAAATGTAGTTTGAGTTTGCAATTAAAGTGTCGACCCTCTGGCTTGAGACAAAATCCCAGAGACGGATTTTTGGCATCCATTTGTCCATGAAAAATTGTGTGAGCCGGCCGCTGCGTGATTTATATTCAAAATACTTGTCCCAGGCATAGCGCATGGGAGTGTGGATGTAGGCAACGTGAGGAACAAGGGGTGGGGTAATTACGCCTTTTGCACAGCATGATGATGAACAGATTACCAGCTTGTAGTTTGAAAGGTCAAAAGATTCGAAGGCTTTTGGCATGAAAGAGAGGAATTTGGTGTAGAGTTTTGTTGCACGGGGCCACTTCTGCATGAATGATGTGTGGACTTTTTCTTTTGGAAAGATTTTGCCCATCTTTTTTTCGTCGTAGACCAGGGTGAAAATGTCTGCATCAGGATAAATTTTAAGAAGTTCCTCGACGACCCTTTCTGCACCGCCGTAATTAACCAGCCAGTCATGTACAATCGCAACTTTTTTCATTTTGAACCTCCCTTTAGAACTTCGAAGAGCCTTTTTGCCGCATTCTCGTAAGTGTATTCTGAAAGAACGGCAGCCGGATCTTCAACAGGCTCATTAAGAATATCATTCAAATCACAATTTGTCGAATCCCAGGCTATGTAATGCGCACTTTTCTTATAAATTTCCGGGAGACTGGCAGAATTTGCAACAATTATCTGAGCCCCGGCTGAAAGCGCTTCAAGGGGCGGAATGCCGAATCCCTCGTAATAAGAAGGAAAAACAAAAGCCCGGCATTTTTTCATCAGTGATTTGACCTCTCCGTCACTGACATAGCCCAGAAGGACGACGTTTTTGAGGGAAGCCAGATTTTCGATCTGGTCTGATTCCATGCCGCTGATTGTCTTGCCTGAAATTGCGAAAGTCTGGCCCGGATGATTTTTTGCGTATTCAACAATCCATTTGAGGTTCTTTCGCTTTTGAAGGCTTCCGAGCGTGAAGAAAAAGGGCTTTTCTGTAAGGACCGGGAATTTCTGGAAAATTCCATCGTCTTCTTCGATTGATTTGAAATGATCCCAGCCGTTGGGAATCACGCTGATGCGATTTCCTTCAACATTATATGCTTTTTGAATCTGTTTTTTGCTGAATTCAGATACCGTAAGGATTTTTTTTGCCTTTTTTGCGATGTTTTTATAGTGAAAGCAGCTGTAGGCCCGAATCAACCTGTCTTTGAATGAGGTAAAATCGGCCGGAAAATCATATGCATAGATGTCGTGAAGAAAGGCATAGCCGCACTTTCTGCCGAAGGGGGCAGTATTGCTGAAATTCAAACCCTCGGCATGAAAGCGCCTGCAAATTTTGGGAAAATAAAGCAAATCCCATCGCGGAAAACTCTTTAGAGCCAGAGCCGGAATTATAGAAATATTCTTGTAGTCAGGAATTACTTTAGCATTTGCCGGCACTAGAATCGAAAGCTCAATGTCGCCCGCATTTTCTTGCGAAAGAAGTTCATCAAGACAATGACAGGTTTCATAAGCGAAGCGTTCAATTCCAGTCAGGTTGCGGCAGAGAAAATTTCCGTTGATGAGGATATGCTTAGGCATGTCTTAGCAAACTCCGATTGAGTGCATGTAGTCCCGGAGAACGCAGATGAAGTGAGTCATTTCTTCCGGTTTGATGTCGCCCATGTTCGCAATTCGGAATGTGTCGATGTTGCCGAGTTTTCCTGGGTAAATCGTGAATCCGAATGAGCGGGCATAGTCGTGCAGCTCGTTGAAGTTGTATTTCGGTGTCTCAGGAATAAGAATTGCCGTAATGAAGTGGCTCTGGAATTCTTCCTTTACCAGCATCTTCAGGCCGATGTCTTTAAGCCCCTTGACGAGAATCTCCCAGCATTCTGTAAAACGCTCGAAACGTTTTTCAACAGTCTCAACTTTTGTCTCGATGATTGCCTGACGAAGGGCATAGAAAGTCTGGACTGGTGGTGTAAAGCGAGTCTGCTTTGTTTCGAGGAAGTATTTGTACTGGTCGTAAAGGTTGAGGTAGTAGTTACGCATTGGCCAGTCTTTCTGCTTCAAAAGCTCGTCCCGCTTACATACTACAAAGCCGACTCCTGCCATGCCGCCGATGTGCTTGTTGGATGTACTTGTGGCAAAGTCAATTCCAAGCTTGCCCAGGTCAATCGGCATTCCACCGTATGCTGAAACGATGTCACAGATTGTGGTCATGCCGTATTTTTTTGCCATCGGACAGATTTTTTCAAGAGGATTGAGAAGACCTGTTGTAGTTTCGTGGTATACGATTGCAAATGTCGTGTATTTTTTTGACTGCATCTGCTTTTCGAGCTCTTCAAGGTCAATCGGCTCGTATGTAGAAGACTTGAAAACGTCCATGTCGATTCCATATACGGAAGCGATTTTAGCAAGGCGGGCACCGTAGGAACCGTTGTCAACGACGAGAAGCTTGCCGTCTGGCGGAACACAGCTTGAAACCATTGCCTCGTCAGCTCCAGTTCCTGAACAGCCGAACATAACGCTGATGTAGTCTTTTGGATCTGCACAGACTTCCGTGAGGCCTGTCGCAACTTCTTCCATGAGCTTTCCGAATTCGAGCTCGCGCGGACAGATGTCAGCGACTACCTGAGCGTATTTTACGCTGTCAGTTGTTGTTGAAGGCCCCGGATTCAAAAGAACTTCACGGCGGACTGAGCGCAGCGATTCATTTTCCTTGATGCGTGGATAAATGAGGGTCTTTGCTCTTTCAAGCATTGCCTCGTCGTCGATTTCTGTCCATGCGTAGTATTCGATTTTGCGGATGAAAATTGGTTCTCCGCCTTCTTTATCCTGTGCGATTCTGCAGAAAACAGTCTCGTAGTCGATTTTTGCATTTTCGGCTCTTGTCTTGTCGTAGTAAGCAACCATCTTGTTGAGGAAAGATTTAGTTACTTTTGAAATGCCTACGAGTTCGCCTGCAAGATTTTTTACGCTTGCCTTGTCCTTTGTTACGTTGCAGATAACGCCGTCTTCATCAGATTCAAGGTAAACTTCGTCCTCGCTGTTTGTTTTTCCGCTGGCAAGGATTACGTTGTCACGCTCTTCATTCTGAAGAACGAAAAGACCGATTGAATCGTAGAGAAGGTCGCTTTCAAGGAGAAGGGCGCTTTCCTTTACGAGGGGAGCACAGACTTCGAGAGTGCCCATGCTGCTGGTATTTTCGTAATTGTCGTTGCGGACTGTTTTGATGATCGGATATTTTTTTGCAAGCTCGTCATAAAATTCTGAGCAATGACCTGTTCCAATGATGATTTCTTCGATTCCAGCTGCAATGAGCTTCTGAACCGAACGCTCGACCATTGCAAGGCCGTCAATCTCAATAAAGCCTTTCGGCATTGCCTGTGTTCTGTTACCAAAGCGAGAGCCCAGGCCCCCTGCCATAATTACTGCCTGTTTAATCATTTTGCACTTCCTTTAGTCTTTTAAGAATTCCATCAAAGCCTTTTTGTTTTCCTGTGGAGTTGACTTTGGCCGTCCCAAATCTTTTCTGGCGCCTTTTTTAACCAGAACTTCGATAAAGGTGAGTTTTTCTTTGGTTTCTGAATCATGTAAAACTGCATCGAGTTCTTCTGGAGTCTCTACCTTCACGACGTTTTCATAACCGCATCCTTCTGCGATTACACAGAGGTCGATTTCACGTCCGACTGTCGGCTGGCCACCAACTGAGTCATGGGCTCCGTTGTTGAGGACAAAGTGAACGTAGTTTGAAGGTTTTCGGCTTCCGATTGTAGCCATTCCGCCCATCTGCATGATTGAGGCACCGTCTCCGTCGAGACAGTAAATCTGGCGGTCTCTTTTCTGGAGGGCTACTCCGAGTGCAATCTGACTTGCGTGTCCCATGCCGCCAACTGTAAGGAAGTCGCGGTCGTGGGCCATATTGTGCTTGTCGCGCAGCTCGTAAAGTTCGCGGCTGATCATGCCTGTTGTTGATATGAATGCAGTCTTGTCGTCTGCACTGAGCATGATTTTTTCGATTGCTTCTTCACGGCTCATTTTTCCTTCGACCGGAATATTGTTCTGAAGCTTGTATTCGTCGAAAGTACCATTGCGGATTACAAATGCATACTGGGCATTGTTTTCCTTGATGTATTTGTAGGCCTTTTCAAACTGGGCCGGCAAGTCTGCTTCGTTATCGCTCAAAACTTCGTAAGGAACTTTCATGGCATCAAGAAGGTCACATGTGACTTTTCCCTGCTTGACGTGCTGAGGCTCGTCGTGAACGCCAGGCTCACCGCGCCATCCGATTACGATAAGCATAGGAATTGAGTAAACATCCGGGTCTGCAATAGACAGAAGGGGATTTACCATGTTTCCTTCGCCTGAGTTCTGCATGTAAATCATAGGAATTTTGCCGGTTGCAAGATGGTAGCCGGTTGCAAGACCTGTCGCGCTTCCTTCGTTTGCAGAAATTATGTGATTTGAGGCCGGCGCATTGTCTGTGACATAGGCACAAAAGTTTTTGAGAAGAGAATCAGGCACTCCTGCAAAAAAGTCTGTGCCGTTTTTAATCAGTAAATCATAAAAAAAAGATGGTCTAATCATAATTTCCTCTTATTTTGTTCCAGGAATGAGTTCCAGAATTTCTTTGATCGGCATACACATGTCGTTTACTTCGAGAGAGCGCTCTGCCTCAAGAATCTTTTCCGCACATTTGTACATTGCAGGGTAGCTTGCGCGGAGCATGTGGTTTGCGTAAATGATGATGTTTGCGCCCCATTCACCGAGTTCCTTTTCAGTGAACTGGTTGTATGTTGTAGGAACAAGTACGATTGGAATGTTCTTGTATTCTGCACGGAATTTTGCACAGAATTCCTTGATGTCCATGCCGCTCTTGTCTTTTGAGTGAATCATAACGCCGTCAGCGCCTGCTTTGACTGCCGCAAAAGCCTTTGCAATTGCCTCGTCAACGCTGTAGCCTGCGATGATTTCCTCGATGCGGGCGATAATCATGAAGTCTTTTGTAACCTGGGCCTTTTTTCCTGCCGCGATTTTTTCGCAGAATTCTTCTTCTGTGGCGAGAACCTGTTTTGCCTCAGTTCCGAAGAGACTGTTCTTTTTAAGGCCTTTTTTGTCCTCGATGATGACAGCAGAAACGCCGTTTCTCTCCAAAGTGCGGACTGTGAAAACGAAATGCTCAGGAATGTCGCCAGTATCACCGTCATAGATGATTGGTTTTGTAGTACATTCAAGAATGTCTGTGAGTGACTGAAGGCGGGTAGTGAGGTCTACGGCTTCGATATCAGGCTTGCCCTTTGAAGTTGAGTCTGTGAGGGATGAAGACCACATGCCGTCAAACTGATGGATTCCGTCTTCCTTTGTGACCTGTGCGTGTTCTGCGATAAGGCCTGAAAGACCTGAATGAGCCTCAAGAATTCGGACTACCGGCTTTGCGGCGATGAGGCGGCGCAATGTTGCACGGCGGATGTCCGGAGTTGTTCCGATTGTAGATGCGTTTTCAGCAAGGGCTGTTGAATTGATTCCCTGTGTGTATGGAATCTCGACAATCTGACCGCCCCATTCTTTTACGACTTCGAAACATTCCTCGCGGATTTTTGAAAGGTAGTTTGTCTTCCAGTCATCGCCGTGAATCATAAAGTCAGGCTTGTATTTCTTGAGGTTTGGCACATAGCTCCAGTCTTCCTGTGGAACGACTTTTGCAACGCCCTTGATGTTCTCAACAACCTGTTTTCTCTGGTCATATGTGAGGTAAGGAAGTCTTTTGTGGCTTACGATTGCACTGTCTGTGAGCAAACCGACTGTAAGGTCGCCGAGTTTTGCTCCTTCGTTGATAATATTGATGATTCCTGGGTGAATGATGTCACCTGTAATTCCAAGATAAACTGTTTTTGCCATAGTTTTCTCCTATTTATGCTGTCTTTTCTTCTTTTTTGCTCAGATTTTCAAGAGTCTGAATCATATAGTCAGCGATTCGCTTGCCGGCTTCGCCTTCGTGCATCCATGCAGTTGCCTTTGCTTCGTGGCGGGCTTTCTCAAGCTCCTTTGAATCTCTCATTGTCTGAATTACTTCCTTTATATTTTCAAACTGCTCTTCCTTCAATTCGGTACCGAATGTGCGGAGGACAGAATACTGCCATAATTCCTTGTCGCCCAAATCGTATGCATCGTAAGGACGGAGATCCATTCCGGCATTGACGTACATTACAGGCTTATCACAGAGGAATGTGTAGTCAAAAATGATTCCTGAAAAGTCTGAAATCATGATGTCTGCCTTTTTGAGGGAGAAGATGTTCTGCCGCTCGTAATCCCAGACGATGTTCTGATTGTCCTTGTAGCGCTCGGTAAGCCGCTCAAGCATGTCGGCCTCGCTCTTTTTTGACTGAGGATGAGGGCGGACGATAATGCGCCAGCCTGTTTTTGAAAGAGGATCAAGCAGTTTTTCACCGTACTTTTTGAGGATTCCGACGTCGCCCCAGCTTGGAGAGACAAGAACCGTGAAAGGATGATTTTCTTCGCCAGGAATAGATGCAATATTTTCTTTGTATACGTCAAGATAAGGACAGCCGACTGTGACCAGGTCTTTTTCCGGGATTCCCCGCTGATTTTCAAGGAAGCGGATGTCTGTCTTTTGATAGTCGCCTGTGAGAAGGACTGAATCAAAGAAATCAAGACCGAAAAGACGGTAAGTTGTGGCATCGTTCGGCATGTGAAGGACATGGCTGTAATGAGCGACACGCTTGCTTCGTTTAAGCTGATATACCTGCAGGCCCGGAGTTGTCATGAGTACAAAGCCCGCTGAAAGCATGTTGAGTTTTGCAAAAGCGGCGTTTCCCTCACCGATGAATTCCGGCTTTACGAACTGATAGTTCTGCTCGAAAACAGGGTCAGTCTTTGATGAAGTGTAATAGGTGAGAGTGATTTTTCTTGCTTCAAATTCATCGCATACAGGTTTGAATGTATTCCAGTACTGATTGCCTTCGTTGTAAACGACATAAGGCTTGTATGAAGAATCAAGCTGGGCACCGCCATCTTTTTTGCCGGAGAAAAAGACTTTTAATTTGAGGAGGGCTGCTTTTCCCAAGAAAAAGAGGGTAGCTGCCGCACCAATCAAAATAGAAAAGAGCATCGAACCTGTACCCGGATCGATGTACAAAGGAAGAATAGTATTCATGGCTTTATTTTACTCCTTTTTGCCAGTTTTTGCTATCGAAAATATTATTTGTGACTGTGTACCAGTCTGAATCAGGAACGCTGAATGTGTAAAGTCCGTTCATGCCTGGAAGGAAGTTGTGTGTAATGACAACTCCGCTTGCCTTTTTCTCACTAGAAGGAATTTTTTTGATTTCCTTGCCGGTGAAGGGATTTTTGGGCTTTTCGACAAGTCCTTCAAGAAGAAGGCTCGGAACGTCGGCATTTGTCATAAAATCTTCGTTTGTGACAGGCTGGCCGCTTGCTCCGAAATCCTTGTACATAAGGAGAGGCCAGTTGTGGTCAGGATTGTAATCATCTTCCCAGTCGCCTGTGAAATATTTTTCTTTTTGAGCGTCCTTTCCGATTCCATGATCTGCGACAATTATGATTCTTGTATTGTCATAGCAGTCATTTGCCTTAAGATAATCAATCCATGAAGCGACTTTTTTGAACATGGCGATATTACCGGAAATGCTTGAATATGGAATAGGGCCTGTATCTGTTATTGTGATTGCAGGTTCGTAATCAGGGGCCTGCAAATCCTGAGTTGAGTGAGTTGTGTCGTTTACGATAGTGAAATATTGATTTCCGCTGCCTGTAAAATCGGTCAGGCGGGGAAGATAAGCAAGGGCTGTGTAAAAATCAAGGAATTCCATGACGTCACTTGTGTTTTCATCGCTTGACCACCAGGCTCCGTCATCATAAACACTGTCACGCATGAAGCATGGAACGAATTTGAAAAGTGAGTACCATACGAGATTGCGCTTGATTGATTCGCTTGTGATGTTTGCCTTAACTTTGTCAGGATTTTCCTTGACCCAGAGGCTGGTGTATTTTCGCTCGACATTGAAGCCTTTGATTTTTGGATACTGATTTGTAATCGACATATCTGGAATCCAGCTGTAATTTGCCCAGCTCAAATCTGTTACGGTTGCGTTAAAATCTGCCTGCTCCGTAAAAATTCTAGGCAGGAGAAGAAGGGCTTCATTTTGTTTGTCAACGAGTTTTTCTTTACTGCGCTGGTTGATTTCGTAAGGCGTGTATTCATAGCCGCCATAAAGGGCTGGAGCACCGAGAAGGGTTCCCTGATTGAAGGAAATTGTATTCTTGAAATATGTAAAACCGGAAAAACTTTCTTTGAGTTCCGGAAATTCTTCGAAAATAGGCTCGAAATATGCCCCTTCGGCACGGTCGCTCATAATAAGGACTACATTCTTGCCATTCTTGGAAAGATGATAAACCGGCGAAATTGATTCTTCTTCCGTGATTTTTGAGGCAATTTCTTTTTTGTAGGCGGAATATTCAGAATTAATTGATACTGAATTGACCACTGTGATTCCAAGGGAAGCGATGAGAATTATTGAAAGCGCTGTCTGTAAGATTTTCTGCTTTTTGAATTTTAAAAGAATCAAAGGAAGTAAAAGTGCTGCAATAACTGAGACAGTATTTAAGAGAGCATATGGAAGCGTTACTGAAGTTACAAGAGAGTCAAAAGTGATGAGTCGGGAAAGGGTACCATAATCTCCTGCAAAACAGAAGGCATCAACCAGGCAGGCAAAGAGAATTGATGAAAAGAAAAGTGCCATTGCTGTTTGAACCCGCTTATTAAAGAGAAAATAGATACAAATCGGCCAGAAAACAAGGAGACCCAGCATCTGCACCGTGGAATTGTAAAGGAAATAAAGAGGATTTCCGTATGTGTCGATATTTGCAAATTCAACCGGAGAAGAATTTATTACAAGGGATGGAAGGACGAAGCCCGCAAAGAAAGCAAGGGCAAGAGAAGATGTGAGGAAGATGCTGAATCTTGTCTTTTTGTGCTCTGTAAGCGGAGAGAAAACTGTGTCCAAAAGATAGGTCATGAATTTGACGGCAAGAGGAGTCAATAGCAAAATGCTTGCCGCAAAAACAAGAATCAGGCGCTTGTGCAGCATTCCGTGGTGGTGGAAAAGCGCATAGTAATCTACGAAAAGAACTGCTGCCGCAAGAATAAAGTAAAGAACCTTTTTTGGATTTTTGATTTTATAGAAAACATTCTTTACGAGCGAGAAAACATTGTTCATAGTCCAGTAAAGGACGAGACCGCTTGGAGAATTGTAAAGTATTACAAGAAAAACAAGGGCCATTCCGTAAATTGTGAGTTTATCCTTGAATTTGAAGCCCTTTGTATAAATTGCACCTGCAATGATGTTGATTAAGGTCATCGCAATCGGGAGGACATTTACCTTGAAGGAGCCGATTGAAAAAAGTGCGTCCTCAGCTCCCATATCGCGGATAAAGCCGAAAGAATATCCCCGCAAAACAGGAAGGTTTGAAAGGAATGAATAGGCGGCCATAAAGAAGGGCACTTGAATCAAAAGACCGAAAGAAGAACGCAAGGCCATAAGTGGATGGTAATGATTCTCTTTGTAAAAAGCCGAAAGAATCATATATTGCTCATCGCCTTTGAAAGTTTCCTTGATTCGCTTGATTCCCTTGTCGAGCCGTTTTTCCGTGTCGCGCTGAACCTGCTGCCAGCCTTCTGCTACGATGTAAAGAGGAAGACAGAGCACGGATACTGCGATACTTACTCCGATTACGGAAATACCTTCTTCCTTAAAAACGCTGTTGAAAAGAGAAAAAGAAAACTCAATTACCTGAATTAACGGATAAATTATTATTGTGTAAAGAAAATTTGCCATTTTAATCCTGTTTTGTATATTTTTCCCAGTTTGAATCGATAAAAATGTTGTCTTTTATATGAATCCAATCGTCATCGCTGAGAGTAAATTCATATTCACTCTTTGAATGGTACGGCATAAATATATCACCTTTTGTGGCAATTATTCCACCGTTTTTATAATTTTCATCAATCGGATTTTTTGTGAATGGGTTTACTGGATTTTCAACAATTCCCTTGAGCGCAAGATAGGGGACATCCGCATTTGTCATAAATCTATCATCGATTTTTACAATCCCATTTGTATCAGAATTGAAATCCTTTACCAGAAGCACTGGATTTAAATGGTCTTTTTGATAGCCGTTGAATGACGGACTTTCAAATTTATCGATATCCCGGCCTATGCCGTGGTCAGAAACCACAATGATTTTAGTATTGTCGTAGATTCCCTGAGAGCGGAGATAATCTGCAAATTCAGCGATTTGAATCAAGGTGACTGTGTTTACCTTGTAACCGTCATCATTTATTGAATATGGATATTCTGGTTCGATTGAGTACATTGAAATGTCTTCAAAGGCATGGGTACATTCATTCGTGAGGATTGATAATGTCGGTTTTGCAGAATTGACCTGCATGATTTCCGGCAAATAGTAAAGAATTGAATACCAGTTTACAAAGTCGCCGGCATTTTCCTGGACGCCATTTTCCCACCAGGTACCCTTGTAGTAGACGACAGCCCGTAAAATAGCTGGAACTTGGCGGAAAATACTAACCCAGAACAAATTTCGGTTGAGGACATGGCTCAAAGATGCCAAATCAAATCCAGCCTTAAGCTTTTCCCTTTTGAAATCGCCCGTGTAGTGGCCGAAAAGTGAAATTGCCTTTAAATTTTCCAGACCTGGATTTTCTGAAGCCGGGAAATTCTTTATAAAATTCATGTCGGCAATGTAATTGTAATTTGCCCATGACAAATCTGATACAGTCGCAGAAAAACCCTGCTGGCACAAGAGTTTTGGGAGCAAAATCAGGGCTTCGTTGTGCTTGTCCTTGAGCTTGATGGAATTCCTTTTGTTCATTTCCATAGGCGTGTAATCAAAACCGCCGTACAGGCCTGGAGAACCCATGAGGGTATGACCGTTGAAACTCAAACAGTTAGGGTAAAATGTAAAGCCGTTGAGTTTTTGTGAAAGATTTTTCTGATCTTTAAGAATTGGCTCGATAAATGCAGATTCAAAACGGTCAAGCATAAATATAACTATGTTTGGCTGGGTTTTTGAAAGGGAGAATTTTGCAGTCTGGCTTGTACTTTGCGTGTGACTAGCGGCAAAAGCCTTGTATTCACTTGATATTTTGCTGGTGTTGATGAATGAAAGCACTATGAGGACTGAAAGAGTTGCAAGCAGGGCAAAATTCATGAATCTTGTTAATTTGATTTTTATGACGAAAATGACCAGGACCAAAATTGCCGCAAGGGAGAGGATGTTAAGAAGCATGAAAATCTTTGACGGATTTACGAAGCCGTCAATAAAGCGGAGGGTTACATCCATTGAGCCGTAATTTCCGTTAAAAATGTAGGAATTTACGATTGCCCCCAAAAATGCTGCTGAGAAGAAATATGCAATCAGGGTTTGAAGTCTTTTCTGGAAAAGAAAATAAATACAGGCCGGCCAAAATACGAAAAAGCCGAAACTCATCCAGAATGATGAATGGAGAAAAGCGTTCGGACTTGTGTAATTTTCGATGTTTGAGAATTCCTGTACTGAGCTTGTTATAAGCTGGGAAGGAAGTACAAGACCGGTTAAAATACAGAGGCCGAGTGAACTGAGTGCAAAAAGTGCAAAACGCAATTTTTTGTCGGTAAAAATAGAAGAAAAAGTCTTTTCAGAAAGATGTATAATAAGGCGGACATAATAGGGAAGAGGAATCCAGAAAAGAAGGAAGAATACTGCCGCAAGCCGTTTTTTGAGGTTGGCACCGCCATCATACAAAAAGAGGATGAAAAATGCCAGCAGGAGGATAGCCGAGACTGCGCAAAGATAAAGGATTTTGAGGGGATTTTTCATCTTGTAAAAGATGTTTTTTACGAGAGAAAAGATGTTGTTCATGGTCCAGTAAAGAACCAGGCCTGCCGGAGAATTATATAAAACTACGAGGAAAACAAGAGCCATTCCATAAATCTGGATTTTTTCTTTTATGGCATGTCCCCGCGAATAAATTGCACCAGAAATACAGTTTATCATGGTCATCAAAATCGGAAGAATGTTTACGCTGAAGCTTCCGATTGTGAAAACTGAGTCAGCCTTTCCCATATCCTTTATGAAAAGAAAATCCCTTCCCTGTAAATCCGGCAGGGCAGAGAGTGTGTGGTATGCCGCAAGGAAAAATGGAATCTGAATCAAAATGCCAAAGCTTGAGCGCAGTGCCATAATGGGGTGGTAATGATTCTGACGGTAATAGGTGTTAAGCATCATGTACTGCTCGTCACCCTTGAAAGATTTTTTGATATGACTTACCCAGAAGCTCATTCTTTTTTGCATTGAGCGTTCTGTTTCCTGCCAGCTTTCTGCGATTATGTAGAGGGGGAGACAAAGTAATGTTACCGCAAGACTTACACCAAGAATCGCGATTCCAGTATTGTTGAACATTTTATTGAATACGCGGTAAGTGATTTCAATAATCTGTGTGATTGGAGAAAGAATTATGTCATAAAGAATTGTCGTAAAAGGCATTTTGCTTCCCTAAAAATTATTTTCCTGTGTCTGCATCATTCGGAAAGTGGCTGTTGGCCTCCTGCTGCAACTTTTCGTAGCGCTCATATATGCGTTGCTTTAAATTGGTTGAGCTTATGCCGGCTCCGTAAGGGAAATAGACGACGTCAACGCCCTGTTCCTTTAGGTAGTCGTATTTTCCGGCCCAGTCATCTCCAACGACAAAAACGTCAAAGTTCAGCTTTTTTACCTTGTCCGCATGATTAAGTGAGTGCTGTGGAATAACTATGTCCGGGTACTTAAGGGCTTTTACAAGCGCGATTCTCTCATCGAAAGGAATAATCGGCTGGCTCTTATAGCTTTCGACAAGCTCGTCAGTGTTTACGCCAACGATAAGAATGTCACCGAGGGAGCGGGCATACTCAATCATTTTTATGTGGTTTGCGTGGAGCATGTCAAATGTTCCGCTTGTATAGACTACTGTTTTACCTGCTATCATAGGAGCCCCCTTTTGACTAAATCCCTGAATGCTGCTGTGAGAGTGTCAATCTCTTCGTTTGAAATTGAGCCGATATGTCCGACACGGAATACCTTTTCTGCCATGTCTCCGCCGTTCGGACAAATCCAGATTTTGTATTCGTCCTTTATGATTTCAAAAATTCTGTGTGCGTTTACGCCCTCTTTTGTTGGGCAGAGGGCCGTAACACAGTTTGATGAATCCTTTTCGTCTGAAAAAAGCTTGAATGGAAGGTCTTTTATTGAAGATCTGAAATACTTAGCTCTTTCCCGGGCAAGTTTGTTCTGATTTTTGATTCCGCCGCCTGCTTCGATGCGCTTGAGTTTTTCGTTGAGCTGTAAAAGCGTGCCGACAGCTGGCGTAAATGGAGTCTGACCGCGCTGGCCATCTTTTAAATAAGCAGGATAGTTAAAATAGAGGCTCTTTACATTTATTTTCTGGCAGCGTTCAATCGCCTTTTTGTCAAGGACTGTAAAGCTCATTGATGGCGGAAGGGCAAGTGCTTTTTGGCTTCCTGTTATTGCTGCGTTTACATGCATTTCCTTCATGGAAAAATAGTCCGCCATGAAGCCGCTTACAGCATCCACAAAAAGGAAGATGTCGTTGCGCTGGCAGAAATCGCCGATCATATTCATATCGTAGAGAACACCGGTTGAAGTCTCGCACAGCTGGACTAAAAATCCTGTGTAGCCCTTTCCTTCAAATTGAGCTAGATGCTCCTTTGTTAAAGGCTTTCCGTAGTCTAACTTTATTTCTGTAAATGGAATCTCATGAATTTGGCAAAGTTCAACAAGGCGATGACCGAAACTTCCGCCATTTACGACGAGAACTTTGTCATCCTTGCTGAAGAAGTTCATCACACCGCCTTCCATTGAAGCTGTTCCCGAGCCGGTCATAAATACAAGGCGTGAACCTTCAGGTGCGTCAAAGAATTTACACAAAAGACTTTCATTTTCTTTCATTATGGAAGAAAATTCTGGAGTGCGAAAATATGGTATCTGTTCTTTTCCGAGTTCTCTGGTTTCTTCGTCCATCTGAACCGGGCCAACTGTGAAATTTATCATTTTGAAGCCTCTGCCAAAGATTTTTCTTTTTCAATCAAATAGTCAGCGATTAATTTTGCGCTTTCGCCCGGGTGCATCCATGCCTCTTTTCTTGCCTGGTCACGGCCTGCCTTGAGCGAAGAGTCCTTTAATGCCTCTTTAATTACAGATTTCATTTGATCAAACTGATCTTCTTTTAAAGGAAGACCGATTTTTTCAAGAACTTTGAAGCGCCAGAGTTTTTCGTCTTTGAACCAGGCTGCATCGTAAATTCCAGGATCAAATTTTGTATCTGCGTAAATTAGAGGCTTGTCAAAAAGAAGGGCAAAGTCAAAAATAATTCCTGAGAAATCAGTAATCAAAATTGAAGCCTTGTTCATGCAGTCAAAATTGTCGTTGTCAAAATTCCAGTTGAAATTTTCACTTTCCGGGAATTCCTTCATCAGGGAATCCAGCATTTCTTTTTCACTAGTCCTGGTCTGCGGATGAGGGCGGACAATTATTTTCCAGCCAGTCTTTTGAATGGCTTTAAGAAAATCTGAACCGAATTTGGAAAGAATTGCCTCTTTTCCCCAGCTTGGAGCAACGAGAATTGTGATTTCAGAATCTTCTGTCTTTTGCAAGGAAGTCAAGCGATTTTTCTGCTCGTCCATTGGCGGATAACCGACCGTGACGAGTTCTTTAGCTGGAAGATTGCGCATTTCTTCAAGCCTTCGTATATATTCTCCCTGAAAATCACCTGTCAGAAGAACAGAGTCGTAGTAATCAAGTCCGAACATGCGGTAGCCCATCATCTCATCCAGTGAGTGTGGAATGTGTACGTAATATTTGCAGGCCTTGCTGCGCTTCCATTGGAGGACTGAAAGCCCGGGCGTGGTGGAAAGACAGATGTCCGCGTTTAGGAAATTAAGCTTTGCAAAAGCTCGGTTTCCTTCGCCGATGAATTCTGTCTTTACATATTCAAACTTCTCTGACAGGGCCGGATCGTCTTCGCTTTGAGTGTAATAGGTAAGCGGAAACCTGCGTTTTTCAAATTCACGGGCAATTGGAGCAAATACATTCCAGTAGCGTTTTGAATCAGAATAAATGACAATTCCGAGTTTTGATTTGTCGAGTTCTGTTCGCTTTCCAAAACTTATTGTGGTTTTGATTTTTATGACAAGTGCACGAATTGCGAATACGGAAGTCATGGCAAGTCCGATAAGGATTGAGAACAACATGCTTCCTGTTCCTGGATCAATATACAAAAGCATAATAAATTGCTTTCAAATTTATACTTATATTAAAAAAAATTCAATACTCAGCTTTTTCACTTTGTTTCTATAATATTGTTACTGACTCTTTGCACATTTATCTGATTTACGATATTCTTATTAATGTTATGGGCACATTCTTGTATGATTTGATTATCAGTCCGATTGAGACTGTCGTTGAGTGGTCTTTCCTTTTTGTTACCGATAAAATGCCTTTCATAGGTGTTCTTGGAGCCGTTGTAGGTGTGAGCCTGATTATAAATTTTCTTGCGCTTCCCCTTTATATAGTTGCGGATTCAATCAAGGATAGGGAACGGGGAGTGCAGCTCAAGCTTCAGAAGCAGGCCGACAGAATCAAATCTGCTTTCAAAGGTGACGAACGCTTCATGATGATGCAGGCGATGTATGCCGAAAATCACTATCATCCCGTCTATTCCTTGAGAAGTTCGCTTTCAATCCTAATTGAGATTCCTTTCTTTATCGCAGCTTACCGTTATCTTTCTCACAACGAAATCTTGCAGTCAGCAAACCTTAATCTTGGATTTTTAACCCTTAATCTTGGTCAGCCTGATCATGTCTTTAAGATTGGCTCATTTTTCATCAATATCCTTCCGATTACAATGACCCTTATAAATGTCGTTTCATCAATGATTTATTCTCGGGGGGCTCCTCGCAAGGAACTTGTACAGCTTTACGGACTTTCCCTTGTTTTTCTTGCCTTGCTCTATAACTCTCCCAGCGGTCTTGTAATTTACTGGATCTGCAATAATCTTTTTTCACTTGCAAAGAATATTTTCCAAAAGTCAGGATATGGCTCAAAAGTCGTCTATGGAATTTTCGCATTAATGCTTTTGCTTGTTTGCCTTGCAATTTCATTCCAGAAACGTGTCGCTGCTGTAAATATCATGGTTGTCTGGTCTGCCCTGATTCTTTTTCTGCTTGTGCCTCTTCTCTGCAAGACTGTCCTTAAAAAACAATTTCTTGCTTTGTCCAATAAAATTGACGAGTGTGCGCGAAAATCATATTGGTCTATTTTTATTACTTCGGCTCTGGCTCTCGCACTTTTCATGGGATTCCTTCTTCCTTCAAGCGTAATTGCTACCAGCCCTATTGAGTTTTCATGCCTGGGACAGACGGATTCTCCTTTCAACTATGTTTCCGGCTGTCTTGCCTTTTTCCTCGGTTTCTGTGTTTTCTGGCCTGCTGCAATTTACAAGATGTTTGGTAACAGGGTAAAGTATTTCCTTTCGCTAATACTTTTCATTCTTTTTGTTTCCGCCCTGGCAAATGTCTACCTTTTCGAATACGAGTACGGCAATATTTCTCAGATTTTCGCCTTTGAGAATGACGGAATCTTTAGAAATAAAAGCATTCTCTACGCTATACTCCCACTTTTGCTGGCTCTTTTCTGTGCAGGCCTCTTTTTCTTATTGAAAAATCAGCGGTTACGTTCATTTGTCGTCTCTGCCATTGTTATTGTCTGCATTGCTGAAGGTGCACTTGGACTCTACAAATCAAAAATCATAATTTCAACATACAATGCCAATAAAGAAAATCTTCTTGCGGCGAAAAATGACGGAAAGCCAAAAAAACTTGAGCCGGTCTTCCATCTTGCAAAAGAAGATTCCGGTAAAAAGAACGTCGTCGTTATTTTCCTTGACAGGGGAATCAACAGCTTCATTCCTAAAATCTTGACACAGTATTCTGACTTGCAGAAATCTTTTGAAGGCTTCACATGGTTTAAAAATTCCCTCAGTTTTGGTGATTTTACCACGACCGGAGGTCCTGCAATGCTCGGTGGTTATGAGTATAGCCCGGAAGAAATCAATGCAAGAAAAGACGAGCTGCTTCGCGAAAAGCACAATGAGGCAAGTCTTGTAATGCCGAAACTCTTTTTGGATGCCGGTTGGAAAGTTACGATAACTGACCCGCCGCTTCCAAATTATTCAGACAAAACTGATTTAAGTGCTTTTAAAAAATACCCGGAAATGAATGTTTCTGAGCTTGCAGGAAAGTATTCTGCAAATTACATTGCGGCCATGAACATAAAGGGGCGTGAAATCGATAGAATCTGCAAAAAACAGTCACGAAATTTCTGCATAATTCAGGCAATGTACCCAAAAGCAAGGATGTATTTCTATAATGTCGTAAAGGATCCGGTCAACGAAACGACTTTTGAGAATCACTATGCATCCCTCTACTTTTTCAATGAGCTTACGGATTTTGATAGTGCTGACAATAATTATCTTTTTATTGAAAATGACGGCACTCATCCTGACGCGGATTCTCCTGACTGGGGCGAAAATTGTTTCATTTCAGAAGAAGAAATTAAACCCCTCTATGACTATAAGGATTCAAAAGACCTGGTTCACTACAGGGTAAATGCCCTTTGTATAAAAGCAATTGGCAAGTGGCTTGATTACCTGAAGGATAACCATGCATACGATAACACAAGAATCATTGTCGTTTCAGATCACGGTCGTGGAATTCACCTTGAAGAATTCAAGAATTTTGCTGATTATGAGGCTCCTGCTTTCTTTTCGGCAATGCTTATGTTCAAGGATTTTGACCAGCGCGGAAGCGTAAAGACTGACGAAAACTTCATGATGAATGCCGATACAATTTTCCTCGCAAAGAAAGGCTTGGATTTAAGCAATATAAATCCATTTACAGGCAGGGAATTCACTCAGAAAAAAGATGGAGAAGTCCATGCCTATTACTCCGTACAGCACAATCAGACAAAAATCTACAATAACAAGACCTTTGACCTTGATTCAAAGGGAGGCTGGGCTGTAAAAGAAAACATCTTTGATGAGAATAACTGGAGAAGGCTGAAATAGCATGCTACGTATTTTTAGTATAACTGATTGCAAAAAAAAGTGGAATTATATTTTATGCCAATTTCTGCTTATTTGCTTTCCTTTATATTTAATCTTCCCCAGTTCTTCTTTTCATAGATATTGTCTTTTACGGTATACCATTCGTCATCAGCAACTGTGAATTGAGTATGATGTCTGATCCGGGTACTTTCTGCCGGTGCTGTTGCAATCTTCATATAACTGTTTTTGTCAGTTACCTCAAAAGGACTGTTTGTGAACGGATTTTTTGCTCCGTCAATTACATCTTTTGTTGCAAGATATGGAGTGTCAGCGTTTGTCATGAAAGTATAATCTGTTTTGAGTGAACCACGGGAATTAAAATCCTTTACCATTAAGGTTGCAGTGTAATTGTCTTTGCAGATCATAACATCCGGAGTGTCTTCAAAAACGCCTGTGTAAAATCCCTTGCCGTGATCAGAAACTATGATGATCTTTGTGTTGTCGTAAACATCATTTTCTTTTAAATAATCAAAGAAGTCTGGCAACCGTTTAAAGACTCCTGCAATTGTGTGGTACTGGTCGTAATCTGCGTATTTTCCGCTTCCATAATTTGTAATGTCCTGAACAGGAACGTAATCAGGTGCCTGAAGGAACATCGGCTCATGCGTAGCTTCGTTATCCAGAAGAAGAAAGGCGTTTTTGTCAGAAGTAAAATCCGTAAGCTCAGGAAGATAATCAATTTCTGAGTAATTGTCTATGAATTTTGCCGTGTCATCAAATTCATTCCATGAAAGCCAGTATTCACCATGATAGACAACCTGTCGGAGAACAGGCGGCACCATTTTGAATATACTGAACCATACGAAGTTTCGTTTTATCTGAGTGCTAAGGAAGGGGGCCTTTGTCATGTTGTGCTGTTTATACCATAAATCAGAGTAGGTTCCGTGTGTTATAACGCGGTTTACAAAAGGGTAGCCCTCATACATTTTTTCAACCGGTTGTTCCAGGTAATTTTCGTAGGGCATGTCTGCAACGGTTGTGTTCCAGCCGTTTTCATTAAAGACAATCGGCATGGAAAGAATTGCTTCATTGTGTTTTTGCTGTAAGCTTTTGTCTGTGCGCTGATTTACTTCCCATGGAGTATAGTCATAACCGCCAAAAATTCCCGGAGTTCCAAGCATGGTAAAGCGTGCGTGTGACATTGTGTTGGCGTAGAAGGTGAATCCGTCAAATTCCTTTAAATACTCAGGGTTTTCTTCAAAAAAGACATTAACAAAAGGAAGAAAACATCTGTCCTGCATAAGAACAATTACGTTTTTCCCTGTTTTAGAAAGATGGAAAACAGGCTCAATTGTCTCTTTTACAATGGGAGCCTCCATTTTTGAATATGCGGTTTGAATTGAAAATATATTCTTTACAGAAACGGCTGCAAGTGAGAGTAAGAGAATTGTGCAGAAAGACTGAATGATTTTTGTATGCTTGAAAAGCAAAATAAAAATAAGCGCTGTAGAGGCAATCATAATGACGCCGTTAAAGAGAACCTTCTTGAAAGAAACGGCAAGAGACTGAGGCTGCATAAAAAGCAGTTCCGGGCTTAAAGGTCCGTAATCTCCGGAAAAGGCAAAACAGTTGATGATGCCGAGTATTGCAATGCATGGAAAGATAAGTGCAAATGCGGTTTTTACTTTTTTTGAAAAGAGGGCATAAAAACAGGCCGGCCAGAAGACAAAAAGTCCCAGTGCCTGACAGAAGACTGTAAAAATAAAAACGAATGGTGATTTATAAGAGTCTACAAAACAGTATTGCTCCGGTTCGCTTTCCATAATTATTGTTGGAATTACAAGACCTGCAAGAAGGACAATTGAAATAGCCGAAATAATAAAAAGCAAAAGCCTTGTTTTATCCTGGATGTTTGCAAAAATAAATTTTCCAGATTTTTCTCCCTCTTCAATAATATGATTCAGCTTTTTGAGTAAAGGTGGAAGAAGAGGAATGAAAATTGCAAAAAGAACAAGTGCAAGCCGGAAAATCTTTTTTGTATCTTTTAAAATAAAGATGGAACTTATAAGACATACTCCCGCAAAAATACATGCAATGACGTAAAGTACGCGGCGGGGATTTTTTAATTTATAGAAGATATTCTTTACAAGGGAAAGAATATTATTCATTGTCCAGTAAACGACAAGTCCTGCCGGAGAATCATAAAGCAGAACAAGAAATACAAGGGCACAGACATAAATCTGGATTTTTTCGGATAGTGGATGTCCCTTTGAGTATATCGCACCTGCAAGGCAGTTGATTATTGTCATTGCAATTGGAAGAACGTTGATTGCAAATCCTGCCAGCTGAAAAGTTGCATCGGGATGACCGAAACTTTTTATAAACAGAAAAGAGTATTCTTTTAATGGTTCCAGATGAGACAGGAAATTATAGGCTGCCATAAAAAATGGAATCTGGATTAAAAGACTGAAAGATGAGCGCAGCGCCATAATAGGGTGGTAATGATTTTCCCTGTAATAGGCATTCATTATCATGTACTGCTCGTCACCCTTGAAGGTTGATTTTATACGCTCAATTCCGTTTTTTAATTTGGACTGAATATTTCTTTCCTTTTCCTGCCATTCTTCGGCAACCATGTAAAGAGGCAGGGTAAAAATCGTAACTACAAAACTTAAACCGATAACCGCGATGCCTTCATTGTTTGTAAATTCGTAGATAAGTTCGTAAAAAAATTCTGTAAGAAGAACTAATGGCTGGATTATAATCTGGTACAATGCGGTAAACATGCAAAAATTATAATCGTGTTGCAGATTTTATTCAATTGCGCGTGCTTCCCTGTGATTCCTTGCAAGTAAAAGCTTTTTCTTCTATTATGTAATGAGTATGAAAAAAATTCATGTTCTGCTCAAGATTATTGCTTTTACGGTGATTTTCTTCCTTCTTACGATTCCACTGGCTTTTTTGCTAAAAGATGATGCGAATTCCTATGCCCGCTCGCTTTTTTATGAATTCTATAGGCAGGAAAAAATTGATTATCTTATTTGTGGTGCTTCTCATGTTTCCCATGGAGTTGAGGCAAACATAGCTTCTCAAAAATTTGGAAAGAGCGTTTTCAATACAGGGACGCCTTCTCAAAAAATTGACGGAACTTATGCGATTCTCAAGCAGGCTGTGAAACTTTATAAAATAGAAAAAGTCTTTTTAGAACTGGATTTTGCCATTACTTGTGCACCAGCTTTTTTTGAAAGAACTGGATTGACTTCTGAATATATTGTTGCAAGCCGTATTAAGGATTTTTCTATCAAAATTGATTATCTACTAAACTGTTCTTCTCCAAAACATTATTTCAATTCTTTTTTGCCTATTGGAAAAGACAAGTTGATAACATTAAATCCATCTTTACTGGCAGAAAAAATAATATCTCTTATTGCCGGTGAATATTTTAAGGGAACATATCACTCTGATGACGCTGAATATTCGGGTAAAGGGTGTCTTCTTGATCTGGATGAGGTGATAAATGGTGGTTTTTCAAATTATTCTAAGGAAGGAATAATACAAGTTTCTAAAATTACCGACGACTGGAAAAACACTGTTGATAAAATCATAGAGCTTTGCCGGGAAAATGACATCGAACTGATTCTTTATTCAATGCCCTGTTCTGATTTTTACCTGAATGAGCGCGGAAACTACGATGAATATTATTCTTTCTGCAGGAATTTTACTTCTGAGCGTGGTTTTACATATTATGACTTTAACCTTGCACGGCCGGATTTATTTTCTGCTCTTGATTCAGACTATTATGACGACAATCATTTTAACAAAAAAGGCGTGTATAAGTGGACTGATTGTTTCTGTGACTTTTTCTCCGCCAAATATATTGAAGAAAACAACCTTGAAAAGTATTTCTATTCTTCTTATGCCGAAAAAATGGCGGCTCAGCTTGACAGAATCTTCGGCCTTTACATGATTACAAGCGACGACAAAAAATCAATGGAAATCATTCCCCTGGCAAATCATGTAGCCTCAAATCGCATTACTTACGATGTTTACGCAGTCTGTGGAAGCGAGAAAATGCTCCTTGCAAAGAATTCAAGTCAAACTACTGTTGAGCTTCCTGCTGGAAAATCTGGAAAAATCCGAGTGATCAGCTACATGGACGGTATTAAACAGAACGACTGTTCGGAAAATTTCGCTTCATTCTAGTTTTGGAGAATAATATGACTTTCTTTTCGTTTACATTTGCAATTTTCCTTTTGATTTCTCTTTTTGTTTATTATCTCGTGCCTAAAAAATTCCAGTGGTGCATTCTTCTTCTGGCAAACACTGTTTTTTATGCATACAGCGGAATCGGCAACATAATTTTTATCCTTGCAAGCTCCCTTATCACCTTCTTTGGCGCCAAAATTGTGTCTGACATGAATGCTGCCCTCAAGGCGAAAAAGGCGGACCTTTCAAAAGATGACTTCAAAATCGAGAAAAAGCGGGTTCAGTCAAAAAAGCGTCTGGTGCTTGTAGCAATGCTCGTCCTCAATCTTGGAATCCTTCTTTACCTCAAATACTGGCGAATTTTAGCCGGATCAAAGACTCTTTTGCTTCCGCTCGGAATTTCATACTACACGCTTTCCACAATCGGCTACTTCATGGACATTTACAACTCAAAGTACGAGCGTGAGCATAATTTCCTCAAGTATTTTGTATTCGTCTCTTTCTTCCCGCAGCTTATTCTCGGACCAATTTGCCGCTACAATCAGAGTGGCTTCCAGTTCCGTGAAGAAAGGAATTTCGATTTTGAGAACATAAAGCACGGTTTCATGATGATTCTCTACGGCTCGCTCAAAAAATATCTTGTCGCAGACCTTCTCGTCAAACATGTCGGCACGATTTTTGACGGCGTTTACACAAATTATCCGGGCTGCGTTCTTGTCCTCGGAATCCTCATGTATTCCGTTTACCAGTATGCGGATTTTTCTGGCGGAACTGACTTGGTTTTGGGTATTGCAGAGCTTTTCGGAATCAAGCTGCCGCAGAACTTTAAGCAGCCGTATTTTTCAACAAGCCTTGCGAATTTCTGGCAGAGATGGCATATTACCCTTGGCGGCTGGATGCGCGACTATATTTTCTATCCTTTTGCCCTCACTAAAATCATGCAGAATCTAAGCAAATGGGCTACAAATCACCTGGGAAAGCATTTCGGACGGACTTTGCCTGCCTGTGTCGCAAACATCATTGTATTCATTCTTGTCGGCGTCTGGCACGGCCCGGAATTCCATTTCTTTGTCTGGGGCCTGTATAACGGTCTTGTAATCGCCATGAGCGACATTTTAAGTCCTGTTTTTGAAAAGATAAATGAAAAGCTTCATGTAAACGATAAGAGCAGGGGATGGCACATTTTCCAGATTGTCCGCACTTTCATAATCGTGAACATCGGCTGGTACTTTGACCGGATTGTTGATGTGCCTAAGGCATTTGCATATTTGAGAAACACTTTCACTCATTTCGGAAATCCGCTGATGCTTGCCTCAAAGGATTATGTAAATCAGATTCTTGGAAACATTTCGGATTTTCAGAGCCATATCGTGCTGATAACTCTGGGCTCCCTGATTATTTTTATAGTGAGCCTGCTGAAGGAAAATAAAATCGATGTTTATGAGTCGATTCAGAAAAAGAACATAGCCTTCCGCTGGGCGGCCTACTATGTTCCTCTGATTCTGATAATCCTGTCGCTCAGCTTCAGTTCCGGCGACACAGGATTTATGTACGCGCAGTATTAAACGACATGATTTACTGAAGGCGTTCAATCATTGCCCAGATTGAGTCGGCGGAGTTGAAGTTTTCCGGAGTGATTTCTTCTGCGCCGATTTCAATGTCGAATTCTTCGTTAAGTTTCATTACGAGCTGAACGACATCAAATGAGTCGAGCACACCGTTGTCAATCAATGCCTTTTCTGTAGAAAAATCAACTTCCGGCTTTGCTTCCTTTAAGATTTCTAATAATTCATCCATTTTTTTCTCCTGTATTTAAAGCATTTTTTTGAGTTCAACCCGGTCAATTTTGCCGTTCAGGTTGATCGGCATTTTATCGAGCTTAACTTTTTTATTTGGAATCATGTAGTCAGGAACGGATTCTTTAATCGCGTCGACTACGGACTGAGCTTCTATCGAACCTGTGTAGAACATTACGATTTTGCTTTTTTCTGTGTCATAAAGACAGCAGTTCTGTTCAACGCCTTCAACTGCACTGATTGCGGTTTCGATTTCTCCAAGTTCGATCCTGTGCCCCATGTGCTTAATCTGGAAATCCTTGCGGCAGTCATACATGATTTCACCGCGCTCATTGTAGTGAACTACATCGCCGGTGCGGTATATGATTTCGCTGTAAACCTTATTCAGAGGATTCTGAACGAAGGCCGCCTTTGTTTTCTCTGGATTATTGTAGTAGCCGAGTGAATTGCATGTGCCTCGGACACAGAGCTCGCCCTTTACGTCTGCAAGAGTCGGCGGAACGAGCTTGTCTGATTCATCAAGAACGATGATGTCTGTATTTTTGCATGGGAATCCGATCGGGAGGCTTTCATCGTCGGAAAATTTGCGGTCAACGATGTAATATGCACATACATCGGTGATTTCCGTCGGTCCATAAAGGTTTGCATAAAGTGCATCAGGATAGCTTTTTCGCCATACGTTGAGCTGCTTGTTAGGCATGACTTCGCCGCAGAAAAGAATCTTTTTCAGAGTAGGAACAGGGAATTTGTCTACAGCCTTGAGGTTTGCCATGATGCAGAGAGCCGAAGGAACCCAGAAAATCGTGTTGACCTTTTTTTCGTTAAGGAAGCCGAAAAGATTTTTAGGCAGCATGAAGAATTTCTGAGGAATGATATAGCATGTAGCGGCATTTTTGAGCGTCTGATAGATGTCAAGAATTGAATTGTCAAAGTAGAATGGAGCCTGCTCGCCGAAAACTGTTTCGCTTGAAATGTCAAAGGTTTCAGTTACCCATTCGGCATAGTCAATTACAGCCTTCTGGTTGATGATGACGCCTTTTGGAGTTCCCGTAGAACCAGAGGTAAAAAGAATATAGAGGACATCGGTATCGACAATACGCGAAAGTGTTTTTGCAATTGCTTCGTCAGAACTGTTTCCTTTCTGAATCTCTTCGTAAAGCAGGACTTCTGTGTTTCCGGCAAAAGCCTTTGCTGCATCCTGATGAGCTGAATCAGTAATGATAAGAGAAGGCGCAAGCGTTTCCATAATTTTTGAGACACGGCTTTCCGGCATTGTGACGTCAATCGGAGTGTAGAAATTGCCTGAATAAGCCGCACCCATAAAGCATGAAATTACTTCAACGGATTTTTCAAGGTAAACAACGACAGGAGACTTGAAGACATTGCGGTCAATAAGCACCTGTGCGATTTTACGGCTTTCAGTATAAAGTTGATTAAATGTAAGTTCGCGTTTTTCATCTGCGAATGCAATTTTGTTTGGAAAGTTTTTTACGGAGTTGTCAAGATAATCAGTTACTAAGCGTGTCATATATATGTATTTTAGTGAATCTCCTTTATTGCTTCAATCAAATTAAAAAAATTTGACTTTTTTCGCAAGTCCCCTCAGTCCGCCAACAATGGCTTCCATGCAATTGAACAATGGCGGGCAGTGAGACTTGATGTCTGCGAGGGTGAAGGTGAGCGGTGACTGCATTATGCTTACAATCCGCGAGTCGTTGATTAAATGTACCGGATTGAACTGGAATTTCGGCTGGTCAATCATTGCTTTTATGTCTTCGGGGATGTCGCCGGCTTCCTTGATGCGGGCCTGAAGGGCTTTGTCGGCAAGCTTATAATATGGAATGTAGTTTTTGCCAGAGAACTCACTTGAATAGTAGTGAATGATTTTTGCATCCTTTAAAAAAGCAAGTCCGCCGTGGCTTGGCTGGCAGTTCCATTTTCCGTCCAGGAATTTCATCTTTAAGCCGGTGCGGTAATTTGCTTCGTTGAGGGCGCTCTGGTCGTGCTTGTCGTGCTTTTTATAGGCTGAGTATTTCCAGATTTCGTTCCATTGCTTGAAAAGTTCCTTTGTCTCGGCTTTCTGCTCTTCGGTTTCGGCTTTTGCGAGAATCAGGCCGCCGTTGATGTTGGCGCCAAGTTTTTTTGTGCCTGAAAAGCCGAGTTTTTTGTCGCGGGCGAGAAAATATTTTTTGTGGATGTGTTCGTCGAGCATGCAGTGACCGTCAAGAACACCGCCGCTTGTAGCTTCTTCTTTTTCAATCTCGCTTAAATCGCCGCAGATAATCGTGTCGCAGTCAATATAAAGGAAGGAACCTGAAACGTATTCCGGAATTGCCGTCTTGATGAGGCGGGAACGGTCTACATTCGGCACGTCGTCTGCAAAATCAATGCTGATGATCTGGCTGGTGTATTTTTTGAGGGCGGTCCTCTTGTTTTCTTCGGTAAAGCTTGCGTTGGTCTTGTTGTCGACAAGAACGATAATCTGAGCCGTAGGATTTGTCTTTCTGAGTGAGTAAGCGGACATCAAAGCCTGCTCGTAGTACAAATCTTTTGGTGTGGATGTTAAAACATAAACATATTTCATTCAGTTTTCACCTTTTTTATTTTTAATCTCTAGAGAAGAGGTCTCGTGTGAAGATTTTTTCTTTTACATCGGCAAGTTCTTCGCTGTAGCGGTTTGCGATGATGACATCACATTCCTTTTTGAATGATTCCAGGTCTTTTGTGACTTTTGAGTTGAAGAAATCTTCGCCTTTGTAGGTGGGCTCGTATACGATGACCGGAATTCCCTTGGCCTTGATGCGCTTCATTACACCCTGAATGGAACTCTGGCGGAAATTGTCGCTGTTTGCCTTCATTGTGAGTCGGTAGACGCCTACGGCTTTAGGATGCTTTGCGATGATTGTGTCGGCGATAAAATCTTTGCGGGTTGTGTTTGACTCGACGATAGCCTGAATCAAATTTTGAGGAACGTCCCGGTAGTTTGCCAGAAGCTGCTTGGTGTCCTTTGGAAGACAGTAGCCGCCGTATCCGAAGGAAGGATTGTTGTAGAAGTCGCCGATTCGAGGGTCAAGGCAGATTCCCTGGATTATTGATTTTGTTGAAAGCCCGCGGACTTCGGCATAGGTGTCAAGTTCGTTGAAGAAGGCTACGCGCAGGGCGAGGTAAGTGTTTGCAAAGAGCTTGATTGCCTCGGCTTCAGTGCAGTTGGGGTAGAGAACTTCGATTTCCTTTTTGATGGCACCTTCTTTTAAAAGCGATGCGAACTTTTCTGCCTTGGACTTGAGCTCTGGTGAATCCTTTGGCCAGCTTACAACGATACGGCTGGGATAAAGGTTATCGTAGAGGGCATGGCCTTCGCGCAAAAATTCCGGCGAGAAGAGCATGTTTTTATAGCCTGTTTCGGCACGGAGTTTTTCTGTATAGCCGACCGGAACTGTTGATTTTACGATAACTGTTGCATTTGAGCCTGTCTTTTTTACGATTTCAACTACGGCCTCAACGCTTGAAGTGTCGAAATAGTTTTTTTCCGGGTCGTAGTTGGTCGGAGTCGATATGATGATGAAATCAGCGTCCTTGTATGCGGACTCTGCATCTGTGGTTGCCGTGAGGTTGAGTTTTTTAGTGGCGAGATATTCTTCGATTTCCTTGTCGATGATTGGAGACTTTTTGCTGTTGATTAAATCAACCTTTTCCTGAATGATGTCAACGGCATAAACTTCATTGTTTTGTGCAAGAAGAATGGCGTTTGAAAGACCTACATATCCGGTTCCTGCGACTGCAATTTTCATGATGATTTAATTCTCCACAAGAGTTAAGTTTTTTCTATTTTACTGTCAATTCCAACAATCAGCAATATGTTAAATTTAAAAGAAAAAGATGAAAATTGAAAGAGATTCCTTTTTATGCTATAATGTGCGGATATGAAGAACATTGATTTGGAAAACAAGACCTTGCTTGTCACTGGTGCGGCAGGCTTTATCGGTAGCTTTCTCACAAAACGAATCCTTGAGTCCGTAAAGAACTGTCGTGTCATCGGCGTTGACTGCATAACTGACTATTACGACATTTCCCTCAAAGAAGAGCGTCTTTCAATGCTTTCTTCCTTTGGGGAGCGTTTTGCTTTCATCAAGGCCGATATAGCCGACAGAAGCGCGATGGAAAAAATCTTCTCAGAAAATAAAATCTCCGTCGTGGTGAACCTTGCGGCTCAGGCTGGCGTCCGCTATTCAATCGACAATCCTGACGCCTACATCCATTCAAATATGCTGGGCTTTTACACGATTCTGGAACTCTGCCGGCATTATCCTGTAGAGCACCTGGTCTATGCATCTTCTTCAAGCGTTTACGGCACCAACAAAAAAGTTCCGTATTCAACCGAGGATAAGGTCGATAATCCTGTTTCCCTCTATGCTGCGACCAAAAAATCAAATGAGCTTTTTGCCCATGCCTATGCCAAACTCTACAAAATTCCATGCACCGGACTGCGCTTCTTTACCGTTTACGGACCAATGGGCCGGCCGGACATGGCATATTTTAAATTTACCAACAAACTGGTAAAAGGCGAGGCGATTCAGATTTACAACATGGGAGACATGTACCGCGATTTTACTTACATTGACGACATCGTAACAGGTATCCTCAATGTAATGCAGAAAACTCCAGCTGAAACCGAGGACGGAGCGCCTTACAAAGTCTACAACATCGGAAACAACAATCCGGAGAGCCTCATGTACTTCGTTGAGACCCTCGAAAAATGCCTCTTAAAAGAGGAAATCATCACTGAGCCTGCCAAAAAAGAACTCTTGCCAATGCAGCCGGGTGACGTTTATCAGACCTATGCTGATGTCGCTGACCTGCAGCGTGATTTCGGCTTCAAGCCTGCCACCCCGTTATCCGACGGCCTTGCAAAATTTGCAGCGTGGTACAAGGGCTATTATAACAAACATTAAAGTAATCATAACAAAAAGTCTACAAAATTAAAAAAGTGCCGATAATATAAAGATAAAGTTTTTTCTCTTTAAATCATGGAATATGGAGTGCGACATGAAAAGATTTACTGAAATTTTTGCTGCTGGTTTTATTGCATTTGTTTTGCTCGCCCTTGCTTCTTGTGGCGAGAGTGCCGGTCTCGGTTCTACTGTAGATACTGAGGCTCCTAAACTTTCTATTGAATATCCTCCTGCAGCTGCGGCTGTTAAGGGCACTTTTGTCTTTGCGGGAACATGTTCCGACGATAAAGGTATTTCCCGTGTCGAGGTGTCAATAAAGAACCTTGATACAGGTGTGAGTTACGGAAAATCTCTTGCCAACGTAAACAATTCACTCACATGGGAACTTTCCGTCAACAAGGAAAATGATTCCGGATTTGATCTCCCGGACGGTAAATATCAGTTTGAGGCGATTGCCTACGATAAGAGCGGCAGGTCTTCCGGCGTAAGTTCACGCCAGTTTGACATCGACAATACTCCGCCTGTCTTCGTAATCACAAAGCCGGGCGTCGATCGAAAAGCTTTTGTTTCAAACGGTTCCCTTTCTAAATACGGTTCTCTTTTCACAATTGACGGTACTATTGCCGATGACCACAGCATTGCTACCATGGATGTCACAGTCTATGATAAAAATGGAAATCTTGTTTCAACCGATCCATATTCTGAGCAGGAAATTTCTACAACAGGCGGAACAAGCGTTACAATTGCCCGCTATATTGCCGACGGTCAGGACGAAGTTAACAAACGCTACAAAGAAATCTACGATTACAGCGAGGATGCTGATTCTTCAGGCAACAAAATCTATTCCTGCACAATCACAATTGCTGATTCTACAAAGGAATACAAAAATCCCGGTGACAGCGGAAGCGAAGGCGGCAACTCAACTTCTGTCGTCTATCTTTATGATGATGTTTATGAAGACTACATGAGTGCCAAGAAGGGTGCCGGCCTTTCTGTAAATGACTTCCGCTCAGTTCTTAACGGTACTGCAAGCGATGATTCAATCAAGGGTAAGGGCCTTAAAGACTTTTCTGTAAATCAGGTCCGCACGGCTCTTGCAAATTTCGCAAAAGATACAACTAAAATAGAAGACAACTCTCTTTCATTCTCACTCAATCCAAATGCTGACCCGACTTACGCTATTTCGGGCTTCAACCTTAATTACAACGAAGCTGGCACTGCAATCGCTGCCGGCACCAACAAGGCTATGGGCGAGCAGCCTCTTACAATTATCGTAAATGCAGGTCTTGACCAGGTTAACATCGATCCAAAGAGCCTTAAAGTCTACATCAAAAAGATTATTGATGCCGATAAGGCCCACATCACAAAAAAAGCCCTCAACAATAGCATTGCAGATCTCGTTACAAAAGTCAGCGAGCTTGAAATTAATTTGTCAAATGCAGTCGAATCTTCAAATTCAGATGCTCAAAAAGAAGCTGAGGCCCAGCTTAGCGTAATTGACGGCTGGAAGCTCCTTCTCGACAATTCTAAGGACACGAGTTCATCAGATAAAACGGTAACTCTTTCAACAAGTCTTCCTGCCAGCAACTACATCGAAGCCAACGCCTACTATGCAATCGTTGTTACTGGCTGTGATAAGGACGGTGTAAAACTTTCTCAGACAAAGAATTATGGTTTCATGGGTACGGTTTCTGCCGTTCCGCCAAGCGCAAACTTCACTTCACCAAAAGAACTTTCATATTTCGCAAATTCAAAATACAGCGAAGGCTCAGAGACTGACAAGCTTGTATTTACAGGTACGGCTACAGAAAACAATGCCGGAATGACCTTGCGTGAAATCACGGCTACACTCACAGTTTCTGATGAAAGCACTGGCCAGAAAGTCCCTGGCTCAATTCAGATTACAATAACAGGTGATTCAGATAATCAATGGACAGAAGCCGGCGGCCTGAGCTGTGTTTATGATGAGCAGACTCATACAAACCTCTGGACTTTCATTCCGTCACTTTGCGGTGAAGCCTATCAGAAAATCATGGCAGAAGCAGAAGGCCTCATGTACATGTATACCGTTAATATCAAGGTAACAGGTACTTCAGCCCTTACATATGAAATGACCCGCAGTGTTCATATTGATACCACAAAACCGGTCGTAAGAATCACTTCTGTTACTCCAGTCGTTTCTGGTGCTGAATATTTCGGTGCAGGGGACGAAAATACCTATATCAACGGAAGCGTTTCACTCAAGGGAAGCATCGAAGAGCCTAACCTTACTGAAGTCAAATACGACATCTGGGCAAGCACTGACCTTGAAAAGACTCTGACTGCCGAAGACTCAATCCTCAATGAATTGAAGACCTTTACGGAAGGCAAAATTAACGGTTCACTCGGAAGAATCTACACGATTAACCAGGAAATCGACACTGAACTGATTACAAAATTCTTCATCTCAAAAGAAAAAATCGAAAAAGATCAGCCTATCCAGGCTAAAATCGTAGTAACGGCAATCGATACCGTCGGAAATGAAGGAAATTATTCTTCAAGCGACAGCAATGACGGTAAAGACTTGATAATTTACCAGGAAACCAACAGACCGAAGATTACTCTTGGAAACGCCGACTCAAAAATTACTGCAAAATCAGGCATCAATGTAAATTCAAACCTCTTCGGAACTACAAACAACAACAAGCTTTCAATTTCCGTCAGCGATGATGATTATATTGCAAGCTATGAAATTTTCATCTGCAAGGAGGACGATGAATTCGCCGCTGAAGCAAACAGGATTGAAACTCCGAAAAAGACTTCGGCAGCCCTTAACTATGTCCTCCCTGAGGAAGAAGGGGGCTACAAGGTAAAAGTCGTTGCCCGCGACTTCATTGCCTCTGAAATCAACACTGACCAGAACAATCCTACAGGCATCATGACTGTGGGGCCATTCCTTATTGCCGTAGACTCTGGTGCTCCAACCCTCAATCTTTCAAATCCACAGAACGGAACATTTGTTTCCCGCGCCAACGGAATTGACGGCGGCGTAAAGGGAACGGTCTCAAAACGCGAAGGAACGACAATCACAGGCTTTGTTTATAAGTCTGGCGACAAGGAGAAGAAGCCACTGGTTAATCTTGAAACCGTCGTTATAAATAAAGAAGCCGTAAACGAAGTGTACGACTGGAGCGGCATAATCAACAAAATGCCGGAAAAAGAACAGGGCGAAAGCTTTAAGCTTGAAATCACTGCAACAGATATTTACGGTCAGTATTCAATCGTTACAGTAAACCTTGGAATCGATGAAACGGCACCGACAATCACTCTTAACGCTGATGGAGAAATCGTTGACGGAGAAGAAAAGGTCAAGACTGGTGCAAGAATCATTGAGACAAATCCAAACTACAGTGTAAAGGATGGGGTAAACCGCTATCTCGTAAGCGGAACCTGGTGTGACGAATACAAAGAGGGTACAGGTGATGAGGCTCGCACCGTTCAGGGAACAGGAACAAGCGAACTCTACTGTGCTTACGCAACGGAACTTGAAAATAACCAGCCAAAATGGATTTATTTGAACGGAACAGAAACTGTTACAATTGGTGAAACAACAAAAGAAGTGCCACTTCCAATTTCTGGAACCGCAAAATCAACAGCTGAAACATCATTCAATATCTATATTCCTCTCACAGAATGCGGCAATTTCGCATACAAAATCTGGGGTAAAGACGTCGCTGGAAACGTGACTGATCCAGTCGTATACTCTGGAATTTCAGTCGATTTGGGCGCTCCGAAAATCACAAAAACTTCGGGCGACCTTCCAAAATATGTCAAGAAGGGCGAGACTCTTACAATTGCCGGAAGCTACGAAGATTCTTACGGCATAAAGACACTTGCAGTAAAAGCTCTCTTCAAACCATTCGGCGAGACGGACTTTGCTGAGGTAACAACAGGCCAGCACGGTTATACACTTGCAGATACCTGCACAGAAGACGGAAAATCAGGAAGTTTCTCGATTACAGTAAATCCTGCTTCACTCAAAAGCGAAGGTGAATGGAAATTTGACCTGACTGTTACTGATTTGGCTGACAGAACTGCTTCGATTACAAATCTTTCTACTATTGTAGACACTGTTGCACCGAAAGGTCTGCACGCAATGGACAAGTCAAACAAGGATTTGTATTTCCGAGTAGGCTCAAACAACAATGATGACATTTCTTCTTCTGATTCAAGCTGGGTTCCTGCGAAAGATGAAGATGTCGGCGGAAAATATTCTGAGAACACTTACGGAAACGCAAACACAATCAAAATCCGCGGCAACTTCAAGGATGACGGAACCGGCCTTGCAATGATTTACTACAAGGTCATCAGCAGTAATTCTGCATTGGATTACGATACGCTCAAAGGACATGCAAACTCATTCCTTGCAAATTACAGTCAAAGCAATGATTTGGGCTATACAGGCTATTTCGCACCTCTGGCTGCAGACAAAATCGAGACAAAGCGGGTATTCTTCACATCTGATAACGGAAAAATCGGTGAGCGAACTCTTGATGCGGACGGAAATGGAAAAGACCTGACAGATGAAGCCGGAAACAAAGTCTATTTCCTCGAAAGCTCGGAATCTATCGTAAATTCTAAGGGTGAAACAAAATACTACACTGAAATCGAAAGTAACTATGATTCAGTCCTTTCCGGATTTACTGAAGGCATCAACTATCTTATTCTCGTTGCAGTCGATAATGCCGGAAATGCTGCTCTTGATTCAGTAATTGCAGACAAAGAATATCTCAATGCATCAATCAATGTCGATACTCAGGTTCCTGAGGCAAGTGGCGATGATTTGGGAATAAAATATACAAACGGAAAAGCCAACTCTACAACCGAAATCAAAGGAAAGGCAACGGACGCGGCTGCCGGAGTAAGGGATATCGTCATTTCTGTAAACAACAAGAAAATCAATATTGGCGATACTCTCGAAAATACGGAAACATATGGTTCCCTCACAATAGATTCAAAGACTGTTGTAAACGGCGTATCGACTTGGACTTGGACTGCAGTCCTCAAAAATGACAAGATTTTTGCTGGCCTTGCTGCAAACACAGCATCACAGACATTCTCTGTAACTGCCACCGTAACAGATAACGCCGGAGCCGGTAACTCACAGTCTTACGGAGTAGCAAGCATCATTGCCGACAACAAAGTTCCAACGGTAGAACTTAAGACACCGACAGACAGGGATACTGACATCCCAGGATGCCAAATCAACGGCAAGATTTCACTTGAAGGTACAATCAATGATGAAAACGTCCTGCCGGAAACAGCAATCGCAGGAATCCAGTACAGAAAGTCTGATGGCGAATCAGCATGGGCTGAAGTTCCTGGAATCAATCTTTCCGGAAACTACACATTCAAAGTTAAAGATTTCGACACAACAACACTTGAAGACGGAACATACGAGCTCAGAGCCGTTGCTGTCGATAAGTCAGGCAATACAGGCTATTCAGACGCACAGACCGTAATCATCTCTCAGGATTCGGACAGACCGAAGGTACAGATTAATAATCTTTCAAATGTTGGAACAGCGTCAGCTCCGGTTTATATCCTCAAATTTGGTACAAAGGCCCAGATTAGCGGTACAATTAAAGATGATGATGCTTCTTCAACTGCTGTTGTAAAGGAATTTATCGTATCTGATTCTCCGATTACTCTTGCTGAAGATGGAACTGTCTCTGGAAATACTGGTTCATTTAAAGTATGGACTGTTTCAAGCGGTGACTGGACTTTTGAACCTAGTGATACAGTCGACGGAGAAAAAAAGATTTATTTCTATGTAAAAGATAATTTTGATAAAGTCTTCTATACTGGAAATGCAACATTAGTCAGTGAAAAATCAACTGCTCTTGCTCAGCCTTACTTCCAGTTCAAGACAGAGGATAAGGTTTCAAATGCCTCATACATTACTTATAAGTCAGACGGAACGGCTCCGACCGTTTCTTCTACAAAGGTAAGAGTATTCTCTGATGCGGCTGGAAATAATGTTCTTACGGATGCATCCGGAACAGCTGTTGCCGACGAGTCACTTTCCGGTTCTGTTTATCTCGGTGGAAGCAAGAAACAGTATGTAAGGTTTATAGTTCAGGCATTTGATGAAAACGGAATTGCAAGCATGCAATTTAAGATTAGTGGAATCAATAAAGCAGATTCAACTAAAAAAGAAATTGAACTTTCAACACCTTCAAATTGGAATGGAAAGGATGGTAAAAGCAAAGATTCTCCTGCAGAATGGATTTCTGATGTAGTTGATATTTCACAGTTTGCTACAGGAAGCGTTTCTTGTACAGCTGTTGCAATGGATACGTCTGACTTGCCTGGAAATACAACACCGACATTCAATGTTGACAACACACCGCCAAACATTAACATATCTTCTCCTAAATCAACTGATGAACTGACCGGAAAAATCAGTTTCTCTGGAACTTCTATTGATTTAGAAAGTGGAACTGAAAAAACAGCATGGCTTATTCCATCTACAGATCAGGCTGGATCGAGTGATACCGCTCTTGCACTTCTCGTAGATGATTCTGGAAAGTCTCTCTGGAACAACACTTATGATGCAGGTAAATCTGAAAGTACATGGCAGTTTACTCTCTCAAATGAACTTATTGCTTATGATAATTCAAATTATGCCGGCTCAAACATTGCTGACGGAGTGTACACTTTACCGTTCTATGTAATGGCGGAGGATAAGCTTGGAAATATCGCTATTAAAAAAGACTTCACGTTTATGCATAATCCAGATGGAGACAGACCGAAGACTGAAGTCATCTATCCGAATGAAACAAGTTATGGTAAAAATGCGGCTGGTAAAACAGAAAATCATGTAACTCTCTCTGGCTCAATTAGAATTTCTGGAAGTGCAATCATTCCTTCTGGCACGACAACTGTGGCCGCTGTTTACCTTCAGATTGATAAAGGAAGTGCTACAACAAGTGGCTCAACAACGACAATAAACTACACGACTGGAAAAGACTATATTGAGAGCCTCACGAAGAACGGACAGAAAGTTTATACAGTTTATAAAAAAACTGCTGCTGAGACGAATTTAGGAAAAACTTTCCAGTTTGCTGATTCTTCAAGCGTAGCAGACTGGTGGGGAATTAAGGCTGAAAAGACTGCCGCATGGAGCTGTACAATTAACGCCAAGGAGGAAATGAAGCCTGCTAATAATGAATTGACATATATCAGATTCCGTGCCTGTGCTGTAAATGAAGAGGGAAAGGTTGGTACATGGACTCCTTGGTACAATATCAACATTGATAATGATGCTCCAAGCCAGACTGCAACAATGTATCAGTTTGAGACGACTCAGCCGAGTTCAGGTTGTGTTGCTTCTACAATTCTTGCGGAAAATAACATAAAGGCAAGAAATGTTTATGAAGGCGATATGTATCTCAAAGGCGACTGGTACCTTGCAATCAAGGTAAGGGATAACAGTTCCATTGATACAACAAAAACGACTGTAACAGGAAAGAATTCAAGTCCGACTTATTATGCTTCAACTGTTACTGGCGACACAAATGAGGCAAAAGAACAGTATCTTTTCATTAAAGTTGAACGTTCAGAAACATATACAGTTTCTGTTTCAGATGGCGAGAATACTGTCAAAAATGTCTACTATCTCAACCGGGACGATACAGCCCCAACAATAGAATCTGTCTACAAAGGCTCAGATTCGACGGCAACCGCAAATCATCTTGCTGAGTATAAAGCAGAAGATGTAAAGATTAATGCTGTTGAAGATAACGACTATATTTATGCACTCGGTGGAAGGGCTACTGAAAGCGGTTCTGGATTCAAGCGGCTCGTATTCTACTATGTACGTGCAAACGCTACAGACGGAAGATCTTATACAAAACCTGTAGTACTTGATCCTATGATTACGACTGGAGAGGCTGATTCAAAAGAGGCTATTTCAGGACTTACAGACCGAACCTTTACTCAGGAAAGTACCGAATATCATCTTTATTCAAAAGAGGTTGCTGGTAAACTTTGTGCAGACGGATATACCTTCACTCCGACAGCTGCTGCAGACATTACTGGTAACAGCCATATCCGAAAAGGCGGTTTAATCGAAGCTGGCGGTGTACTCCGCAGAATTGATGATATTGACACTACTAATGGAAAAGTCACATTCGATACGGACACAGGTGTTAGAACTGAAACCAGCACGACAGTCTACTTCCCATATGCTCAGGTTGTTGACAATACTGTCGGCGAGGGTGTTCAGAACAGCACTGGAAAAGATTTCACATTCAAATCTGATTCTCCTGACGACGGCGACGGAATGCCTGAAGCTGTTAAAGGTAACTCTTCAAGCGGCTATTCTTGGGAAGCCACAGTCCATTCAAGCAACATGCCTGACGGTCCTTGTGCCCTTGTTGTCCTCGCATTTGATGCGGCAGGAAATGTAAGCGGAAAAACTTACTCAATGAACATTCAAAACAGGGCTCCTCGTCTTGCAAAAGTCTTCCTTGGAACAGACTTGAACTCAAATAATGTCTGGGCTGCCGATGAATTTGTGGGCTACAACCTTTATAACGCATACTCTGTTGGAACTGGTGTCCAGACTAGAAGTGTCATAGCAACCACCGAAGTTAAAGAAAAACAGAGCATTAAAACTGCGGATTTCGGCTCTGCTTTCCAGATTAAGGATAAACTTGCCGTAATCTCAGAATTCGTAGGTGGAAATGGTGACATCTCAATGGTCTACAAAAAAGATGCGGCTACGACAGATTCTGTTCCTGCTTCTGGTACAGGTGCGGGAACTCTGGCAGCAGCAGACGCAAAAGTCAGCGCAACAACTGCCGCTCTTATTACATCTTTGATTGGAGCTGGTGATAAGATTGGAACGGTCTCATATCATAGCAGCAATACTTCTACAAGTCTTAAAGGCTTTACTTTGACAAGTGAAGAAGTAGCAGGCCTTGCTTCTACAGAAACACTTTCTGCTGAAAACGGAAACTTAACAGGTGTAAATGCTTCGTTCACATTCTGGGACTCAACTGATGAAGGTGCAAGCCAGAGCTGTGTACTCCATATTTCTGACCTTACGCTTGCTTTGGTGGATGCAACTCCGCCAAATGTTGTAATCAATCCGTTCTACTGGGATTCTGCTGAAAATAACAGTCTTTACAATAACAGCAAGACGAACGGTCACATCGAACTTGAAAGCGACTGGATGACAACTAGTACTTACTCTACAAATAATACCGCTGCCAATAAAAACGCAGAATATGACCGTGACCCGAAAGTCTCAGGAAAAATCATATTCACAGGTACGGCTTATGATGACCACACACTCCAAAACCTTAAGTTCACTCTTTCAAGACCGGTAACAACAAATGGCAATACAACTGAAACCGCATTCACAGGTTTTGCAAATGTTCCAATGGCAACTTACAACCCGAATTCAACGGATGCGACATATGTTGCTAATGAAGGCTGGTCTGCTTTGAGCGGTAACTCTGGAAGTGCAGTATCTGCGGGTGGTAAGTATGAATGGACTATCAGCCGGACAAGCACAACCGAAGAAATTAATGCACGCAAATACGGTGACACCTGCTATCTCAGCCAGAAAGGACACAAAATCTACTGGACGATTACAATCGACACCGAGCAGATAAATGGTGTAGCCGCAAAAGATGTAAAACTCACCGTAACTGCAACAGACTTGAGCAACCTTACTTCTGCAAATGCTACATCGACAAACTCTTATCCGGCTTCTGGTATGACAGATGCAAAGACGAACCATGTCCCGGTTTATCAGATGGATGTCGTGCCATATATTACGAAGCTGTACACAAGACTTTCTCATAACGCCGGTGAAGAATTCGCCCGCTCTGCAACAGGACGCTATTCGGTGAACAAGGCAGAGACTTTCAGATTGTTCGGCTTCAATTTGGATAAGTCTGAAACAGGTGTTGGTAATAACAAAACTGTAAAAACAACGGTTACATTCACACCTGATGGTGCAACAACAGGAACAGCCCTTGATGTTTCTATACCAGTAGAAACTGATACAGAAGACAAGGAGATTCTTGATAAGTCTGAACTTGGCTCACACATCAAAGTTGCTGCGGCAAATGCAACGACAAAAGGTTCTCTAAAAGTAACTGTAAATGGTGTTGTCAGCCTGAACAATGACAATGTTGACCCAAGTTTTACAGACAATGATACAAAGGCATACAACTCACAGGCAAACGGCATCACAAACAATCTCTTGAATGATGATGTAAAGATTTACTTGTGGACGACAGGTGTGTTCGATACAATAATGAGCGGACACGGTGCAAATGTAACCAGCCCGATGATGAAGTTTGACCCAAGCGGAAATTACTACATCAGCTACGGCCAGGGAGCAAACTTGTTTGCAATTAATAAGTATTATAAAGATTCAACAAATACTTATAAGAATGATGATAGGACATTGGATATGTGTTACAATAAATATCATAATACGAATGTTGCTTATGACACAGACGGAAACATTTATGGAGTCGCAACTAATACAGACCGAATAAATACAAGTAGTGGTAGCGCAACAAGTTTTACATTTTTCTCAAGGGCGTTAGGTAAGCTCATTGATGGAAATACGGATAATAATAGCTATAAAGCGGGCAATTATTATAATGGTTCTAATAAGCGTCGTCTTGAACTAAGTCATTATGGTGGTATCTCAAACACCGATGATGATACAGGTACATACAACATCAATCGTGTTCAGCGACCAAAATTAACTGTCTCGGGAAATACAAGTTCTGCAAAAGTCTATATGGCTTACTACGATGCCAGTGCAAACAATGTGAAATTCCGTTATGGTACAGTAACTGGAACAGAATACTATACTCGTGATTATAATTATTATTCTCAGGAGTACACATATACTCGTAATGACAAAATGACCGGTGGTATTGCAAACGATCTGTCTGGCAACGGTACTGACTCAGGCACAAATGCCTCTTCTGCTTCAGGTTATCACCTCATCGCAACCAGCAGCACAACCTATAAAGGTGGTGCTTACACGGCTGTCGGTTACGCAAGTAATGGAGATGCTGTAGTTGCCTGGTACGATGCAAGTAATCGTCAGCTTGTGTTCTCTTACAATACGGCAGCAAACATCGCTAAAACAACATTCAATAATGGCTCCCCTAATGCTGAAACAACTGCCGCTCAGACTGCATGGCAGACAAACGCTGTAGTAATTGATTCAGATTATGCAGGCTGGTATGTTGACCTCGCAGTTGACGGCGATGGCGGTGTTCATATTGCATACTATAAGAGTTCTACCGGCGACTTGAAATATGCGTATATCGAAAAATATGATGAAGCTAAAAGGAATGGCAAACTTAATACAAGCAAAGTTAAGGTCGTAACAGTAGATTCATATCTTTCTGTCGGTACCAACATCACAATCAATGTAAAGGGAAGCGTTCCGTATATCTACTATTACAACACGTCTGCCAACCAGACCACAAACTCAATCAAGGTTGCTTGGCAGGAAAAGTCAACCTTGGGTAACGGTGCCGTCAACGACAAGTTCACCGGTAACTGGGAATGTATGACAATCCCAACCGCCAACATCCCGAACGATGCAACCGTTTCCGGTGGTGTCCCAACAGCCGGCACATTCGCCAACAAGGTCATCCTCGGCTACATGACCGATCAATACTTCGAAAAGGCCGAGTTGCAGTAAAAAAAATCCCCCTTGCCAACCCCGGCAGGGAGGATATATAAAAGAAAAGGCAACACGCAGTCCAGCGTCTTGCCTCCATTGTGGGTGCCTGATTATTCAGGCGTTAGGCCCGTCACAAAGGTTCGAAACATTTTGTGGCGGGTTTTCTTTTTATTCGCCGTCTTTTCGGCGACAGACATTAATTGCGTAGTTGATTATTGTGCAGAAGACACGGTTTCCCGAGAAAGTTCATCTTTTAGAACAAGAATCTGATCCAACGGCAATGAGCAGCATAATGCGATTTCTTCGGCTGAAAGTTTGTTTAATTTAAGTAAATTTTTTGCATTAGAAATTGCATTTATGCGTTCACCTTGTTGTAATCCCTGTTGAATCCCTTGCTTTTCGCCCTGCATGAAGGCGTATTTCTCGCGGGAAATGCAGTCATGGACAAATCTCTCGTAGCCGATCTGGTTTTCCCATTCCTGCTGGTCCCGGCTCATTGAGTTTAAAAGCGCTTCTGCCATGTCCATTTCCTCCTGCATCTTGGTAAGTTTATTGAGCAGAAGCCTTGCTTTCTCGTTTTCTCCTGCCATTATCAGAATAGACCAAAATTCGAGTTCTGACAACTCTGAGGCCGGCTTGCTAAAAAGCTCTTTGATTTTTGGAAGCTCAATATAGTGAATCTGCACGATGTCGCTCAGCTCGGTGTTGTCTTTCCTTTCACGAAATGTGTACGTATGATGCAATCTTTTGTCCTCGACGGTCTTAAAGTCCATGAACATTATCTGGTAGATGTGGGCTAGAGAACTGTAAGGCTCGCCAGAACTTAAGGAATTGTGCGTGAGGGTAGCCGCATAGTAGATTGACCGCTTGATTTGGTCGTCCTGATACATTGAATTCTGTATCTCCACATCCACCTCGCTACCATCCTCCAGCTTGCAGTGGATGTCCAGTCGCGGGAACTTTCCGTCGGTACGGCTAGGCAAGAGTTCTGGATTCAGGACTTTTGTTTCTCTGACTTTGCGGCCAATCACCGCGGAAAGCATTTTGTTTCTGCAGTAGGTTGATTCCTTACATTCTTTTGAAAAAAAGGATTTGAATACGATATCGTTCTTAAGGTTAAGCAATCTGCCCTGAGCGACGGCCTGGGCTGCTTCTTTTTTGATTTCGTCACCGACAATAATCTGGTAGGTCATATTTTCACCTCTTTTGGAAATAAATTTTTCGCAGGAGAAAGATTGTAGTGTTGTAGTGGAACACGAATCTCTCTTTTTCCTACACATATTTATTTCCAAAAAAAATGCATTTTCGGCAATGCGGAGTGAAAAAAGTCAGAAAATTACAAAAGATTTTTTGTGGGTTAGAGGAGTTTTTGTTTACGACGTGGATTTTATATAGTAGCCGTACCTTTTGCAAACAAAAAGACGGCAATAGAAGAAAATCTTTATTGCCGTATATAAAGTCGTTTATTGCAATAAAAGTAATCGTTTACGGCAATGAACAATCTCCTTTATTGAAATAAAAGAGATAATTTACAGCAATAAAAGAATTCATTCATTGCAATAAAATTGTGTATTTACAGTAATTCTTTTGAAAGTTCATCTTTTAGCGCCAGCACCTGTTCCAGCGGCAGGGAAACTGCCTTTGCAATTTGTTCTGGAGTTCCAAGATTCATACAAAGCAGATTCTTTGCATTAGCAAGTGCATTTATGCGTTCACCTTGTTGGATTCCTTGCTTTTCGCCCTGCATGAAAGCGTACTTTTCTCTTGATATGCAGTCATGGACAAATCTCTCGTAGCCGATCTGGTTTTCCCATTCCTGCTGGTCCCGGCTCATTTGATTCAAAAGTGCTTCCGCCATGTCCATTTCCTCCTGCATTTTGGTAAGCTTATTGAGCAGAAGCCTTGCTTTCTCGTTTTCTCCTGCCATTATCAGAATAGACCAAAATTCGAGTTCTGACAACTCTGAGGCCGCCTTGTCAAAAAGCTCTTTGATTTTAGGAAGCTCTATGTAATGAATCTGTACGATGTCGCTCAACTCGGTGTGGTCGTCCCGCTCCTTGAATGTGTAGGCGTGATGGAGCTTTTTGTCCTCGATTGTCTTAAAATCCATGAACATTATCTGGTAGATGTGGGCTAGGGAACTGTAAGGCTCGCCTGAACTTAAGGAATTGTGCGTGAGTGTAGCCGCATAGTAGATTGACCGCTTGATCTGATCGTCCTGATACATTGAATTCTGTATCTCCACATCCACCTCGCTACCATCCTCCAGCTTGCAGTGGATGTCCAGTCGCGGGAACTTTCCGTCTGTTCTGCTCGGAAGCAGTTCTGGATTCAGGACTTTTGTTTCTCTGACTTTTCGACCAATCACAGAAGAAAGCATCTTGTTCCTGCAGTAGGTTGACTCCTTGCACTCTTTCGAGAAAAAGGACTTGAACACGATGTCGTTCTTAAGGTTAAGCAGTCGTCCCTGGGCGACGGCCTGGGCTGCTTCTTTTTTGATTTCGTCACCGACAATAATCTGGTAGGTCATATTTTACCTCTTTTGGAAATAAATTTTTCGCAGGAGAAAGATTGTAGTGTTGTAGCGGAACACGAATCTCTCTTTTTCCTACACATATTTATTTCCAAAAAAAATCGATTTTCGGCAATGCGGAGTGAAAAAAGTCAGAAAATTACAAAAAAATCTGCCACATCCTTATGGATGTCGATGATTGCTGGCCCATTCGCACCTTATGACCTTTAAATTAAAAATAACTTAAATTTACATTGATTTTTTTTAAGGTAGGGTTTATACTTAATTTAAGAATAACTATAATTTTCAAAAAGTATCTTAAAAGCTCTAAAATCTCTTATTTTTTGGGGATTTGAAGGCTATTAAATTGTAAATATAGGCAAGGCAAAATCTATTTTTGTCTTAATAAATATAAAAATATATTTATCGGAGTATTACATGAAAAGATTCTTTTTTGAAAAACTTTTTGCAGGTGTATTGGCAAGTCTTTCTTTATTCGCTTTTATTTCCTGCGGTGAAGACGCTGGTCTTGGTTCCACCGTTGATACACTTCCTCCGGAGCTCTCCATCTCATATCCTCCTGATGATGCTTACGTCAAAGGCTCTTTTGTCTTTGCGGGAACTTGTTCCGATGATAAAGGCGTTACCCGTATTGAGGTTTCTGTCAAAAAACTTGAAAAAGATGGCAGTACCAAGGATTACGGCACATCGCTGGCTGATATTAAAGATTCCCTCACATGGAGCATGGAAGTCAATAAATCCACTGATTCCGGTTTTGAGCTTCCTGATGGTATTTATAAGCTCGAAGTAACTGCCTGGGATAGGAGCGGCCGAAAATCCGGCACAATTCCTCGTCAGTTCCAGATTGACAACACGCCTCCTGTTTTTGTAATCACTAAACCTGGCGTCAACCGCAAAACTTTCCTCTCAGAAAATTCCATTTCAAAATACGGTTCTCTCTTTGCCATTGAAGGTACAATCGCCGACGACCACAGCATTGCTTCTATGGACATTACAATTTACGACAAAGATGGAAATCTCGTTGCTGAGCCATATTCTGAAAAGGATATTTCCACAACTGGCGGTACAAGCGTCACCATCGCCCGCTATATTGAGGGCGGCATCGATGAGTTAAATACCCGTTACAATGATATTTATAATGTCGGTGATGCAGATGCTTCCGGCAACAAAATCTATTCCTGCACAATCACAATTGCTGATTCTACAAAGGAATACAAAAATCCTGGCGACGGAGGCGTAGAAGGCGGCAACTCAACTTCTGTCGTTTATCTTTATGATGATATTTATGAGGACTACATGAGTGCCAAGAAGGGTGCCGGTCTTTCTGCAAACGACTTCCGCTCAGTCTTGAATGGAACTGCTACCGACGCATCATTGGCGGGTAAGGGTATCGCTACTGACGTTACCGTAGAAAAAGTCCGGGCTGCGCTCAATAAATTCGCAAAAGACACCACTAATATGGAAGATGATTCTCTTTCATTCTCCCTTAATCCAAATGCTGACCCGACTTACAATATTTCGGGCTTTAACCTCAATTACAACGAAGCTGGCACTGCAATCGCAACCGGCACCAACAAGGCCATGGGTGAGCAGCCACTTACAATTATCGTAAGTGCCGGTCTTGACCAGGTTAACATCGATCCAAAGAGCCTCAAAGTTTACATCAAAAAGATTATTGATGCCGATAAAGCCCACATCACGAAAGATACCCTCAACAAGAGCATTGCAAATCTCGTTACAAAAGTCAGCGAGCTTGAAATTGACCTTGCAAATGCAAATGAATCTTCTGATTCTTCCGCTCAAAAAGAAGCCGAGGCCCAGCTTAGCGTAATCGACGGCTGGAACCTCCTTCTCGACAATTCTCAGGATCCAACTCCGTCTGACAAAACCGTAACCCTTTCAACAGAACTTCCTGCCAGCAACTACATTGAAGCCAACGCTTACTATGCAATCGTTGTAACAGGCTGTGATAAGGACGGAATCAAGCTTTCTCAGACAAAGAATTATGGTTTCATCGGTACGGTTTCTGCCGTTCCGCCAAGCGCTAGCTTCACTTCACCAAAAGACCTTGCATATTTCGCAAATTCAAAATATATCGAAGGCTCAGAGACTGACAAACTCGTATTTACGGGTACGGCTACAGAGAACAATGCCGGAATGACTTTGCGGGAAATCACTGCCACACTCACAGTTTCTGATGAAAGTTCTGGAAAGGAACTTCCTGACTCAATTCAGGTTACAATCAAGGGCGATGCAAATAATAAGTGGACAAAAGATGGCGGCTTGAGCTGTGTTTATGACGAAGAAAGTCATACAAATATCTGGACTTTCATCCCATCACTTTGCGGTGAAGCCTATCAGAAAATCATGGCGGTAAGTGAAGGCCTCATGTACCTCTACAACGTCAACATCAAGGTAACAGGCACTTCAGCCCTTTCTTATGAAATGTCACGCAGCGTTCATATTGATACTACAAAGCCGGTCGTACAAATCACTTCAGTTTCTCCGCTTGTTTACGGCAAGGAATACTTCGGCGAGGATTCAGAATATAAGAATTACACATTCATCAACTCTTCAATCTTAATTCAGGGAAGCATCAACGAAGTCAATCTTGAAAATGTAACATACGACGTCCGCGCAAGTGAAGATTTGACTGCCGATCTTTCTGATGAAAAATACTCAGTCCTCGGGGAAATTAAGGAATTCTATACAAAACTCGGCGTAGAAAATTCAATTGACGGTGAATTGGGCAAAATCCGTACTCTCGACAAAAAAATCCGCACTGATCTTGTCACAAATTACTTCCTTGCTACAGGAAAAATTACAAAAGATCAGCCGATAAAAGCCCGTGTCGTCTTCCGCGCAATCGATAATGTCGGTAACGTTGGCGAATATAATTCAATCGAAAGCAATGACGGCGAAGATTTCTACATTTATCAGGAAACAAACCGCCCGAAAGTCACACTCGGAAACGCAGAACTTTCTTACAAAGATGGAGAAACTCAAAAATCTCTGAGCGTTGATACCGAAGGCCTGAACAAAAATAACCTCACCTATGAGCACAACCTTTTCGGAACGACAAACAACAACAAGCTCTCTGTTTCATTCAGTGATGATGATTCTGTAGTTGAATATGAAATTTTCATCGCAGAAGATGGAAAAGACTTCAAAAAAGACGAAAACGGCAGGGAAATCCCATTCTATACGGCCACACCGAATAAAACTTCGGCTTCAGTCAACTGCACTCTCCCGGAAAACGAAGGCGTTTACAAGGTAAAAATCCTCGCACGAGACTTCATCCGCTCAGATGCAATGACAGACGCAAGCGAACCGTATGGAGTCAAGGAAATCGGCCCCTTCTATATTGCGGTGGATTCCGGTGCTCCAAGCCTCAGCCTCTCTAATCCTCAGAACGGAGCCTTTGTCTCAAGAAGCAATGGCGTTGACGGCGGAGTCAAGGGAACTGTCTCAAAGAAGGGAACAAAAATTTCCGGCTTTATCTACCAGCTCGGTGACAAAAAGAAAACACCTCTCGTTGAACTCACAGATGCTGTAATTGACGAAGAAACACCTGTAAACGAAGTCTACAACTGGACTGGTAAAATTGCCACCATGCCGGAAGAAGGCACTAACTTCAAGCTTGAAATTACATCAATTGACGCCTACGGACAAAGCTCTACAATCATCGCAAACCTCGGAATCGATGAAGAGGCTCCGACAATCAAACTTAATCCAGATGAAGACGAAAACTTCACCGGTAGCAAAAAGATTCTTGAATCAAATTCAAACTACAACGTAAAGGAAATTGAAGGCGTAAAGGTAAACCGCTATCTTGTAAGCGGAAGCTGGTGTGATGAAAAGACAGTTGTCAATGGCGAAACTACTGAACTTATTCAGGGCACAGGAACAAGCGAACTTTACTACGCTTATGCAACAGAAGTTGAAAACGGTGAGCCAAAGTGGTGCGCAACTCAGACTGTAGCGGGCACTGCAAAATCAACCGCCGAAACAACATTCAACATTTATATTCCTCTCACGGAAGGTGCAAACTTCGCATACAAAGTCTGGGGTAAAGATGCCGCAGGCAACACTACAACTCCAAGCGAAGAAGCCGGTACACTGGTCAAAGGAATTATGGTTGACCTCGGCAAACCGGCAATCGAAAAAACAGCTCCTGCAAGCGTACCTCAGTACGTCAAGAATGGGGAGACACTCACAATCACAGGCAAAGCCGAAGATTCTTACGGACTCAATGAAATCATTGCCAAGGTAAAACTTGACGGTGCAGACATCGCAAGTGGAAACAAGGGCTACACATTCACAAAAACAATTGCCGAAGACAAAAAATCCGGCACATTCACAATCCAAATTGAATCAGGAGACACAAACAACGGCGCATGGACATTCGAAATCCACGCAACAGACCTTGCTGGCCGTGAATCAGGCACACTGAACTACAATACTGTGGTGGATACAAAGAAACCTGTATGGGATGCAGATTCCTTCCAGGTAAATAAAGCTCCATATGCATCTGGAACTAACCACACATGGTACAAGGCAAGTTCTCTTCCATTTGCAGGAATGTATAAAGAAGAAGGAAGTGGAATCGATCACGTCGATTATACTGTTATCAAAGCTGGTGAAACAAACGGAACTACAGAAACATTCGGAACAACAAAGGTAACTGACGAGGACGGCAATTTCACAGGTGAGGAAAGCTTCTCTGCAAACCTCGGTGAATTTGAACGAAAAGTAAACGAATCTGGAACAGTAGCAAATATCGTAAAATTCACTGCAGTTGATAAGGCTGGTAACAAGAGCGAAGAAACAACTGTTGAAATTTACATTGATACAGAAGCTCCGGCTCTTGAATCTGACATTACTGGCTCACAGTTCTCAAATACAGAAACACCGATTGATGTAACTGGAACTTCTACGGATGATTCATCTGGAATCGCAAGTGTTGAACTTGAATTGTATGAAGACGGAAACACAAATAGAAAGGGCGAGGCAATTCCTGCAACTTCAACTGCTACGGCAGAGCAGGGGGCCTATGCTAAATGGCAAGCCTCAATCCCGGCTGCAAGATTGACAGGTCTCGAAAGTAAGCCTCACTCTGTAAAGGCAATAGTTATTGATGGCGCTGGAAATAAGACAACATTGACTATTTTCAAAATCAATGTTGATAAAGATTACCCTGTAATCACTAATATCAGCCTTACGAATACAAGCGAAAAATACAGTGTTTATCAAACAAAGGAAAAGGAAGCCGACTCTACTACTGAAATTGATACATATTATGTTCATAACAACGATGCCAATAAATTCTCTATTTATGGCTCAATTATGGATCAGACTTCCGGTATCAAAACAATCGGATTGTATGAAGGCTCGTCTACAACACCGCTTAAGGAAGTTACATCTCTGCCGATTACAGACATTGACTTCACTGGCCGTACAGGCCTAGCAAACCTCAAGATTAAGGCTACGGATAATGCCCAAAACGTAACAGAATTCCCTCTCGTCGTTAAATTTGACAACACTCCACCAAAGGGAATCCACGCAATTGACAAGAGCAATAAGGATATTTTCTTCCGTATCAGTGATTTGAACAACTGGAAAGTTGCAGAAATTGAACCCGGTGTATTTGAAGGCGAAATCCCGGCAAATCTTTGGGATACTGCCCTTGATGAAGACATTGGCGGTAAGTATTCTCCGACCTCATATGGCAAAAATCAGACTGTCCGCGTACGAGGCCATATTTCCGACAGAGAAAGTGGCGTTGACATGATTTATTATAAGGTCATCTCTGCCGGTACGGAAGAAATCCTTCAGGAAGATACAACCGTAACAGGAGAAACTACTGTAAAAGGTCTTAACCGTATTGCCACAGAATTCCTTGAAAATTACAAGGATGACAATAACGGTTACTTCCGTGCAAATAAAATAGAAGAAAAGCGCATTGCATATACTTCCATCGGTGATAAAGACATGGTTTATGATACTGATGGTAATTTAGTAGCTTTGCTTGGAAATGACGAAAGCAAGAAAAATGGTTCAGGAACAATCTTTGAAAATTATGTAAAAGATTTTGGTACCTGCTATGGTCAGGATGGTGTTACAGATTCTCTGAAGCGCTATGCCACAGTTACTACAAACTACGATAATTCGTTCACAGGCTTTAAGGACGGACACAACTACCTCATTCTTGTTGCTGTTGATAATGTCGGAAACGCAAGCATTGATTCTGTAAATGTCGTTTATGGCGGCTCAATAACAGAATACAGCAACTTCACGCTCAATGTTGATACTGAAACACCTGAACTTCAGTCAGCGAAGTCTGGTCAGCTGCTTACAAATGGCTCTGATGATCTTAACCTTAACGGAACATTCTCTGATAATTTCTCAGGAGTTAAGACTATTGTTCTTGATCTCGTAAATAATAATACGAAAAAAACAGTAAAATCTTTCTCTCTTAATTCAAATTCTCCGTCTCCTAACGCAGGCTTTTTGACAACATCGGGAACATGGGATGTAACAATCAGTTCGAGTGACCTGACTGAGCTTGGTACTGCAGTCTATTCTGTAAAAGCAACCGTAACAGACCGGGCTGGCAATCAGTGGCCTCAGAGCATATTCACTATTCAGAAGGATGCTACGCCACCTGAAATCCCAAGTGTCAAGATTACACATAATTCTTCTACATATAAGATTTACAAACCTAATGAAAACGAAGATAAATACTTTGTAAATCCAAGTGAAGGAACATTTAAAATCGAAGGTGTCGCAACGGACAATTACGGCATAGCTAAGGTAGAACTTGAAATTCCTGGCTATAGTGGTGATATCGAGCCTGTTGAGAACACTGGAACTTTCTCATTTGACGGCCTTGACCTTTCAGAATTCACTGGAACTGGCGTAACAGTATCTTTGAAAGTTACCGATACGGCAGGCAATCCTTTCGTCGTTAAAGATTCTGACGGCAACATTCTTAAAAATTCTAAGGAAATTGAAATTATATTCGATAAAAATTTCCCTGCTTGGAGTGATGCTGATTTCAAAATCAATGATAAGCCTTATGCTTATACAGATTCCTCAACTCACACCTGGTATAAAGATTCCCTTCTTCCATTCTCTGGCGTATTGACTGAAAATGGATGTGGAATCGAAAAAATTGATTACAAAATCATTCAGGCTGGAAAAGCTGCAAGTGATGCGTCAACAGGCTCATTCTCAACGACGGTTCTTACAGGAACTGATGCCGGAAAAGAAAAATTCCTTGTAAATCTCAGTGAATTTATTTCACGGGAAGGAACAGTCAATAATGAGTATAATGAAGTTATACTCACGGCTTATGATAGGGTTGGTAACCAAAAAGCCTATACGCCAGTCTATATTTATATCGATACAACTCCACCAGTTGTTACAAAACAGACAACAGAAACCCTTTACTCAAATGGAGAAGGAACCCTTCCTAAGCTCACTGGAACAGCCCAGGATATCCATGCCGGATTGTCAAGCATTGTAATTTCAGTAAATGGTAAGGAAATAAAAGAAGGGGACACAACTTACGGAAGCCTCACTGTTACCAAGACAGGAGAAGAAACGATTACAAATGATGGCGGAGAGTCTACAATTACTTATGACGAAAAATTGTGGAAGTGGGAAGTTGAAGTTAATAACGCTGCCGTATTTAACGGTGTAAGTGCCGGAAACTTCTCAGTCTCTGCAATTGTAACAGATGCAACAGGTTCGGAAAGCAAGGCTGGCAATAAAACAACAGAGTCAATCGCAACTGTTATTATGGATGGAATTTCTCCTAAAGTGACACTCACAGCCCCAACTGATGCAAGCACTGATGACGACGGTACTCAGATTAACGGAACAATTTCTTTGACCGGTACAATTTCCGACGAAAACGTACTCCCAGAAATCGCTGTTACCGGCATTCAGTATGTTAAGGCTCCGCTTAACACTAATGGCAAAGCTAAAGAGTTTGAGAATTTGACTGATGCTGAGAAGAATGCCCTTTCATGGACAAGTCTCACTAAAGATTCAAAAGGATCAATGGAAAATCTTGCTTTCACTGGAAACTACACCTTCACAATAAGCGGATTTGACACAAGCAAACTCGACGACGAATCAACATATTATCTCAAGGCTGTGGCCAAGGACAGGGCCGGTAATCCAGGCTATTCTTCTGTACAGACAGTAATAGTTTCTCAGGATTCAGACAGACCAATCCTCAAAATCACGAACATCACAGACTTGGGAGAAGCTTCAGAGCCACGCTTCGCACTTAAGTATGGAACGAAATCTCAACTTAACGCAACGGTAAGTGATGATGATGGAATTGCAGAAGTTGTTATTTCTGAAACTCCTTATACAGGTGCGTCAGGAGAAACTGCAAAAGGAGTTACGGATGCAAATCAGCTTCCAACTGTAAAATTCACTCCGGAAGAAGATAATAATAAGGGTAAAAACGTAGATGGTGAAAAGAAAATCTATGTCTATATTAAGGATACGGCTGGAAATAAATTCTATACGACTTACACAAATACAACTGATTCGACTAAAACATATCTCGGTTTACCGAAAATCCGTGTAGGCGAAGATACACTATTCTATACAGCACCGAATAATGCCGGTAATACTGCCTGTGCAAAAGAATTCTCTTACAACTCAGACTCAAATTCTCCGACTGTAGGTGATATTCTGGCTCTGGCATATGAGGCTGATGGAATAACCGCGAACGGTGGACTTAAGGTAGATGACAATGGTAATCCAATAAAATTAAATGGCACGGATGTTTATGACCAGTTAGAAACTGTCAGTGCCAGCTACACAGTTGGCGGAACTAAAAAGCAGAAAGTTAAATTTGAAATCACTGCAAATGACGCTAGCGGTATCGCTGGAATCACGCTTGAAGTAAGCTACAAGAAGGATGGAACTTCCGTAACGGATAAATACCGTCCGACTGCACCTGCAAGTGGAACAGATGCACTTGCAACAATTTTGGGAAATACAGAACTTGTTAATTACACACAAAGTGGAACTTCAGTTGTCGAGGACTTCACGGTTAACGGAGTTACTGTTCCGGGACTGCGATGGACAACAGAACTTATTTCTCTCGCTGGCATTGATACTGGAAGTATAACTCTCAAGGTGATTCCTTATGATAAACTCAGTCTCGTTGGTAACGGAAACATTACGTTTACGGTTGATAATTCTGGACCTGAAATCAAAATACCAAGCCCAGATCCTATGGAAGAAGTTACTGGAACTGTAACTGTTTCAAGTACATCTACTGATGTTGGTGGCTCTAAAACACATTCGACAATGTGGCTCATTCCTACAATTGAGCAGCAAGGTACATCAGAATCAACACTCTGTACTACGGCAGCCTGGCTTGATACAGGTTACACCTCAAAATCAACGGCATCTTCATGGGCATTCGAACTTGCTTCTGATATAATCGGAAAATATGATTCCAATAGCTATGCAAAAAGCATTAATGATGGAGTTTACACTCTGCCATTCTATATTCGTTCCGAGGATGAGCTTGGAAATTACACAATAAAAACTGATTACACAATCAAGCATAATCCTGATGCAGACAGACCTAGAACTTCAATCAGTTACCCGGATAAAACAGGAACTTCCTCTGCAGGAACTGTTTTGGGTGGAACAATTCGTGTTACAGGAAGCTCAATAATTGATGCGTCTGCAGAAGCTTCTGTAAAAGCCGTTTATCTTCAGATTGCAACAGCTGATTCGGATGGAATTTTCAAATTCGACAGTAGTGACAAAACAACAGTCTCTAATGCTGTAAATAAAGAAGGTGAAATAAACGTAGGCGGCTATGGCTACACAGTTTATGATAAAGATTCTGCAAAAACAGATTTGGGATTCGACGCAGATCATAACCTGTTGTTTGTAGATTCAACTGCAGCATCTGACTGGTGGGGCGTAAAAGCAAACAAAACAACTTCATGGAATATTTCTCTTAACGAAAACAGCGAAATGGATCCAGCTTCTGGAAAAACGAGAAGAATTGCCATCAGAGCCTGTGCAATCAACTCAAACGGAAAAGTTGGTGCCTGGTCAGAGGTATACTATATAGACGTTGATGCGACTGCACCAACACAGACTGCAACATTGCGCCAGTTTGCAAGTGGATCAGATATTTCGACAGATTTGACAAATGCCAGTGCAATAAGAAAGTACGAAAGTGAAATGTATCTCAAAGGCGACTGGTATCTTACGGTTGAGCTTAATGATGAAAGTTCAATTCATGGATATACGGTTAAGAAGGGCGGCGTGCTTCTTGAAGAAGGGGAATATACTGAGTCCGTAAAGACCTACAGGTATAAAGATGATTCAATCGATACTACTGGAACTGCAGCCTCTGAATCAAATCCGATTGTAAATGTTTCTAAGACTCTCTTTATTCCTGTCGACATAAGTGCTTCGAACGTTAAGTATACTGTAAGTGTTACTGATACCGAAACAAACGGACACACAATCAACGCAACTTACAACCTTAATATTGACAATAAGGCTCCTGAAATTAAGAAAGTCTTCAACGGCTCTGACAGTGAAAAATCGCCGGAAATTACTGCAAATTATAATATTGCAGATTCCGACTACACATTTATCCTCGGCGGCAAAGTTGATGAAGACGGCTCTGGATTTGAAAGTGCTGTATTCTATTTTGTCAGGGAAGGTGCTTCTTATGGAAGACAGACGGTTCTCGATCCTTTGTGGGTAAAATCATCAAGTGATACAGGTACTGCCGGCTCAAAGGCTTATTTGTATGAAACGAAAACTGTATCTGGAAAAGACCTTGATGATTCTACTAAGCCGATTCTCACAAAGCGTACATTCACTCAGGATGATACACATTCTTACTGTCTCTGGGCTCTTGCAGTTTCTGGAACAATGAAAGCTGACGGTTACACATTTGAAGCCTCATCTTCTCTTGCCTCAAACAAACATATTCGTGCAGGCGGATTGATAGAAGTCGGCGGTATTTTGCGAAAGATTGATTCTGTAAATGGAACGACCGTAAAATTTGAGACAAGCACAGGTGTCACATCTGACACTAGTACAATAGCTTATTTCCCTTATGCACAGGTCGTTGACAACACAGGAAAAGAAAAAAATGCTTCTGTTTCTTTAAATCCTTTCACAGTTAATAGTGACGATGGGGATGGAATGCCAGAAGAAGTAAGTGGCTCTAAGACAAACGGCTTTACATGGAACGCAACAATTCACTCAACAAATATGCCTGACGGTCCTGCAAAACTTGTAGTTCTTGCATTCGATAAGGCTGGCAATGTTAGCGGAACTTCATATGAAGTCAATGTCGTGAACTCAGCTCCTAGACTTGCAAAAGTATTCCTCGGAACAGACTTGAACTCAAACAATATCTGGGCAAAAGATGAATTTGTAGCTTATAACCTCTACAATGCAAACGCTTCTCATGGAATTGATAACACTGAAGTGAAAGCTACCGTTTCAATCGAAACTTCAAAATACGAAAGTAAAGCTGCCTTCCAGGTTAAGGATAAACTTGCTGTAATCCCAGAAATTGTAGGTGGAAATGGAGACATTATTCTTATTTATAAGAATGGGGCAACCACGACTGACGCCGTTCCAAGCAGTGGAACAGGAGCAGGAATCAGAGCAAGCTCAAATGCTAAAGTAAGTTCTGAGGAAGGTGCAGATTTCATTACGAAATTGATTACTTCAACAAATCGAATCGGAACCGTAATTTACAACAATAAAGAGACAGATACTAGTCTTTTGGGATTTACTCTTACAAGCAAGCAGGTTGCAGGTCTTGAGGATACAGGAAATCTTTCTGCGACAAACGGAAATAAAACAGGCGTAAATGCTTCGTTCACATTCTGGGACAGCACGGAAGAAAAAGAGGCTGGCATAGACAGCCAGAACTGTGTTCTCCATATCTCTGACCTTACCCTTGCCCTTGTGGATAATGTAAGACCAGAAGCAAAAATCAGACCGTTCTATTGGAACAGTGAAAGCAACAACAGCCTGTACCAAAACAAACATGAAAACGGACACATTGAGCTTGAAAAAGACCTGTCGGATTCTATATTCAATGGAACTGGTGAATTTGATAAGGATCCGAAAGTCTCCGGAAAAGTTGTTCTTACCGGTACTTTGTATGACAACAAGATGCTCAAATCCGTACAGGTAAAAATGAGCGGATTTAAATTCGGCTCAACTGCTGGTGCTTATAAAACTCTTGCAACGTATACGGCGGGAACAGGCTGGTCGGCAAAAGAAACTAAAAAGAATGGCTCTCTTGGAACAGACGGCTATGAATTCTACATTGATTCAGACTCTCTTGATCAGGGCGGTCACACGGCAAACTGGGTTTTGACTTTGGATACAGAAAATACTGAAGCATTTGCCAGCGTGGCAGCAGCAGACTGTGAACTTATCGTACAGGCTGTGGATGCAAGCGGAAGCTCAGAAACACAGAACTCTTCGGTAGGCACATCTAACACAGAATACGCATACGAAGCAGACGGAATTACCCTCAAAATGGACGGCGATAAACCTAGTGATGAACTCTATACATCGTACTACCGCATGGATGTCGTTCCTTATATCACGGGAATTGAGACAGAAATTCGTACTGCAAGTGGCTTGAAGAACAGCAATATCCGTTCGGCTAGTGGAAAGTACAGTATTCTCGCAAACAATTCCAGCAATACGATTACGGTCAAGGGATTTAACTTCAAGAATGGCTCGATAAAAGCAATGATTGCAAATAAAAAATCAACTGAGGGAACTGTGGCATATGACACTTCCCTCACTTCTGGTGCCTCAGCGACATCAACATCAGCCGCGACTGTTAAACTACTCGGATCTGGCACTGTTACAGGTACGACAAGTTTCACTATTACAAACACCAACATTGATAAGTCCGGTTATCTTGAGGTATTCTCAAACAATGTACGTGCGCTCAACAACATCAACAACAACGATGCACACGGAGAATTCGCATTAACTGGAAATGAAAATTCTAGTGGAAATAAAACTCCTGCAATCAATGATTACAAGTCAATGCCGAACCGCGTAAACGAAGCTGACTTCTACACGACAAAGAACGTTACACTCACGGACGACAGATATCTCAGGTTCTTTGACATGAAGGATACGGAAAAGAAAAATGCGTACTATCCAAATATGATTATGGAAGGAAACGATCCTGTATTCGGATTTGTTGATTTGAACGGTACGGAAGAGTCTTCAATTGATACTTATGGTGGTAGTCAAATTGCTTCTGGATATCAACCGCAAAGAGCAAAGTATTCTGGAACTACAGGCAACCAAAGTAGTATTGAATACTTAATTGGCGGTATGAGCTGGGACCAGATGGCTATGGCTAAAGATTCTGTTGGTAAATATATTCATGCTACATCATTCAATTATGCTGATGCAACCATGACGATTGTTTATGATAAATTCGCTTCTAAATATACTTGGCATCCAAATGGAAACGAGCTTTATACTTATACAGGTGCATGGGGTAATGGTACTGGATGGTCCAACATGAGTTATAAAGAAAACAACAAAACATATTACTACATCGAAAGGGCAGAAAAAACTGGTAATAATGCTGTTTCACTTGAGGCTATAAGTTATGGTGGAAAAAATTTGATTGGTCGTTATCAGAATATCAAGATGGTTGCCAAGGCAAATTCTACTACTACCGCTGATACAAGTGTTTATATGGCGTATTATGATGATAATACGGAAACAAAAGATGTTATTTTCAGAACATTCCAGATAAAATCGACAAATACTAATACTGATTGGTATTCTCTGGGTGAAACAGGTATCAAAACAAATCTGAAGGAAAAAAATACTAACGGTCGTATAGTTGCTAGACCATCAGGTACGACTTATGCATCATGGAAAGGCTCAAAATATCTTGATATTGGTGTAACACCTGGAACTTCAAGTGTAGTTATAATCGTTTATTACGATATGGAAGAGGGAAGACTCAGAATGATTTATTCTGGCAATGCAATCAACGGATCATCAATTACGCCAACTCCAAACTGGCGTACTGCCAACGTAACTTTCCCAAGTTATGTTGGAACCGATGTTTCAATGGTAATTGATGGTTTAGGTGGAATCCATATTACGGCTTCTGATGCAACCGACTCTGACTTGGTATATATGTACATGCCAAGTTATAGTAGCAATACTTTGAAAACGATTAAAGTAGATCAGGCATTCTCTGTCGGTACATGGACATCAATTAAAGTAAAGGGCAATAATACTGATGGTTATGTGCCTTATATTGCATACTATAATGCAACAGAAACAGGAAGCAGGGATTCTATCAAACTTGCATATCTTGCAGATTCTGAAAATACAGTTGCAGCTGCAGATGAGAAAGATATTCAGGGTGTTGATTCTAACGGTTATACAACAGGCAAATGGGAATACATGACGGTTCCTGCCATCACACCTCCGCAAGGTGGAGACAGCAAGTTCAGGGCTGTCTGTCTCGACTTCGACTCGAGCGGCAAGCCTGTAGTCGGCTACCTCGGTACAAACCTCGAGTTCGGTAAATGGCTCGACGAGTAAGCTTACCCTAAAAAACGCAAACAGGGGGAAACAGCATAAAAATCTTCATACTGCTTCCCCCTGTTTTTTTAAATTATCGAGATTTGCCTGATAAAAGCTATAGAATTTTTTTTATCTACTTATTTTATAATTCTTGTCCAGTTTGATTCATCAAAAATATTGTCATGCACTGTATATGACGGTGTATGATTTTTTTCATCCTGTAAAACCCATGTTTTTTTATCACGAAGATAGTTTGGATTTATTTCATCAAAATCCGACAAACGTACAATATGATGAATATTGACAATGTCTTTTTTGATGTAATCTGAATATTTCTGATTTGTAAAAGGATTATTTTCAGAAACAGGAAGATTTTTTGTTGCTAAAAATATTGTATCAGCATTCGTCATAAAAGAGTCATCGGTTTTTATTTTGCCTTTCGCATAAAAATCCTTAAACATAAAAAGAGGGTTGTAACGAGCTATATCTTCTCCATATTCCATATTCCGAAACGGTGGCAATGATAAGGGGGCCCCATGATCAGCAACAATGATAATTCTTGTATTGTCGTATACGGAAAGTTCTTTTAATTTATTAAGCCATTTTGCGACTTGAAGCATAGTTGCCGCATTTGAGTGATAGGCAGCTAAATCACTTGATTCTTCTGAAGAGGGAAGATATTTAAAATCATAATATCCGCCAGTTGCTAAATTTTCATTAATATTTAGCGCTGGCTTATATGTTTTATTTTCAAGCAGTGCAAATTCGTGGGTTGCATCACTTTCTATAAAAATATATGATTCCTTTTTATTTTCAGAATCTGTAAGTTCATCTAAAAAGAATAAATGTGCGTAATTAGAGAGAAAGCCATCATTTGTGACACTGCTTAAAATTTTGGGAATTTCATCACGATAGTATTCTCCAAAATAATAAAATGTAAATCTTAGTAGCGGAGGCAAAAACTCAAGTATAGTAAACGACTGCAGATTAAATTTTACGCATTTATCAAGTTGTAAATTTTTTAACTCTGGATGTTGAGCCAGATATTTTTCTTTGTAATTGCTATGAACTTCGCTTACATGAATTTCTGGAAATCTTTGGAAAAATGAAAAATCTCCTTGCCATGAATAGTTTGGCATTGGCGGATCTGTTACAGTAACATCAAATCCAGCATCTAAAAACAATTTTGGTAGAAACAAAGATGCTTCATTGTGTTTATCTTTTAATAATTCGTCAGCCCGGAGATTTTCATTTTCTGGGGTGTATTCATATCCGCCCATAAGTGCAGGTGCTGCTTTTGCTGTATTTCCTGCAAATGATACTGTATTCGGATAATACACAAATCCTGAAAATTGGTCTTCCATTTCAGGAAACTCTTTTACTATATATGGGAAAAAAGAAGATACTGCCTTATCAAGAAAAATAACAACTACATTCTTTTTATCTTTAGAAAGATGATAAATCGGTGTAATTGTATTATCCTTATTAGTTGCCAATTGTTCTCTTTCGGTGCGAGTTTTTGCATATTTTTCATATTCTCTTTTTATCGCCATGGTATTTTTTATTCCCATAGCAAATTCAGCAATGCAGAGAATAAAAAGAGAGTAGAAAATATATTTTTGAGCTTTAAAACGTTTTGAAATTCCGATTAAAACAAAAATCACAGAAAATACAAATATCGGTAGAACAGTAAAAAACGGTGTATATTTTTTAAGGCATTTTGTATCTTCAAGCTGGAAAAATATACTGAAATTTCCATAATTATACTTAAAGACAAAAACATTAAGTAGTGCTAGAAAAAAAACAGCAATATATATATATGATACAGTTTCCTTGACTTTTGAATCGAACAATTTATAAATAACAAGTGGCCAAAAGAAAAATAGGCCAATAAAAAAAGATAAACTTGAAAAAATATATACAAGAGGGGACTGAGTATTTCCTATAAAACTAAACTCAATCGGACTTGTATTAATAATTCCAGAGGGAATTAAAAGACCTGTGAGCAATACAAGTCCGATTGTTGAAAGTATAAAACAATGGAACAGGGAATCTTTCTCAGGAAAGTTAGTTTTTACAAAACAGAATTTTCTCTTTTTTATGAAACTAAAACATATTGGACTCAAAAGAACTGCAAATGCAAGAAGTAAAACAGAAAGACGCTTTACAATGTTGTATCTAGGGTTTAACAGAATAACACAGCTTGCTATCAGAAGAATTGCAGAAATAACTTTGTGAACAAGTTTTGCGGGATTTTTTACTTTTGAATTTACTAGATTTTTAAAAAGAGAGAACAAATTATTTAAAATCCAATAACAAACTAAACCTGAAGGTGAATTATAAAGAATATAAAGAAAGAGCAGTGCGAGTCCATATAATTGGATTTTTTCTTTTAAAGGCGCCTTTTTAAGATAGATTGCACCAGAAATAAAATTTATGAAAGTCATTACGACTGGGAGAATATTAAAACTATATGCTATTCCATTAAATGAAATTTTTAACAGTCCATCAGGAGTTCCTAAATCGCCAAGAAAAGCAAAACTTGCCCCTTGCAGGGAACTTGAATGTGAAAGAAACTGGTATGCAGCAATAAAAAATGGAATTTCGATAAGGATTGAAAGTGAACTTCGTAATGAATAAATTGGATGATAATGATTTTCAGCATAAAGAGCCTGAATCATCATGAATTTTTCATCCCCCTTGAAGGTATGCTTTATTCTTGCTAATTGTTTTTGCAATTTAAGCTGAAGATTTCGTTCTTTTTCCTGTAATCTGTCGGCAATATTGTAAAGTGGTAATGCCAGAAAATTTACAGCAAGACTTACTGCAAGAATAGCGCCGGCGATACCACCAACAGCAATTTTTGATTTATAGAAACAAAATACCCATTCGATAATCAGTTCAATAGGAGCAATTATTATGTTGTAAATAAAACCAAAGAAAGTCATATTATGATTTTACTGAAAAACGGAGAAAATGTCTTTATTATGTGTTATTTTATCTAATTACATATTCTGCAAGTTTCTTCAAATCTTCTTTCTGCTTTTTAGCTACAATTTCATAACGAAGCTTTGCTTTATATACGAGTTCATCATAAATTTGTTGTTCCAAAAGCTGAACGAGACGATTTTTGATTTCTGAAACAGAATAGGGATCGAAATATAGTGCTGCATCACCACATACTTCTGGAATTGATGTTGAGCCACTTGCGGCAACCGGAACTCCGTATTTCATGGAATCAATCGGCGGGTACCCAAAACCTTCGTTTAAGGATGGGTAGATGAAAGCGTATGCCTGTTCTGTGAGCAAGTCAAGAAAATCACGCTCAACATATCCTAAGAAAACAAAACGGTCTGCATGCTTCAATTCTTTTGTAAAAATACTTTTGTTTGTAACGCCAGTGATGACTGCCTTAAAGTCTTGTGCAAATCCGTTTTCAAAGAGTTCGTCCAAAGCACGCACCGCACGGAGTGCATTTTTTGCCCAGCGGGCAGCACTCGTAATCAGAAAATATTTTTTTTCGCAGAGTTTTTCTTTGTGAAGCTCGTCGATAGAAAGTTTTTTGCTCTCTGCAACTGGATTATAATTATCCAATTGATCAAAAGTAGGGGATGCAAAGACCGGAATATTTCGTCTTGCTGTCTCTGGATAAAAACTCTTGATTGAAGCTGCCGAATGGTTGGAAATCGTAATTACATTGATTCTTTCGTCTGTTACAAGACGTCCATTTATAGTATGCAGCTTTTTAAGGTAGTAATTTTTTGCTACCCCCATAAAAAGGCGATATTTGAGCTTTTCTTTGAAAGAAGAAGCATATTCCAGCATTATCGGATCAAATGGCATTTCCAGAGTGCGCAGTCCATGTACTGTCGTGTAAACTTCGATAGTTCCCAGCGGAATGTTCTGGTTCAAGTTGAGCATGGCAGAGTAGAGCCTGTCGATTTTTTCTTCTTCGATAATTTGAGTAATGGATTTTTCTGTGATGTCGTAAAGTTTAATTCCATGCGTCTTTATTCGCTCAAGGATATCCGGATTTATGTAATTTTTGCTGTCGTAATAACAAACAAGTCTAAAATCTTTGAGATATTCTAAAAGCTTGAAAAAAAGGACTTCGCCGTAAGCTCCGCCACCGTGAAAACGGCTTTCTGGAGAAGGTTGTGTTGCTGTGAGGTCGTAAAGTAAAGTCATTGTTTTATTTTACCATATATTTATCGAATTTTTTTCCAGTTATCCTGATTAAAAATATTACCGCCTATTTCAAACGAAATATTATTTGATATATCGTATATTTCAAATCCATCGGCTTTTGTTGTTACTTTATCAAAACTTACAAAGCGCTTTCCTCCCCAGCGGCCAGAATAATCATAAACATAATAAGGAAATACTCTGCTTGGATGTAGAGTTTCATTGCTATATGGATTTTTAGCTTGCTTTCCATCTGAAAAAAGATGTTGTGTTGCAATGTATGGAATATCTGCATTTGTCATAAAAGTATTGTCAGTTTGTATATCATAAAAAGCATTAAAGTCTTTAACTAAAAGAAGTGGATTAAACGCTCCTGCGATATTGTTCTCTTTAAAAGAAAAAGCTGAAAATGGCCCTTTTCTTGTATAACCGTGGTCTGCAACTATAATAATTTTTGTGTTATCATAAACCCCTTCTTTTCTAAGATAGTCAAAAAAACTTCCTAATTTTAGAATAGTTGCAGCATTCACTTGATAAGTTTGTATCTCTTCCGTACTTGAAACAGAAAAAGAACCTGTATCACCAGTTTTTGTACTGCTTGGAATATCATAGTTTGGTGAAGAAAGAAAAGCTTCATGATGAGGGGTGCTGTTATATACCATGCAATAAGTTCCAGCATTATTATTTTCAATACTGAATAAATTCGGTAGATACTCTAGTTCTGCATATTCAGTCAGAAAATCGTCCATAGAACTTATTGGGGTTCGTGTTGCACAAAAATATTCGCCAGAATCATAAAATGGCATTCTTATGTGTAAAGGAGCAATTAAAAAAAGTGAATATGATATAAAACGTGCGGGCATTGATGCATAAACGGCAGTTGATAGATGTCTATCATCAAAAAATTTCTGTTTAAGTTGCTGTTTCAATTTTTCTCCGTTGAAGGCCATTGTATTTGGAATATCAGCAAATACTTTCGGATCACTTGAAACATCAGAAAAGGTTGGAGTGTCCAATAAATATGATTTTAAGCCTACATCGCTGAAAATCTTAGGGATAACTTTTGTTCCTTCATTCCAATATTCTTTAAAATTAGGAGATCTTTTTCTCTCAAAAATTGCTTTTGGTGTATATTCATAGCCACCGTAAATCGGCAAAATACCTCCGTTTGTGGAGCCTGAGAAACTTATTGTATTCGGAAAGTATGTGAACCCTTTATATTGTTCCTCAAGTTTTGGAAATTGCTCTACTACGTACGGAAAATACCAGTTTATAGCCCTGTCGCACAAAATTAAAATTACATTCTGACCTGTTTTTGAAAGACATAGTTTGAATTGTTCTGCAGTATCAGTCTGGGAATTTTGAACTTTCTCCAATGCAGAATATGCTGTATTAATCGATTTGATTTTTACAACTCCCATTCCTACAAGTGACAAGCAAATTATCGAATAAAAAACTGAGAGAAGTTTTAGCCGACTTTTTTTGAGCAATGTTAAAAATACAACAAATAATACAACAACGGTAATAAAATAAGGAAACTGCATTTTTCTTACAAATGCGTTGTATGAGTCCTCAACTATATTAAAATCTACATATTCAAGCATTGGCGTAAGAGTACCAATATAAGTGAAGAATACGAATGCATCTAAAAGTCCCATCGCAAAAATGAGAGCTGAAAAAATTGAAAGGATCCATCTTTTACTTTTTTCCAAAAGAAAATAGAAAAGTCCACACCATACACCAAAGAGTCCAGAAAAAAATAATAGAGAAGTAAAAACAAATTTTACAGGATTTTCAAAACCTTTCAATATATTTGAAAATTCCTGCGGACTTGAACTAATTACATTTGCCGGTAAAACCAGTCCCAAAAGAAGTGAAAGCCCAAATATACTTGTTAGAAAAAGAATAAAACTATGTTTTTGTCCAATAGATATATTTTCTAAAGTTTTTCTAAAAAATGTTTTGTTTTTTATCACAAAAAAGGGAATACCTGTTACTAGTAAGAATGTAAATAAACATATAAGTTTTTCAGGTAAATCTGAAATGTCAGTTATTGTTGAACGGATAAAAAGCACATACATTAGTGTTATAAAAAGTATCGTTGTACATAAAAAATAAAATGAGCGTAAGGGATTTTTTGTTTTATTTATGATGTTTTTTACAAGTGAATACACATTGTTCATAGTCCAGTAGATAACGAGTCCGCTAGGTGATGTGTACAAAAGAACAAGAAATATAATTGCTGTTATGTAAATCGGCATTTTTTCTTTAAGTGAAAATCCTTTTGTATATATAGAACTTGCAAAAATATTAATTACAGTCATCAATACTGGCAGGACATTCAGCTGTAATGTTCCGATTTTATATAAACTATCAGGTTTTGAAAAATCTTTTATCCAAAAAAATCCTTGCCCATTCAAAGATTCGAGATTAGAAAGAAAATGATATGCCGCAATAAAAAATGGAATTTGAATTATGATTCCGATGGATGAACGCAGTGCCATTATTGGGTGATAATGATTTTCACTGTAATATGCCATAAGCATCATATATTGTTCATCACCGGTGAATGTCTTTTTTATGCGGGCAATTTGGGCTTTCATTTTGTTTTGTATACTTCTTTCTTCCTGACTTTGCTTTTCTGCAAGGTTATATAAAGGCAGTGTAAGAAGTGTAATTAATGTTGAAACTCCAGCAAGTGCAAAAAATGGAGAATGAAAAAGGCGAAAGAAGAATTCATAAGAAATGTCAAATATAAATTCTAGAGGATAAATGAAAAACTGATAGAAATAATAAGACATAACAAGAAATAGTATATAAAATTCTTAATATAATTAAAATAGCTATGAATTATTAAATAAATAAATCAAAAAAAATATGCAGCTTTTTTAAGATCTTGATTTTATTTTCAATCGGAGTAAAAAAACTGTATTTACATCTATTGGAAAAAATAAAATCCATCTCATAAATTATGTTTTGCTTGCGAAGTTTGTCGAGTTTTGATTTTTTGTAGAAAACAAGAGCTTTTCTCAATTCTCTTTTATCCTTGCAGCTAGTTTTCTTTAAGAAAAATACGGCAGAATTCTCTTTTATATATTCATCAGATAGTATATTTTTAATAGAAAAATCATCATGCTCATATTTTTCAAAACTCATGGTATCAAGTGTTTTTGCACACCATTCAAGAATATTGTCAGATGGAGTTTCTCCAAAAAAATCTGCACCATATCGTAATGTATTCAGTTTTCGTAAGGCATATCGGTCTTTATAAAATGATTCAATAAATGTTCCGTATGTTTCAAATTCGCTAAAATTGCGTTCACTTTCGCTGATTTTACTAAAACTTGCTGCAAGAATCTTTTCCCAAAAAAAGTTTCCGCTAATTTTCTTCTGTTCAATAAGTTTGATGAGCTCGTTTGTAAGTTCTGAATCAAACATCATGTGTTCAGAAATAAAAGATGGTTTGATTTTCTTTTTTAAGCCAAGTAATTGCTTTATTGTTGTAAAATAGCGTGATTTATATTCTCTCTTTAAATTAAAGTATGGACGACCATTTTTATCAAAAAAGTCTAAGTTATGCAGAGGGATGGTGTCACAATCCCAGACCAAATAATACTGATTTTTTGAGATTTTACTTAATGCAAGTTTTATAAACTGCTGAAAATACCATCCTGTATGCTTTGTATTTCCGCCTAGTTTCTGTATTTTTTCTGCAACAGCCTTAAAAGTAAGTCCTTCGGTAATATTGTTTTCGTCTAAAAATATACATTCGTTAAGAATATCTTCCGCAGGCTGTTCTTTTGCTACGATAAAGATTCGTTCTGCAGGGATATTCTTTTTTATGTAGGGAATGTTTCTTTTTAGTACATCAAAATCAGAGACTGCGCTAATGATATATGCATCAAATTTGGGTTTATAGTTTTTCATAAGTTTTCCTTATATTTTTAGCATTGGAAATATATATTTTCTTGTTTTTGCGAAAATCAGCGGATTAAGCCAGATTAACATAGTAATAAACTTAAGCCGGAGTATTTGAATTGTAGAGGCAAGCTTGTTCTTTTTGAGAAAGTATATGCTAGATTTGAAAAGATTTATTTTAGAGAAACTTGCAAGGTCAAGAACTTCTAAAGATGTTTTTTTTTCACTTCCGCCTTCAAGATGTACTATTTTTGCATTGTCTATAAGAATACATTTATATCCAGCTTTTGTAAGTTGATATTCCAAATCTGTTTCTTCATAGTAAAGGAAAATATTTTCATCAAAACGTGCATGGTTATTATTTCGTAAGAAAAGGTCAGCACCTGTTATATAACCAACAGGTCCAAAATGCTTTGTAAATTTTTTGTGTGAAATAACTTCTTTCAACTTTCTTCTTAATACATAATGTCTGAACGCAGCTTTATATGTACCAATAAGAAGTTTTTGTCTGTCGAAAATAAATTCTTTTGCAGAAGCAAATTCTCCACAAGCCGAACCATAGGATGAAACTATATTTCCATTTATATCAGTCAAGTTTGTTCCTAAAGCTCCGATATTTTCTCTTTCTCCATTATCTTCAAAATAGTCAAAGAAAATTTTTACGGAATTATTAAGAAGTAGTGTGTCACTATTCAGATAGAAAATGTATTTACCTTTCGCAACTTCAAGACCTCGGTTATTCGCTGTACCAAAACCTAGATTTGCGTTGTTTTCAATAAGGATAACGTGAGGAAAGTCTGCTTTCAACATTTCGATAGATCCGTCAATAGATCCGTTGTCACTTACGATTATTTCGAAATCAATGTTTTTGGTTTGCTCGTAAATTGATTTGAGACAATCGGAAAGAAGTTTTTTGGTATTGTAATTTACGATTATGATAGAAACGTCAATTTGTGACATTCCTATACTATAACGTCTCTTATCATGGTTTTCAATAATTAAAATTGGACCACTAAATCCAGTTTTTAAAACATTCCTTGCAAACAATTTTTTTCATTAAAAAAGATTGATAAAATTCATCGCGTTCTTCAATAGCTGAATCTGTTTTGTCTGTTCCCGAAATAATACGGTTCAGTTTTTCCGTCAGCTTTTTTTTGATTAATTCTTCGTTCTGTTCATTCTGTTTACTTTCTGGAAGAATATACCCAAAAGTTTCAGATGGTATTAAATCTCTTGCTGCTCCAACATCTGTAAGAATGAGATAGTCCATGAAAGCAGCTGCTTCGAGTGATGCTATTCCAAAACTTTCCCAACGAGACGGCAAAACAAAAACTTTTGCTCTGTCATAATAATTATCAAGAACTTTTTTATCTTTTATATTGCCTGTGAAAATAATTTTATCATTTAGATCTGGTCGCTTTGCAAAAAAATTGTTTATATAAGTTTCAAAATCTTGTTCTTGTTTTTCAATAGGTCCAATCAGATATACTTTCCAATCTTTTAAGTCAACATTTTCCATTGAAGACAAAAGAAGCTCTGTATTTTTTTGATGAGAGCCAAAACGGGCAACAGAGATTATTAGGTTTTCTTTTTTGTTTTCATAAACTGGAAGAGTTTCCAGACCATTTGGAACCTTATGGACATTAAGGTGTGAAAAAAATGGATCTGATTTCAGTAAAGAATATGTTTCTTCCGTTTCTGTGGAAAGAAAATCAATTTTTCTGTAGATTTTTTTGTATGCAAAAGATTTTAATCTTGCTTTTAGACCGCCACAACGATGCATATCCGAGATTTTTCGCTCAAGATTAGTTTTATTTGCGTCCATTTTAAGCCATATTTTTGCCTTTTTATTGAAAAGTTTTATAAAGAACGCAAGTACAACTGTATTATCATTATTATGGAAAAGAATATAATGTGAATTAGATTTTCTGTTTTTCCAAATATAATTTATGAAAGGCTTTATAAAAATACGCCAGTTCTTAAAATCTTCAAAAGGATAAGGAATATAATCCGGTTGCTCTTTGCATCTTGTGGGAGAATTAATTCTACTAATTAAGCCATAATTATCTATATCTCGAATCTTTGTACTTGATTCTGTATCTGCATCCATAAAGACAATTTCATACGGAAGTTGATATTCTTGTGAAAGATATTTGGGAAAAAGTCCAGGATCTTTCTTTAAGTGAACATCCAGAAACGATTTCCATGGAAGTAATTCTACAATTTTAGGCATTGCGCTTTCCTCCGTAGATTTTTTCCAGTAGTTTTTTTAGGGTGTCACAGAAATAATAATTTTTAAGCAGTAAAAGTATCGTCGCATAGGAAAAAATGCCAGTAACAAAACCTGTTATAATTCTTATAATTATAGAGACACTTATTCTTGTAGAAAAGTATACGCAGATTCCCATTATAAAGGTTGCAAAAATAATTTGAATAAAATTTGACCATATTCTCTTATTCCTAAAATAAGTGGCAAGAAAAAAAGCCTGAAATAGCGTTACAGAACTTTCAGCTATTACTGTTCCTACAGCAGCCCCTGATGCTCCATATTTGGGAATAAGCAAAACATTACAAATAAGATTTATGCCTGCACCAATACAAACTGCAATAAGGGAAATTTTCTCTTTTCGCATGGCAGAAAGGGGACTTCCTAAAAGACTTGCCGTTGAGATAATGAAAATTATTGGCGTTATTATCCTCATAGGTTCAAGCGCATTTATAAAATTTCCGCCAGAAAACAAAAGTAAGACTGGTTCTGCAAGAAGAAATAATCCGACGCATATTGGAATGCTTATCATCCAAAATATTGAAATTGATTTTTCAATAAGGGAGGAAAAAGCTGAAAACTGTTCTTTTTCTGCATGATAGGAAAGACGTGGTAGAAGAATTGCGGAAACAGCTGTCAGCATTCCAATAACCATTTTTACAATTTTTGTTGCTGCCGAGTAATAACCGACTTCGGTATCGGTCGTAAGGAAACCAAGCATTGTTGTATCTAAAACTGTATAAATATTTGTAACAAGCGTCATACCAAAAAAAATAAAAATAGGTTTTAGATGCTTTTTTATTTCCAATCTGCATTTCTGAAAAATAGTAATATAATTTCTACTATTAATAAAATTACAAATATTAGAACCTACTGCAGAAAAAATTCCAAAAGCTGCATACCAATATAAATCTTCTGGTGTATGGACAAAAACAAAAAGAAATATAAGACTTAATAATTGAAAAATAATTGAGCGTATGGTTATATATTTAAATTCCTCCGTTGCTGTATATAGCCAGTCCATTCCAAATATTGTAAAAAGTATTTTTGTGCTGCAAATAAGGAGCAGTACAATATAGTCTGAAAATTTTGGAACAGTGAAAATAAGAAAAAAGAAAAAAATATACGAAATACAGGTTGAAAATAGATTGATACAAAGAATTTCTCTTGAAAATTGTGACAATTTTGCTTGGTCTTCCCTGATTTTTGCTGCTTCTCGTGCGGCATAGCTATTAGTTCCCAATAGACCAATTGTTACGAAAAATGCAACAACGGAATTTGCAAAATTGATTTTCCCAATGCCATCAGGATTTAATATTCTTGATGCATATGGAAAAGTAATCAATGGAAAAGCGAGGTTCATAAATGCTTTTATAAATGCGAAAAAGGCGTTCTTCTTTAATGACTTTTGATTACTCATAGCTTAAAAATTATATTTTGTAGATATGCATACAGAAAATCCTGCGACATTGCTTGTATTATATAGCTGTCGTGCCATAAAAACTCTTGTAAGGCTTGTATTGATAAAAAGACTTTTTGTTACATATTGTGTCAGATTAATACCATAGGAACGAAAAACTTTAAACCGTCCATAATAATCCTTATTTACAGTGGATGTCTTTGAATCTGACGATGCATCCGTATCTACAGCCTTATTATAAATGTAATTGTTGTCTGGACAATATCTATGATAGAACAGCATTACATTACCATGCGGGTGATAAAGTTTATATCCTAAGAACTGACAGTTTCCCATGCTTCCGCTACCGGCTCCTAGAATCTGCCCCTTGTTTGTGTATCCTTGAGATATGCGTCCGTGACTATAATAACCTGTATAGCACCATTGCAACTGAAAATCCTGTGACATTTCAAAATTATTCCATTCTGCAATAATTTCTCCTTTGAGCCAGTCAAGAGGGAGTGGTGTTGCCTGCTTTAAGCCAACTGAGTAAATTGCCGTGTGGAATGGATTTGCAAGTTTATCTGATGTAAAATCATCAATACCAAGTTCTCCCCAAACTTCAAAACCTACTTTTGGAAACTTCCAGTTAGCAAATATTGCAACTTTCTGATCTTCATCCTCATGATTTCCAACTTGACTTCCATTTGAGTGTGACAACGTAAACAGACGACCGATATACTTGAGGTTATGACTTGCAAAATCAGTTATAAAAATGCGGTTTAAGCCAACTGTTAGCCCTGGAACAAAAGAAGGAGCAAAAGATGCACTCATTGCTGTAAGCAGGCGGTAATCATTATCAGGATTGTTATCAAAATAATCTGATTCTGTAAGGCGTCCCAGCCACAAGCGGCCTTCAATATCGCCTATATACCAGCCAAAGTGGGGCATAAAGATGGAAGTTTTTCGTAATCCTGCATCAATTTTGGGATATGTTGCTGCATTGTTGCTACCAAGCATTGGGTTCAGCCAAGCCGAACCAAGCCATGGCGACTGGAAACCTGCACCAAAGGTGAGTGTATGCCAGCTCCAGCGGACTTCCGAGTCTCCCCAGTCAAATGTTTTTATGCTTGAATCTCCAAACCGCTGCGGAGCATCAATTCCGCTTTGATAATAGCCATAAGGACTTGAAACAGCTGACGGCATCAAGTCAAATTCTTTATTCTGAGAAAAACTTATCTCCGGCTTAAGTGTCACTTCAAATCCGTATCCCTCAAGCCTTGCACCCGCGGTGAAACTTGTGTTGTAACCTTTTCCCTGCCAGAGTGCTCCGTCGTTCTGACCGTATGGAGCTGCCGTGTTGTATGAATTATACCATTCCGGACCAAATGCCTTGAATTTTACTGATTTTTCAATTCCTCGGGTGAACCAGTTTTCTTCTGCTGATTCTGATTCCCAGAGAATGTATTTTGTGCCGAGATTGTTGCTTCTCCAGATATTTTCTTCTGAATCTGCAAGAGAATTGCCTTCTTCGTCTTCGTTAAAATGCCATTCTGAGTCACTGAGCGTACGGTATCCGAGGGTAGGGCGTTCGACCACTCCTGTAAGCGAGAGAAAATCGTAGTATTCTTCTTCTGTTGATTTTAGTGCTTCCTGCGCAGAAAGTCGTGAGGCTAAAATTAATAAGACTAAAAAAGTCTTAAAGCCTGAATTTTGCATATTTTCATTCTATCAAATTGAGGAAAAATTGTCACTGTGATATAATATAATCATGCTTCTATATCTTGCCTTCAAGAATATCATTTCCAAAAAAAGCTCTTTTGTCATCATCCTTTTTATCGCCTTTGCGGTCATGATGCTGGTTGTAACAAACGCAGTTTTTGACAGCACTGAGCAGGGCGTTCAGGAAACTTTTGTCTCAAGCTTTACCGGTGATATTGTCATCCGGCCTCAGTATAAATCTCCGCTTTCCCTTTTTGGAGACGAAACTCCTGTTACAGGCACACTTACCGAACTTCCAAACCTTATTCCTTACAATGAAATTCACGATTATCTTGCTTCAAATCCCCTTATTTCAGATTTGGTTCCGCAGGTTTCCGGCATTTCCCAGCTTTCCAGCGACAGCGAGGACACAAAATGCTATATGTTCGGTGTTCCTGCCGAAAAATATCTTCAGGTAATGAAATCCGTCAATATTATAGAAGGAAAGGCCTGGTCTGACGGTGAAAAGGGCATCATGCTTTCTTCAAAATATGCCCAGAATATGAATGTTCGTGTCGGTGACACCCTGCAGTTTGCAATCAGCGAGGGCTTTTCTTCACGAATCCGGGCCGTCCCCCTTACTGCGATTTATGATTATTCGGTCGAAAACTCAATCCTCGATAAAATCGTCCTAACCAATCCGGAGACTGTCCGCTCAATCATGGACATGTCTGACTTGTCCGCTGCCGATAAAATCGAAATTTCTGATAGTGCTGAGGATATGCTGGCCGATTCTGATTTGGATGATCTTTTTTCCGATGCAGAAGACAAAAGCGAAGTCGTGCATACTGATGAAATAAAAATTTCCCAGGAAGAAATTGACGCCCTTGAAAACAGCTACACTAATTCTTCCTCATGGAATTTTCTTATCTGCCGGGTCCATGATCCCAAAAAGACTAACAAAATCATCAAGGCCCTCAACAAAACTTTCAAAGAAAAGGACTGGCCATGTGAGGCTGTAAATTGGCGTTCTTCTGCCGGCAGCACGGCCTTTTATCTTTTCATTCTCCGCCTTATCCTCAATATCGGTATTATAATCATTCTTGGTGCTGGCTTTATTGTCGTAAACAACACTCTGGTTATCAATGTCCTCGACCGCATCCGTGAAATCGGTACAATGAGGGCAATCGGTGCCAATAAGCGCTACATCACAAAGGAATGCGCCGCAGAAACAATGATTATGGCCTTTGTTGCTGGAATCCTCGGCTGCATTCTCGGTTCTTTTGCATCTATGGTTGTTTCCGCTTCACATCTTACTTTCTCAAACACTTTTCTGATTCAGCTTTTTGGTGGTTCGGTCCTGCACACTTCGGTAAGATTGTCAAATCTGTGCAGTGCTTTCGGCCTTTCAATTTTCATCGGCCTCATCGCATGGATTTATCCTCTGATAAACGCTATCCGGGTTAATCCAGTTGAAGCCATGCAGGGGGTAAAATAATGTACCAGGCAAAAATAGCTCTACGCTCCCTTATTTACCGTAAAAGTCAGTATGTCTCACTTTTCCTCGTCTGTATGTTCGGTGTGGCAATTTCTCTTGCGGCCATTGCAGTAAGCACGGGAATGATCCGCTCCCTCAATCAGAAGGCCCGCATTTATTATGGCGGAGATTTTGCCCTGATGTGCGCCAAAGACGACGCCTGGCTTGATATTTACAATTATGAAGAAAATCTCCAGCTGGTAAAATCAGCTCTTCCAAAAAATGCAATCGTCTCTCCGCGATTTGAGCTTGACGGCCGCCGCGGTTCCTTCTATTTTGAAGGCGTTCAGGCTTTGCAGCAAACTTTCAAGGGAATCGAAATCAACAATGAAAAGGCACTTCTTTCAAGCCTGACTTTTGCAGAGGGTGGAGTAGAAAATGTTCTTTCTTCACCAGAGCAGGATAACTGGGTTTTTATTTCCCTACCGATTGCAAAAATGCTGGGTGCTCATGCAGGTGACGAAATTACCCTTCAGCTTGAGACTCATGATAATATCCTCAATACAGTTCAAATTGAAATCAAGGGAATTTTCCAGGATTCAAGCGTTTTCGGCATGTACACTTCATATTTTGACTTTAATTTCCTGAAAACGGCCTACAATCGTCCTGCTGACTATGCCAACAGAATTTGCGTAAGCTTTAACGGCAAGAAAATTACTCCACAAAAGCTTCACGCATATTATGATTCCCTTTCAAAAGTCCTGAACATGTATCAGTGGGTCGATGACAAAGATGATTATATCGATGCCGATTCATTTGAGACTGAAACCTGGGGCTTTATTCCCCTCAGTGCCAATCTCAATGACGTTGAGATTATGGAACTTGCCATGGATGCAATCATAACATTCATCGTCGTAATCCTCACGATAATCATCATTGCAGGAATCGGAAGCACTTACCGGGTTCTTATAATGAAGAGAATTACTGAAATCGGCATTTACATGGCTGTCGGCATGAAGAAGCGCTCGATTATTTTCACACTGCTGATTGAGTCCCTGCTTCTGCTTGTCACCGGCTGCCTTGCTGGAATCTTGCTTACAGGAATTTTCTGTTCCATTATCTCTCTCTTTGATTTTTCTTTCATTCCTTCTTTTGACATGTTCCTCGAGAGAAGTAACCTTTGCCCCCGTCTTGATGTTATAAAAAGTGTGACGGTGATTGTATCGGTCATTCTGGCCACTTTGCTGGCTGTCTTGTACTCAACTGTCAAATCAATTAAAATCATGCCGGTACAGGCACTTGCAGTCACAGAATAATTTTTACTGGAGTAAAATATGAAACTTACTTGCAATTTGAAAAAAACTTGGCTTTCTGTTTTTGCACTTGCTTCTCTTTCTTTTTCAGCAAATGCTCTTGAACCAAAGGCTGTCGCTGATCTTTTGATGAAGGCTGAGAGTGCAACATCATTCTATGATACGGATTTCACGGCTTCCTATGAGGTCGTTCAGGAAAAACCGGGCGAGGGTAGAAGCAAAACAAACGCAACAATCTACCGCCGTGACACCGAAGCCAAATGGACTATCCTCATTACGGCTCCCCTCAAGGACAAGGGCAAGGGCTATCTTCAGACTGACTCTTCCATCTGGTTCTATGACCCGGCCGACCACCGCTTCACCTTCTCAAGCTCAAAGGATAAATTCCAGGGCACCAACGCAAACACATCAGATTTCGCGCCTCAAAGATATTCTTCTGATTACACTGCAGAAACGATTGAGGAAGTAAAACTCGGCAAACTCGACTGTCTCCTTTATACACTCAAAGCCAAAACCAAGAATGTCGATTACCCTCAGATAAAACTCTGGATTTCCAAAAATGACGGTCTTACCCGCAAAAAGGAAGATTATTCCCTTTCCGGCCAAAAACTCCGTACAACTGCAATCCCTTCGTATCAGAAAGTAAACGGCAACGGAAAAACATACCAGATTCCTGTCAGCATGGTGATTCAGGACAATCTCAAGGGCAAGAAAATCGACGGAAAAATGGCTTATGAAAAGACAGTAATTTCAATCTCCAATGCGGTACTTGCCAAACAGGACGATGCCGTATACACTAAGCCGTATCTCGAATTGATGAGTGGCAAATAAAAAACGTGATGAAGTTAAAAAAGTTTCTAAGTTTTTCTGCATTTTCTCTTGTTTTTTCTTTGCAGATTTCGCCTCTTTTTGCACAAAGTGACTCTGACTTTGATGATGTTGATTCGCTTTTTGAAACTTCAGAGGATTCTGAAAGTGCAATTGTAACCTCAGATTCTGCTGACGGAACGAATTACAACATTCAGCTTGGTTCCCTGGAATTCCCGATTGAAATTTCCGGCAATATGAACACGGAGCTTGGCGGTGCTTTTATCAGGGAAGATCAGGTCAACGACGCTACTTTTTATTTTGACTTCAAAAACTACATTTATTTCATAACCCGGCCGGATAAGTACCTCACATTGAGGGGAACCCTTAAAACGACCATGCCCAAAGACAGCTCGGATACGGCCCAGGAGCAGAGCAATCATCTCCTCTACATTTATGAGATGTATTTTGACTATCTGGTGCTTGATCACTTATATATTACCGCCGGCAAAAAAAAATCTGTCTGGGGCAACATCAGGCTCTTTTCTGATTACTATGACGAAAAGGAAAACATCACTACTACTGACAATAACCAGACCAGTGACGTGATTGACAACAATGTCTACGATGCCCAGTACACCAATGTCCTTTATGACTCGCGCGAGTATATTTCCGGCATCATAAAAATTCCTTTCTGGAATCATACTTTCACGGCTTTGGCCATGTATAATGATGAAACTAACGTCAGCTCAACAAAGACCGAGAACATGTCCCTTGCGGCAAGCCTTGAGTTGATTTTTTTCAATACCTCGATAAATTTCTTTGGCCGCCGCTTTAAGCTTAAGGAGACTGAAGAGAGCAGGACTTCTTCTACGACTCAGCTTCCGATTGTCGGAATGGAACTAAAGCGTACTCTTTTCAATTTTGATGTTTACGGTCAGTCGATTGCCAGGGTTCAGGACGGAACCAGGGCAAAAGAAATCTTTAATTCAAATTTTCAGGATCTTTCTACATTCAACCGAATTGTATCGACTGTCGGAACTTACCGCATGTGGACTGAGCATATGCCGTATTTTGGATTTAACATTGAATTCCAGAATATTTACAAGCCAAATCCATCCGCAACAGAAAATTATTTCACAAACCGCATGGCCCTGCAAGTTGGAATGGCAAAGCTTGGCCCGGACAGGAACATAAAGCCTGCAATTCAGTGGAACCACAACTTTACTGATCATTCCGGTTTTATTAAGCCCGGTATTATCTTTTCGAGAGTCCTTCCTCACTGTGACTGGAAAATCGGTGCGAAATATGAATACGGTAAGGTCAGCATTGATCCAGAGACAGGTGAGCAGCATAAATACACTAAGCTCACTGCCGGAACTTACATAACAATCAATCTTGATTACTAGAGACTATTTTTTAGCGGGATTTTTTATTCCTGAATCTTTCCGTCTCGGATTTTGATTACATGGTCGCTCAGGGCTACGATTTTTGCGTCGTGGGTTGAGAATACGAAAGTCGTTTTGAGTTCCTGATTGAGTTTTTTCATTAATTCAAGAATCTGGTCTCCGTTTTTTGAGTCCAGGTTGGCTGTAGGCTCGTCGGCAAGAATTACCGGTGCCTTTGTGACGAGGGCGCGGGCAATTGCAACACGCTGGCGCTGACCGCCTGAAAGCTCAGAAGGCTTGTGGTTGCGCCAGTCAGAAAGGCCTACTGTTTCCAAAAGGAATTCTATCCATTCACGTTTTTCTGAGGCCGAAAGGCTTGTGCTTGCTGGAGAAGGGCCAAGAGTGAGCGGAAATTCAATGTTCTCCCATACGTTGAGGACGGGAATGAGGTTGAAGGTCTGGAAAATGAATCCGAGATGGCTTCTGCGGAGTTCCGTGAGCTTTGAGTCGATTTTAAAGGGCACTTTCTTTGATTTTTCCAAATCGATTCCCTTGTAGACGTCAGTGCCTTCAAGAATAATTGAACCTGAATTTGGCAAATCGATGAGGCCGATCATATTGAGTAGGGTTGACTTGCCCGAGCCTGAAGGACCTGAAAGGGCTGCGAATTCACCTTTTTCGATTTTAAAAGATGCGTTGTCAACAGCCTTAACCTGTACTTTTTCCATCTGATAAATTTTGCTTACGTTCTTGAGTTCAATTACTGCCATAGTATGAATTATACAAAATTTTTCCCCATTGCACAATTGAAAAAGAATTTATTATGGCTTAGAATAAGCGGATATGAAAGGAATTATTCTTGCCGGTGGTAGCGGCACTCGTCTTTATCCGATTACAAAGGCTGTATCAAAGCAGATTCTTCCGCTTTATGACAAGCCTATGATTTACTACCCATTGAGTTGTCTCATGCTTGCAGGTATCCGTGAAGTCCTTATTATTTCAACTCCACGGGATATTTCTCTTTTCAAAGAACTTTTTGGTGATGGAAAATGGCTTGGAATGAGCTTTGAATATGCCGTTCAGGACAAGCCTCGAGGTTTAGCCGATGCATTCATCGTCGGTAAGGATTTTATCGGGAACGATGACGTTGCACTTGTTTTGGGTGACAATATTTTCTATGGACAGAGCTTTACCCAGACCCTCAAAAATGCCCGAAAAAAGATTGAGTCAAAAGCCAGTGAAGCCGTAATTTTCGGTTACATGGTAAAAGATCCGACAGCCTATGGTGTCGTAGAGTTTGATGATACGGGAAAGGTTCTCGGAATCGAAGAAAAGCCAAAGGAGCCAAAGTCGAACTATGCGGTTCCAGGCCTTTATTTCTATAACAATGAAGTCGTAAAAATCGCAAGTGAAGTAAAACCTTCTGCCCGTGGTGAAATCGAAATCACGGCCGTAAACAACGCATATCTTGAGCGCGGTTCACTTTCAGTCGAACTTCTTGGCCGAGGCATGGCATGGCTTGATACAGGCACTTATGACGGTCTTCTGGAAGCAAGCAATTTCATCGCCACAATCGAAAAGCGTCAGGGAATGTACGTCAGCTGTATCGAAGAAATTGCATATGCAAACGGCTGGCTTTCTAAGGAAGAGCTTCTTGAACTTGCAGCCGGCTACAAAACTGACTACGGCACTTATCTGAAGTACATAGCAGAAAAATAAAAAACACAGATAGACACAGATTTTAGGATTTTGTATGTTTGAATTTAATAAATGCGTGACATCGGACGGAGCTGTATTTGAAGGTTTGTATGAGATTCAGCCTAAAGTTTTCGGTGATGCACGCGGATATTTTTTTGAAGTTTATTCTGAGAGAGATTTTTTTGAGGCAGGACTCAAAATGAAGTTCGTGCAGGACAATCAGTCTTCTTCAAGCAGGGGCGTACTCCGCGGACTTCATTTCCAGACACAGCACCCGCAGGGAAAACTTGTTCGTGCCGTTTCAGGAAAAGTTTACGATGTAGCAGTCGACCTTCGTAAAGGTTCTGCCACATTCGGAAAATACTACGGAGTTGTCCTTGATTCAGAAAAACAGAATCAGTTCTACATTCCGCAGGGCTTTGCACACGGTTTCTATGTTCTTTCAGAATCAGCCGTATTTGCCTATAAATGCACAGATTTTTACGACCCGAAAGGCGAGGGCGGCTTAATGTGGAATGATCCGAGCATCGGAATTGACTGGAAGAGCGTGGCTCCTGAAATCGAGCCGCTCCTTTCAGAAAAAGACGGAAAACACCCGCAGTTCGATAAAAATGCGGAATATTTTGACCTTAATGGAAAATGGATGGGAAAATAAATGGCAAGAAAATTAAACAATATACTTATTACCGGTGGTGCCGGCTTTATCGGATCTAACTTCATCAACTATCTCTTCGGACTCAGTGCTACTGGCTCTAAAGAATTCATGGATTCAGGATTTAAGGGCAAAATCGTAAACGTTGACTGCCTTACTTATGCCGGAAACCTCGAAAACCTTTCAATGGTTGAGGAAAAATTCGGCAAAGGCGTTTCTGAAAGTGAAAGACGCTATTTCTTTGAGAAGGTTGACATCTGTGACCGCAGTGAGATTGAGCGAATCTTCAAGCAGTACGATATCGATACTGTAATTCACTTTGCGGCAGAAAGCCATGTTGACCGTTCTATTTTGGGACCAGAGGCTTTTATCAAGACAAACGTAATGGGAACATTCACGCTTCTTGACGTTGCAAGAAATTACTGGGGAATTTCCCTTGACAAGCAGCGTGATGACGTTCTTTTCCATCACATTTCAACCGACGAGGTTTACGGTTCACTTGGCGAAACTGGATATTTCACTGAGACAACTCCTTACGATCCTCGCTCACCTTATTCTTCTTCAAAGGCAAGCTCAGACCACATCGTAATGGCTTACTATCACACTTACGGTCTTCCAATTACTCTTTCAAACTGTACAAACAACTACGGACCTTATCAGTTCCCGGAAAAACTTTTGCCTCTCATGATTTCAAACATCCGTGACGGAAAGAACCTTCCTGTTTACGGCGAAGGCAAAAACATCCGCGACTGGATTTATGTCGAGGACCACAACCGTGCCGTCTGGCAGATTGTCAACTCAGGAATTACAGGTGAAAAATACAACATCGGCGGCGAAAACGAATGGCAGAACATCAAGCTGCTTCACAAAGTCATTGAGCTTACCGCTCCAAAAGTTGAAAAAACAGCGGATGATGTTGAAAAAACAATCGTTCATGTAAAGGACCGCCCAGGTCACGATGCCCGCTACGCAATCGACTGCACTAAAATCAAGAAAGAACTCGGCTGGGAGCGCAAGATGACCTTCGAGCAGGGCCTCCAGCTCACAGTAAACTGGTACCTCGACCACAAGGAATGGGTAGACCACATCCTTTCCGGCGAATACAAAAACTGGATCAACGCAAATTACGGTGATAGAAAATAATGGTTTGGGTTATTGGAAATAAGGGGATGCTCGGCACTCAGATTTGCCGAACCCTTAAAGAAAATAAAATTGAATGTACAGGAACTGACTGCGACGTCAGTATCCTTGATTTTTCAGCTCTGGAAGGATTTGCCTCGGGTAAAGATATCTCCTTCATCGTAAACTGCGCTGCTTACACTGCTGTTGACAAGGCGGAAAGCGACGTAGATTTTGCCCGAGCCTTAAATGCAGATGGACCTCGTAACATTGCCAGACTTGCAAAAAAAATCGGGGTTCCTTTCCTTCATATTTCTACAGACTATGTTTTCGATGGAAGTGCTTCTTCTCCGATTTCAGAAGATGCTCCAATTAAACCAATTGGGGTTTACGGCGAAACAAAGGCTGAGGGAGAGAAATCTGTTCAGGAAGAGACCGGCGATTTCTACATTCTTCGAACTGCATGGCTTTATGGATGGAGCGGAAAGAATTTCGTATACACGATGATCCGCGCCATGAACATGCGTGACAGTGTAAAGGTCGTAAATGATCAGAGGGGAACGCCTACAAACTGTGTAACTCTTGCTTCTGTGATTTTAAAAATCATTGAAAATCGCCTGGCGGGAAAAAATGTTCCTAACGGAATTTATCATGTCACTGACTTGGGTGAAATCACATGGTTTGACTTTACTAATGAAATCAAAAAAGAGGCGGCTGATGCAGGTTTTCTTTTGAATAAAGATTGTGTTGTAAATCCTTGTGATACAAGTGAATATCCGACACCGGCAAAAAGGCCTGCTTATTCAGTGCTCGACAAGTCAAAGATTCAGAAAACTCTGGGAATTAGCCTCCCGGACTGGAAGGAAAGCTTAAAGTCCTTCATAAATTCAGCACTCTTTGACAAGACTCGCATTGAATAGTAGAATAAATTGTGTTTCTTGTTTTATTTATAACAGTTGTTTGTATTTTTCTCTTTATTCGTATTCTGATTCTTTTTCAGACTCCGATTCAGTTTTTCAGCACAGGTCAGGACAAGGGCTTTAAATTCAGCGAAATTATCCTCCTCTGGAAGCTGGCAAAGGAAGCAGAGCTTGAAGAGCCTCTAAGCCTTTATGTTTCGGTTCCAACGCTCAACATGGCAATCTCAAAAATCGTCATGGATGCAAAGGCAAATGGCTCGGAAAGCCTTGATTCAACTCAGAATTTCATTTCAAAGCTCTACGAGTACCGCACCAAGATTGATTTGGAGCACGAAAATAAAAAGGGCCTCGAATCCACAAAATACCTGGAAAAAGGTCAGCGCCTCAGAATCATCCTCAAGGGAAAGGGCGTTTTTGCCTCGGAGATTTTGAGCGTAGGCTATGAACTTATAATCAGGGTTCCGCTTCAGAAAAATGTCAAGGTAATCGAGGGCAGCGACTGGGTAACTCATGACGTCAGCGTTTACCTCTGGCGCAAGGGGGATGCAGGCTATGTCTTTGACACCCGCGTTACAAATTCCGGAGTATTCCAGGGGCAGAGCGTAATCTATCTTGCCCATACAAACCAGCTGGAAAGGGCACAGAAACGCAAGTCTGTCCGGGCTGAGTGCCAGATTTACGCCCAGCTTTACTTCCTTGCCGATGAAATTCCAGATTATGATGCCGTTGAAATCGAGGACGGCTATAAGTGTCTTTTGGAGGATATTTCAGAAGACGGTGCCATGATCCGCATCGGAGGCAAGGGCAAGCAGAATATTAAAATCAAGCTGCAGTTCGACATCGACGAAAGGCTTATCATTATGTTCGGTATTGTCCGGGCTGTAGAATACAATCAGGAATTAAATCAGTCACGACTCCATTTTGAATGCCTGCACATTGAAAAAGAAATGAAGAACAAGATTCTCGAATTTATCTATCGTGATCTTTCAGAAGAAAAGAAGGACGAGCTCACGGCCCTTGCCGAAGTTGAACAGGAAGGTCTTGAAAGCGGCGACATTAAGGAAGGAGACGCAGAACTCCCGGCTAGTGCAGAACCTCTTAATCCGGAGGAAATTCTTGATGAAGCAGCTGACAGCGAAGAGCCTGTTGATTCTTCAATTTTGTTCTCCGAAGAAAATGTTGATGAAAAGGCAGCCGAAGAAATGGCCAGTTTAGAGATTCCTTTCGAGAGCAGGAGCCTTGAGTGAAAAATAAATTCATTCTTTCCCTTTTGATGTTTTTTTTCTCTCTTCAAATTTTTGCTTCAAGCTCACAAACCGAAAAAAACTTTATAAAAGCCAGCCTGTCTGAAAAAATAAAAATAATCGAAAACCTTAAGGAAAAGGATCTTGTTCCGGTCACTCAAAAAGCCCTTGATTTTTCAATCGAAAATGCGGCCATCTTAAAGGAGGACAAGGATTTGACAAGTCTTGCACTTGCCTGCGTCCTGGTTCTTCCGTCTGATCAGGAGTCGGCTAAAAACCTTACTTCTTCTGATTTGCAGCTCTTTTCCGAAAAATTCATGACGATTTTCAAATTGTTCAAGAATCCGGAACTCCGCCGGGCAATCATGAAGAATCTGGAGTTTTATTCAGGCAGCGACCAGTCCCTCACGGTTTCCTTCCTTAACGATTATCTTTCTTCCGCCTACAAGGCAAACGAAAGCGAAAAAAACATCCTTGAAGAAGCAATCATTACAATCGGTAAAATCGGTGACAACGAATCGCTTTCAATAATTTACAATGTCTGGGTTTCAAAGATTTGGGATAAGTATCATGACAGCATTGACGAAGCCCTTGTTTCATTGTCTCAGGATTCCTTTGGCGATGCGATCAGGATAATTTCCTCGTCAAAAATCGAAGATATTGCCCATTATTTCAAAATTTTGAAAAAATCTGATAAAATTTCTGAAAATTCTTTGTGCCAGATTGCCGAAAACGCACTTTTAATTGCAATTAATAATGTAGAGAATTTGAGCGCAAAAAGCAAAGATTCTGAAAAGGCGTTTGTAGGTTTTCAGCTTGATGCCCAGGAAGTTCTTACCGCACACAAGTGGTCTCATGCTTCTTCTGCAATCAACAGTAATATTCTGCTGGCAAAAAAAGCTTACGATAAAGGGACAATGGACGAAAAAGATTTTGTCAAACTGATTAAATCTTCTGTTCAAATCCCTTCGCACGACCTTGCACAGACTCTTACTGATATGCTCTCAGAGTGCAACGGCAAAGTAGAAAAGGCATCTTCTGATGCAAAGATCGAAATGCCTGCCAAGAGCGTTGTTCTTGCTCTGATTACTGCATTAGGAGAATTGGGAGACAAAACTGCCTTTGATACGCTTCTTTCAGTGACTTATCTCTCATATCCGCTTGAAGTCGTTGACGAGGCCAAAAAGTCTCTCCAAGCTTTAAATTGGTAAAAAATCTTAAAAATCCTGTATTCGTCTCAAGCCTGCTTCTTGCAATTCTTTTTTATTCAGGCGTCGCAAAAATCAGGGACAGAAATCCCTTTGCCTGTCTTGCAAAAAAAAGTGAAATTATCAGGCTTGAAGGTTTTGTGTCGTCAAATCCTGTAAAAAGCTCCTTTTTCGGCTCGACTTATAAAACTTCTTTCCGTGTAAAAAGGGCTTTCACTTCATCTGGAGTTTTCGAGGCAAGGGGAGAAGTAAACCTTTATTTTCCGGCTGCCCTCGTTGAAGCCTATTATCCGGGGAAAGTGTACAGCAGGCTTTCTTCAAGGGAAAAAGGCTTTATCGTTGAAAATGGTGGCAGTTTTCTGCTTGATGTAAAGTGCCTGCAAAAGGGAAGTGAAAGAAGCTTTCTTGTTGAGGACGGAAAATTCCTTGGCTGGCAGGGAGGCCTTTTTCAAAAGAAGGTGGCTAAAATCCGTGCCTTGTGTCGCCTTCAGTTTAAAAGACTTATGTACGCCTGGGGAAAGGCGGGCGGACTTCTTCTGGCCCTTCTTTCGGGCAGCCGGGAATATACTGAAAAGACTGTCGCTGACAGTTTCCGTGATTCAGGTCTTTCTCATATTCTGGCTCTTTCCGGAATGCACCTTGGACTTTTCGGCGGAATCGCAAGATTTTTCGGAAAGAAAGCGAGGGGGCGGAATTTTGCTGATGCGGTTCAGCTCGGGGCGGTTGCGTTTTTCGTCTGGTTCGCTGGAATTTCACCATCGCTTTTCAGGGCTTTTCTTGCAGCCTTGATTCTCTACCTCAATTCGCTTTTCAGGATGAATAGGCCGGAAGGTCTTTCCCTGCTTTCCTTCTGCTTTATCCTTCACTGCCTGATTTTTCCCTCTCACATCATGGAAGCGGCCTTCATGCTCTCCTATGCTTCACTGGCAGGAATTATAATCTTTAGCAGGGTGTTCACAAAAGTATACCCGGTTTTCATTCCTCATAAAATCCGCCTTTCCCTTTCTGATTCTTCGGCTGCCCAGCTTTCAACGGCTCCGGTCGCCATCAGGCTTTTCGGAAAAATCATGCCCCAGGGAATAGTGGCTAGTCTTTTTGTGGCTCCACTTGTATTCCTTTTTTTATATTTCGGGCTTTTTGGTCTGATAATTTGCCTTTTTGTGCCTTTTCTTTCTGGGCCAATAAGTGTTATTATGAATGGATTGTATTCTTTAATCAGTAAACTGGTTTTATTTTTCAGCTTTAAATAATAAGGAAAAGAGATTGGAACATCCTGACTATAACAGCCCTTTGGCCTTGAAGGCATTTTTGGACGAGAACGGCATGGCAATGCAGAAGAAATTCGGACAGAATTTCTTGGTTAATGCCGACGCCCGCAAAAAAATCATAGATTGTCTTGATATCGACGAAAACTCTTCTGTTTGGGAAGTCGGTCCTGGCCTTGGCAGCATGACTGATGAAATTCTTGGCCGGGGAGCAAAACTCACAGCCTTTGAGATTGACCACGGATTTGCAAGGCTTGTAAGGCAGTTTTTTGAAATCTATTCAGAAAAGGGCAAATTTGAGCTTGTAGAGGGCGACGTCCTCAAAACATGGAAAAAATATTCTGACGAGCACGGAGCTGCCGACCGCTTTTTCGGCAACCTTCCTTACAATGTCGCCGCTACGATTATCGCGGACACAATCAATGAGGGAGTCCGCTTTGAAAAGGCCGTCGTCACCATTCAAAAGGAAGTGGCTCAGAGAATGACCGCAAAGGAAGGAAGTGAAAATTACTCGTCATTTTCCGTTTTGTGCCAGTGGGCCTACAATATCAAGAACATAGTTGACCTGGCTGGAGGCAATTTCTGGCCGGTTCCGAATGTTGCAAGCCGGGCCGTCCTCATGACAAAGCGAGAGGATTTTCCCCGCTGCCAGAACCCCAAGCTCTTCATGAAAATGCTGCGCCAGCTTTTTTCTTCAAGACGAAAGACCGTGCGCAACAACATGCTGCCCCTTGCTGGTGGCGAAAAAACTGACCAGGCGCTTGAAAAGGCCGGAATTAAAGGCAGCGTAAGGGCTGAGGATTTGAGCCTTGACTCTCTCCTTAAACTTTCAGATGCCTTGAATGAGCTGATATAAAAAAACAGCCTGTATTTAAAAATCGATGAAGAAATTTTTACTTTGCCTGATTTCGATATTTCTATTTTTCTCTTTTTTACCACAAAGTCTTTTTGCGGCAGAATCGACTAAATATGACGATATTAATTTCCCCCAGTGGACAAAAGACCTCAGGCGAACGGAAATCATCACATTCGGCTCCCTTCCTTTTGTCACTCTCTGGACGACTGTAGGCTATTCACTTTATCAATACGGAGAATTTAGAAATCCTCTCGATAAAAGCACGGATTCCTTTACGGAAGATGACCAGTGGAAAATCATTAAAATTTCTGCGGCAACCTGTGTTGGACTGGGGCTCACAGATCTGGCAATAAACCTGATTGCCCGCACCAAAAAAGAAAGCAGGCTGCGTAAGCTTCGTGAAATGCAGCCCTATACGGTCACGCCCGCAAAAGACCGCAAGCCTCCAAAAATGCACGAGGATGAAAGCGACCAGGAGGCGGAAGAAAGGCTCAAGCACGAAAAGGAAATGGAAGAGAGTCCTCTTGCAGAAAGTTTCATCGAGGGAGTTGAAAGTGCCATTTTTTAGCGCCAGAATTCCTGCTGATTTTTCAGGCAATACAAGACTTGATAAATACATTGCTTCTCTACCGGCTTCGGCTTTTGACGGAACGAGCATGAACCGCTCAAAACTCAAGAGCGGCGCCACGGAAATTTTACTCAACGGAAAAGTCGCCAAAGTCTCTGCAAAGGTAAAGGCCGGAGACCAGATTGACATTCAGTGGGAAGAAAACATCCCCGAGGACATTGAGCCGGAGAATATTCCCCTTGAAATAATTTACGAGGATGAAAATGTCTGCGTGGTCAATAAAAGGCAGGGCATGGTCACTCATCCTGCGGCCGGAAACTGGAACGGCACCCTGGTCAACGCCCTTCTTTATCACTGGGGGCGCAATGCCATTCATCAGGATTCAAGCGAAGAAGTGACTGCGGAAGTCCTTGCAAAAAGAAGACCCGGAATCATCCACCGGCTGGACAAGGACACGAGCGGAGTCATAATTACTGCAAAAAATCGCGGAACAGAGGAATTCCTGCACGAAGAATTCCTGCACCATAACAGGATTACAAAGGAATACATAGCAATCTGCTGCGGCCGGCCAAAAGTCCTTGAGGGCAAAATCGAAACCCAGATTATCCGGGACCCGCGGGACAGAAAGCGCTATAAGGCAGCCGTGGGTACACAGGAGGGCAAAAGGGCAGTTACCCTTTACAAATGCTTTGCAACTTACGGTCCTTTCTCCCTCATGAGAATCCGCATCAAAACAGGCCGCACTCACCAGATCCGCGTGCACATGAAATTTCTGGGCTGCCCGGTAATGGGAGATCCGATTTACGGCAATTTCTTAAAGGGCTCTCCCTTCCAGAGCGCAAGCCTCATGCTCCACGCATACCTGCTGAAAATCCGTCTGCCGGGCCAGAAAGAGAGGGCTGTCTTTAAGGCTCCTGTTCCCCTGCGCTTCAAAAAGGTCTTACGGACTTTGCACGAAAAATACGGAAATTTTCTATGAAGATTATTCATTCGCCGACAGAAGATTCTCCTTTTCTCATCGCCTTTAAGCCTGCGGGACTTCCGTCTGCGCCTCTTTTTGAAGGGGATGAAAGCATTCTGACTCAGGCCATTCAGCTTTTTCCTCAGATTGCACTTGTTCACGGAAAAAAGGAAGTCGAGCACGGACTTGTCCATAGAATTGACACCGAGACTGCGGGGCTTGTCCTGATTGCGACAAGCCAGCAAAGCTATGACTCACTGATTCTCTCTCAGAAAGAGGGTAAATTTGAAAAATGGTACCGGGCTGAAGTTGATTTGATTCCTGATTCGGCAGACCTTCTAGGTGGATTTCCGCCGACTCCCTCACTTTCAGAAAATTCCCTCGTCATTGAAAGCTCATTTCGTCCCTTTGGGCAGAAAGGGCGGGAAGTCCGTCCGGTTAATCAAAATGCGGGCAGGGCAGCCCTTAAAAAAGCTGGAAGCGTCCTTTATAGAACGGAGATTTCTTTTGAATCAGAAAATGTCGCCGTCTGCCATATCAGTGCGGGCTACAGGCATCAGGTGCGCTGTCATTTAGCCTGGTGCGGTTTTCCTGTAAAAGGCGATTTAGTTTACAATCCCAAGAGCCGCCAAAATCTGCAGGACGAAAAATCAGCTTCAAATTCCCATGAAATGAAGTTCACGGCCTTCAAAATCAGCTTTCCTCATCCTCTGACACAGATTCCTCTAGTTTTTCAAATGTAAAGAGGCAGAAGGCCTTGATGCGGTTGTAAAAGGCCCGGTCAATTCTCTTGTCGATGAAGGGCAGCTTTATGATGTCGACTCCGCCCAGGGCATAAATAATCCAGTTGTCTCCGTAGCGGAAAATCGAAATCACGGCAATCATTTTGCCTTTTCCGACGGCGCTAAGGAAAGTTTTGTAGCGGACCCGGTTGAGATTCTGCATCTGATAAAAATAATATGTGCCGAATTTTACTGACTCTATTCTTCCGGTGAAATAATCCAGCGGCTTCATCAAAAATCTTTCCGTGATTATTTCCTTGCCGCCAATTTTTTCGATATTCTGAATTTTCGCATCCGCGTAGAGGTAGACAATCTCTTCGTCATCATCAATATAAAAAGGCACTTTCGTGTAGCTTTCCTCGTCCTTGAGCATGGCAGAGACAATATCTGTAAGTTTTTCGTATTTTTGGTAGGGCAGGATTTTTATTATTTCGGCAAGATGATTTGGATTAACCCTTTTGACCGCTGAAATCAGCTGCCTTGCTTCCGGAATGTCGTTTATCCGAGAGTATTTGAGCTTTCCAATGCTGTTGCAGACCACTTCGCCACGCCTGAGGGCAAGAATTTCCGCTGATGTAAGCCTTTCGTTAAAAAGATAGTCGATTTCCCCGCCCATTATTCTGACCGGAGTCTGAGAAAATAGCGGGATAATGACAAGAAAAATTAGAATTATCAAGGAATTTCTTTTTAACAAATCTTCGGGCTCTCCGTTTTTTAAATGGGCAGTTAAATTCGTTTTTTAACTTTTCATCTTTATTTTAAACTTTTCTCGCACATCACGCAAGAATGTGATATAATGTTTAAATCATGATTGCACGTCATATTCAAGAAAGTATAAATTCAAAGGGTGCATCAGTCATCCGAAAAATGTTTGAAGAAGGCATCGTGCTCAAAAAAGAGCATGGTGAGGACAATGTTTTTGATTTCACTTTAGGTAATCCAGATTTAGACCCGCCTGAAAAAGTCATCAAAGCCATTCAGGAAGAAGCAAAAGATGTAAGCCACGGCTGTCACGGCTACATGCCCAATGCAGGCTATCCTTTTGTACGCGAGGCAATTGCCCAAAAAGTTTCAAAAGAGCAGGGGCTTCCTCTTTCCGGAAGCAATGTCATTATGACGGTTGGAGCAGCAAGTGCCCTCAACTGTGTCTTCAAGTCAATCCTCAATCCGGGCGATGAAGTCATTGTTCCGGCTCCTTTTTTTGCCGAGTACCGCCACTATGCCAAAAACCACGGCGGAATTCTGGTCGAAGTTCCTTCAAAATCTGATTTTTCCCTGGATCTGGAGGCAATCAAGTCTAAATTATCCGAAAAAACAGCCGCAATCCTCATCAATAACCCCAACAATCCAAGCGGAAAGATTTATTCAGAGGATGAAATTAAAGAACTTGCAGCGATTTTAAACGAAAACAACAACAAGACTGGCAGGGTCACATATCTTGTCTGCGACGAGCCTTACCGGGCCATTGTCTACGACGATGCAAAAGTAGCTCCTGCATTCCAGTTCTACGACAACACAGTTATCGTCTCTTCTTTCGCCAAAGATTTGAGTCTTCCTGGCGAGCGAATCGGCTACATCGCCGTAAATCCAAAGTCTCATGAACCGGAAGAATTCATCAAGGCAGTCACTTTCTCACTCCGAGTCCTCGGCTGTGTAAACGCGCCGGCTTTCTTCCAGAAGGTAATCGCAAAATCCTGGGATGCCCAGGTCGATTATTCAAGCTATAAGGTCCGCCGCGACAAGCTCATGGCAATCCTGGACAAGGCCGGAATCGAATATTTCCGACCACAGGGAGCCTTCTATCTTTTCTGCAAGGTTCCTGCCAATTTCAAGGGTGACGACGGTGACTTCACTGATTACCTCAAAAAATACCTGATTCTTGCAGCTCCAGGAAGCGGATTCGGCGGCAAAGGCTGGTTCCGTCTGGCCTATTGTGTTTCAGAAAAAACAATCACCGGCTCCGAAAAAGCTTTCTGTCAGGCGATGAAAAACCTGTAAAATAGACTCTTAAGAATATGGAGGAAAATATGAAAATAATGATGGTAAGTTCAGAGGCAGTTCCTTTTGCTAAAACCGGCGGTCTTGCTGACGCTGTTTCGGCCTTAGCCGGAAATTTGAGCCTTTTGGGTCACGATGTCAAAATCGTAATTCCTCGCTACTATAAAATTGACCGGAAAAAACTCACAGCCCTCGAAGGTCCGATGGGCGTTCCTGTCGGTACAGGTCAGGAATGGACTGAAGTCTATAAAACTCCTCTCCCTGGCTTTCCAAAGGTAGAAGTTTACTTCATCGATCACGAGGCCTGCTTCGGTCGCGACGGCGTTTACGGCACAAAATTTGACCCGGACTTCGCCGACAATACATATCGTTTTTCTCTCCTTTGCCACGGTGCTTTCCAGATCTGCAATAAAATCCAGTGGTACCCGGACATCGTTCATGCCCACGACTGGAGCGCAGGCTTGGCTCCGGTTCTCTTAAAGCATGTCTGCCGCTCTCAGCCTCAGTTTGCCCATACGGCAAGCGTCTACACAATCCACAACATCGGCTATCAGGGCGTTTACGGAAAAGACAAGTTCCCTGATTTGGGAATCGACTGGGGCCTCTTCTATGGGGCAGGCTTTGAGCGCAACGGTGCAATCAACCATCTTCAGGCAGGAATCTCAAGCGCTGACATGGTTACGACAGTTTCTCCGACATACGCATATGAAATTCAGACTGCTGAGGGCGGATTCGGAATGGACGGTCTCCTGCGGGTCCGAAGCGATGTCGTCCGCGGAATCATCAACGGCGTTGACATTTCGACATGGAATCCAAAAACAGACAAGGAACTTCCTGTAAATTACAGCACGTCAAACATAAAGGGCAAGGCAGCCTGTAAAAAAGCCCTGCAGGAAGCATTCGGACTTGAAGTTGATCCAGACATTCCTTTGATCGGCATGGTCGGCCGCCTCGTAAGCCAGAAGGGCATAGCAGAAGTCTTTGCTCCTTCTTACGGCTCAATCTACAATATCTGCCGCGACATGAAGGTTCAGTTTGCAATCATCGGTACCGGCGAAAAGTGGTGCGAGGACGAAATCAATAACCTTCAGGCAAAGCTTCCAAATCTCCGCGCAAAGATCGGCTACTCAGAGCAGCTCAGCCACCTTGTCGAAGCCGGAAGCGACTTCTTCTTGATGCCGAGCCAGTACGAGCCTTGCGGCCTCAACCAGATGTATTCAGAACTTTACGGCACCCTGCCAATCGTCCGCCGAACAGGTGGCCTGGCAGACACAGTCCAGAACTACAATCAGAAAACAGGCGAGGGAACCGGCTTCATGTTCGATGCCCTCACTCCTGGCGCAATCTATGACACAGTAGGCTGGGCTGTCTGGGCTTACTACAACCGCAAGGATCACATCAAAAAGATGCAGAAGCGGGGCATGGAGCAGGACTTCACATGGAAGGCAAGTTGCGAAAAATATGTCGAAGTTTACAAAGAAGCTCTTGCACGAGGCTGCGGAATTTGATAAAATCAATTTCAACCCCTTGAGTCTGCGTATGCGGACTCCAAATGTCCATAAGGAGAACATACACACATGAAAAAGTATGAACTCATGACTATCTATCCTATCGAGGATGAGAAGTTCAAAGACGGCACAGAAAAAGTAAAAGCCGTTCTCGCACAGTTTGGTGCAACAGTCGAAAAAGAAGAGTCTTACGGAGACCGTGACCTCGCTTACGAAATCGCTAAGCAGAAGAGAGGCCGATTCGTTCTTTTCACAGTCAAAGCAAATCCTGCTAAAATCGTTGAAATCAACACACAGTTCCGATTGAACAACAATTTGCTCAAATCTCTTTTCGTTAAACTCGACGACAAAGAAGCAAAATAAGTTTGCTCACCACTTTTACACCTTTGGAGGCATTAAATGACTGATATTAACAGCGTCACAATTGTAGGACGTCTTACCCGCGATTTAAACGGCAGTGATCAGCGCGAATACGCTTTCACACCAAACGGGCAGGCTCGTGCAAATATCAGCATTGCAGTTAACCGAAGCCGAAAGCAGGGTGACCAGTGGGTAGACGAAGCAAATTTCTTTAATGTCACAATCTGGGGCAAAACAGCCGAGAACCTTCTTCCTTACCTCAAAAAAGGTAAGCAGATTTGTGTAGAAGGCTATCTCAAGCAGGACCGCTGGCAGGATAAGACAACCGGGCAGCAGAGAAGCAATGTTTCAATCGTTGCAAACAACGTTCAGCTTTTAGGCGGAAATTCTGGTAACGGCGGTGCACAACCGTCTGGGGGTTATACACCAAAATTCCAGCCACAGCAGCAGAACAGCTTTGCTCCTAGCAATGATATTCCTGATTATGGCGATCAGAGCTTTGGCGGACCACAAGACAGTGGCTTCCCAGAAGACATTCCATTTTAATTTATAGGAGAACACTATGTCAGACGAAGTTACAAACGAAGTCGAACTCAAAGTAGATACACAGGGCGCATCTGAAGGCCGAGACGGCGAGGACAAAGGCGCTCGCGGCAAAGGCAAAACATTCTTCCGCAAGAAGGTTTGCCGTTTCTGTGCTAACAAAGCAAAGATTGATTACAAAGATGCTGACGGTCTCAAACGCTTCACAACAGAGCGCGGTAAGATTCTTCCACGCCGCATCACAGGTACATGTGCAAAACACCAGCGCGAGCTCACTGTAGCTATCAAACGCGCTCGCAATATCTGCTTGTTGCCATTCGTAACAGAGTAAATCGCTTATCGCTTGCATCCATGCAAGCAGAATAGTCCTACGATCCAACTCCTGGTAACGCGGGGCAAAACAAAATACAATAGGAGCTTGTAAAATGAAAGTTATTCTTTATACAGATGTTAAACACCTCGGTGAAATGGGTGATGTTAAAAATGTTGCTAACGGCTATGCACGCAACTTCCTTTTTCCACACATGTACGCAGTTCCGTACAATGACCAGACTGTAGCATACTTCGAGTCTCGCAAAGAGGAAATCGAAGCACGCAAAGAGCAGAAACGAAAGGATGCTGCAAGCCTCAAAGACAAACTTGAAGCACTCACAATCGAGCTCAAAATGCCAGCTGCAGCAAACGGAAAACTCTTCGGTTCAGTTTCTGCACTCACAGTTGCTGAGTACCTGGCTAAAAACGGATTTGACATTGAGCGCAAACGAATCGACATTCCTGGCGTTACAATCAAGTCTGTTGGTAACTACCACTGTACAATCCACCTTTATGAGTCTGCTAACGCTGAAGTTAAAATTGCTGTTACAGCACAGGAAGACGAGAGCGCTAAAAAAGCAGAGCCAAAAAAGGCTAAAAAAGAAGAAGCTGCTCCTGCTGAAGAATCAGCAGAGGAAGCAAAAGCTGAGTAATAATATTCCGGCTTAATTAAAAGGCTGTCTTTTCAGGCAGCCTTTTTTTGTCTATAATTAAAAATAGGAGAAAATCATGGATTCTGTTTTGAAAGATACTGTGCCTCCACATAACGATGAGGCTGAGCGTGCAACTCTTGGTGCAATGCTGCTTAACTGGGGTTCTGTGAGTTCAATTGCAACTCTTTTGCGCGCAGAACATTTTTATTCACAGCAGAATCAGGTTATTTTCCGGGCCATGATGCGTCTTTTCTCAAAGGGCGAGACCTGCGATACTCTTTCCCTTGTTGAAGAGCTTTCAAAAACCGGCCAGCTTGAGCAGTCGGGCGGGGCAGCTTATATCGCTTCCCTTACAGATGTCGTTCCGACAGCCGCAAACATCGAATATTACGCAAAAATCGTCTTTGAGCGCGCCACACGCCGAAGTTTAATCGATGTCTCACAGCAGATTAAGGCCTCTGCATTTGACGAAACCCGCGATTCAAAACTTATCCTTGAAGAAGCAGAAAAAAAGATTTTTGACCTTGCCGACAATGAGCAGACAACCGTAGTTCACTCGATGGGTGACATCGTCCCCCTCACGGTCGATATGATTGAAAAGAACTACAAGAGCAAGAATACCTTTACAGGTGTTCCTTCAGGCTTCTCAAAACTGGACACAATGACCAGCGGTTTCCAGAAAGCTGAGCTTATCATTATTGGTGCCCGTCCTTCCATGGGTAAGACGGCCCTCGCTCTGAACATGATGGAGCATATCGCCGTCACAAAAAAGATTCCATGCGGCTTTTTCTCTTTGGAAATGTCCCATGTCCAGATTGGCCAGCGACTTCTTTCACAGAACGCAAGAATCGCCGGTACCAAGCTCAGGACCGGTATGCTCAAGCTTGATGACTTCCAGAAGCTCAACGATGCGGCCGGACGCTGCTATGACGCGCCCCTTTACATTGTCGATACGCCTAACATGCAGCTGATTGACCTTCGTGCTATGGCAAGACGAATGAGGACAAATCAGAAAGTTGAGGTAATTTTCATTGACTATATCGGTTTGATTGCAACGGAAAATTCTGCGGCCCCGGTATACGAGCAGGTTAGTGAGATTTCAAAATCGCTTAAATCCCTGGCCCGAGAGCTTAATATTCCGATTGTAGCCCTCTGTCAGGTAAGCCGCGATGCCGAAGGAAACGAGCCTAGCTTGAACCAGCTGCGAGGATCTGGCTCAATCGAGCAGGACGCGGACGTAGTAATGTTCATTCATCGTGAGCGAAAAAAGCAGGAAGACGGTGAGGCAGAGCCTGTTCAGGATGCAAAAATCATCGTGGCCAAGCAGCGAAACGGCCCGATTGGCGATGTACCATTATTGTTCCTTAGCTCAATCACACGATTTGAAAATAAAGCTAATGAAGACGAGTAATAAATCGAATTAGTTTTTGATATTGCAATAAATGCAAAAAAACGATTTCCGCTTGGAAACCGTTTTTTATTATATCTATCAAATGTAAAAACTTGATGCTTTATTTATCACTCCGGTGATATGCTTGTTAAATCCTCAAGACTCAGGATGATTGGCTTTCCGTTTGCGGATGTTACCATGATTCCCTGAGATGTGATTGTAATCGGTGTTGCTCCCTTTACCTTAACTTTTGAAATAAGCTGACTCTGAACTGTGTTGTTGAACTTTCCGATGTAGTAGTCGGCTCCGTCCTGGACAGTACAGTAATAGCTGCCGTCTTTTTCTACGAGGGTAGAGAGGTCTGAAAGTTTTTCGTTGCTCTCTGCACTGATTTCGAGGTTCTGCTTGTCAATCTGAACGAGGCGGACTACACCGTTGGCAGCGTTTGAACCTGCTACGGCAATGAACCATGAGCCGTCATCGAAGACAGTTCGGCAGCGGATTACATCAACAGGTGATTCCTTGATGACTGCACCGTTGACTGAGTTCATCTTGACGATTGCGCTCATTACGCCCTCATCATCGACATTCTTAAGACCGTACATGATGTGCTCGCCGCTCTTTGTATAAGAAGCTTCGCGGATAAGTGACTGCTGGTCTTTAGCGATTGAAGTTCTTTCTTCCTGAGCTTCATCACGCTTTTTGTCTGCCTGAGCCTGGGCTTGGTCGGCATCTTTCTGGGCTTCGTCAGTTTTCTGAGCCTGCTCGTCTGTCTTTTGAGCCTGCTCGTCGGCGTCTTTCTGGGCTGCATCAGCATCTTTCTGAGCCTGGTCGGCATCTTTCTGAGCCTGATCAGCTTCTTTCTGGGCGTCAGCCGCATCCTTCTGAGCCTGTTTGTCGTTTGGATTTGCTCTTGCGTCCTTTTTAGCCTTGTCAGCATCTGCCTTCTTTTTGTCGGCTTCGGCCTTTGCCTTGTCAGCGTCTGCCTTCTTTTTGGCAGCAGCGGCATCAGCTTCAGCCTTCTTTTTCTGCTCTTCTGCAAGCTTAGCCTTTTCCTCATCAGCCTTTGACTGCTTTGAATCAGCCTTTTCCTGGAGATTGTCAGCCTCGCGCTCTTTTATGTCAACCATGTCCTTTCGGGCATCGATTCCCTTGTCGTCTTCACCCTGCATTGATTTTACGACCTGCTTGTCTGAGATGAGGGAAGTGTCAATTGTACTCAAGCCGCCGCTCAAGTCAGAAAGAGGAATTACAATCTGGGTTTTGCCAGGCCATTCCTCATAATTAGTTGAAAGGCCGACGATTGAAGCCGAAAGATTTTTGATTACGATATCTTTATATTTTGACTGGAAATATTCGATTTTTCCACGATAAACGGCATTGTAAACCGTGATGAATGTGGCGATTGTGCCGGCATCTTTTGTGGAATAGCCGTAAGCTGATTCAAGATAAGCCGAAATGATGCGGCGAAGGTTTGTGATATGGTCAACCGTTGCGCCTTTTCCGATGATGAAAATATCGGCGTCCATCTTTTCTTTGGTTGACGGATCAATTGCATGAATTACTGAATATTTGTTTGGGGAACCGATAAGGCCTGTGTTCTCTGGATTAGCCTTTACCTGATTTCCGAGGGCAGAACCGATTGCACGGATCTGTTCGATTGTATTGATTACAGTGTGGGGGCCTGAATAATTGCGGAAAACTACTTCGTCTCCGTTTGGTGCGCTCTCAAGCTCATTTCTGTTGACTTCGAGGGCCGTAAGGTTTGCAGCAGCAAGAACTGCAATTATTGAAACGAATGTACTTTTCAGCACTTTTTTAATGTTCATCAAAATCCTCCTTGAATAGAACATTCTTATTATATCATAATATTTTTAAATTGTCACTTTTTCTCTAGATTTATCATTTTTTCAAGAGATTTTCTTGCGTAAACCTGCACGTTCTGGTCATAAGACGGAAAAAACATGTGGGTAAGGATATTTTTTCCCCGCCTGTTGAGGGCCGGACGCCCCATAAAGAGGCAGATCTGATAGGTTGAGTCACAGACGGCCTTGAGCAGAGTGGTTTCGTTGGGCCGGATTTTATTCATCACAAGATTTTCCAAAGCGGCAAGCACATAGCCGTCTTCGTCATAACCAAGCTGGCCTGCAAAAGAAACTACAGATAAGAGCTGACTTTTGTCCAGTTCAGTTGAAAGGAGGCGGGCAAAGAAGAGGGAAAATTCCCTGGTGCCGGTTTTTGACATCAAATAAAGAAGGTTCTGGGTGAAAACTGCATTCTCGGCAAAAAAATTGACCTGATCGCTTGCAAAGTGACTTTCAGTTGAGTATGACTTGATATAATTTTCTGCCTCGGTTTTTAAAAGCTCCAGATATTCCTTTTCCTTTTCGCCATAGTCTCCGTTTTTAAATGCCTGGGAGATTTCAGCCATTTTCTGATTGGTCAGAGGGCGGATTCCAAGTTCCATGGCGGTTGAATCATAGTCAATTGAATTGATGTAGGAAATTTTCTGGGGCTTTGAGGGAGATTTTTTTGCAATTTTGGGAGGCTGGCCCATCAAAAAGCCCTTCATTGTCCAGTCTTTCATGGCAAGGATGATGTAATTCTTGTCAGTGTAAAAAATTGCATTCCATTTATTTGAAGGTGGAAGAAGGGCTGCGTAAAGAATCGTGCCGCTTTCAAGAAATTCACAGGCAGAGTAAGAACCGCTGATGAAGAAGCCTGATTTTGTCGGGCGGGCCAGCTTGAAGTCAGCCGGGGCAATCTGACCGACCTGAAACCTGTTTAATAGCTCGCCTGATTCCGTTTTTACGATGACGGCTTCGGTTTTAGATGCGTTTTGAAAGAAAAATGCAGTGTTGCCGCTTGTTTTTGAATGGCAGATTTTGAATGCTCCGCCGGAATTTCCAGAGCCGTTGACCCATTTTGACTGGGCGCTGCCGTCTGAAAGTGCAGTTACGAGACCGATTGAGCCGTTTTTGAGGGAAAGAAGGACTCCCTTTTCACAGGATTCGACTGCTGAAACGATTCCTGAAAAAGTGATGTCTTCCAGCCACTTGCCGAAAGCCGAATAATGGGCCGCCACGCTCTGATTGTTTTTGAGGGCTTTTAAAAAGACCAGAATTGAACCGTCTTCTAGCTGACAGATTGGGAAATTACTGATTTCAGAACTGTCTGCCTTCCATTTGCGTTTTCCGTCGAGTCCGTAGCAGGCAATCTGCTTTTTTCCCTGAACGAAGACCCGGCCGTCAAGCCCCACGACCGGAGAATTTGTAATCTGAAACTGGGCGTTTGAAGTCCAGAGGGTTTTTCCGGAAGGATTCATGAGGTTGAGCTTTGATCCGTCTGTCACAACGTAAAGAAAATCCCCGAAAGATGAAAGATATGGAGAAGGTCGGCCCTTGATGCTCATCTGCCAGATTACCGTTCCTGAGCCTGTACAAGCTGAAAGCAGGCGGCCGTCACTTAAAAGGGCGACTCCGTAAGATGTTGCGACACAGGGAGATACGGCCTCACCACCGATTACGGCCTGCCAGTCAGGCTCCTGGCTGTTTAAATCGACCGTGCGATTGGGAGTCTGGGCGTGCAGGCTGAAAATTGCAAGTTGAAAAGATAAAAGCAGGAAAAGTGACTTTAAGAGAAAACTTTTTGAAATTCCATTGCGATTTTTAAATAATGAATGTTTCATTTTTAGTCCGTGTATTCAAAGCAGGCCAGGGATTCTATGTGAGCCGTGTGGGGATAGAAATCCAGCAGGTACAGCTTTGAAAGATGATAGCCAGCCTTTACAAGGAAAGAAGCATCGCGGGCGTGAGTGCTTGGATTGCAGCTTACCGAGCGGATCTGAGGAATCTTTGAGCGGCAGAGCCACTTGCAGACTTCCTTTTCCATGCCGCTCCGAGGCGGGTCAATTACAACTGATTCAAATTCTCCGTTGTTTTCGATGTATTTTTCTGAGCTGAATTTAATCCAGTTTTCGCCTGAAAGGCCGAAGGACTCGTGATTTTTGCCGCGCAAATTTTCTTCGGCAAAAACGATTGCATCACGGTTGTGCTCGACCATGCAGACTTTATCAAACAAATCAGCGAGGAAGACTGAAAATGTTCCGCAGCCTGAATACATGTCGAGGACGTTGCGGCCGCCCATGTTGCGGGTTACGGCTTCAATAGTCTTTTCCAAAACCTCAAGATTTGACTGGAAAAAGCCCTGAACGTCAAAGGCGATTTTTTTGCCAAGCAGATTGATTTCGCAGCGGTTGTTCTGATTTAAAGTAGTGCCGGCGAAGTGTCGGTTGGCCTGTAACCTGAGTTTTTCCTTTCTCTTTGAGCTTGCTCCCTGGACTTTGATTTCCCTTGAAACGCGCTCCCTTTCCTCGGCGATGATTACTTTTGAATCAGAAGAAATCCTTTGGTCACCGAAAAGGTGAACCCTGCCGTTCGCTCGTTCGTTCTGGGCCGTGTTTTTGAGGTAGGTATTGATTTCTTCCGTTGCAATCGGGCAGTTTTCAAGATTTACAAGCTCGTTGCTGGCCTTTTTATTGAAGGAGCCGTTTGTAAGCTGGATGCGGGAGCGGTAATTTTTGTCCGAACCTGAAATGATTTCTATTTCCGGGCATTGGATTCCCTCACGCTCAAAACATTCCCTTAAAATTGATTTTCTGAGCTCAACCTGGTATTCAGAATCTATGTGCTGAAGGTTACAGCCGCCGCAGGTGCCGTAAAGAGGGCAGAATGGCTCAACCCTGTGAGGCGAGCTTTTAAGAATCCTTGTAATTTTTGCCGTGTCATAGTCCCGGAAAGACTTGGTGATTTCAACTTCAAGTTCCTCGTCAGGAAGGGCGAAAGGAACGAAAACATTCTTTCCATTGATGTGGGCGAGACAGTCACCACCGGCAACCATTTTTTCAGTGTGTATAATATGAGACATTGGATGTAGTCTAGCATAAAAGCATATTATAGTACACAGTACGACTTCCCCCTCTTTTTACCTTGTGATATAATAGGCAGATATGAATTACGAAATTTTAGATATGCCAAAGAAAGGCGATACAGTCGTCGTCGGAATGAGTGGTGGAGTAGACTCAACTTTAACAGCCCTCATGCTCAAGGAAAAAGGCTGCAATGTCATCGGTGTCACCATGTCACTTTGGGACGGAAAACTCCCTGAAATCAAGAGCGATAAGCCAATGAAGGAAGCCTGCTATGGCCCAGGCGAAGAAGAAAATATCGAAGAATGCAAAAAATTCTGTGCCGAGCATGGAATTGAATATCACGTAATCGAAGTTCAGGAAACATACCGGCAGAAAGTCCTCGAATATTTTAAGGCTGAATACCGGGCAGGCCGTACCCCGAATCCCTGCATCCAGTGTAACCGCTACATCAAATTCGGAGCCTTGCTCGACGGAATCCAGAATCTTTCCATAAATTATGATTATTTCTGCACGGGCCACTACGCAAAAATCGTACGCCCGCAGGAAGGTGTCTTTGGAAGCGACAAAAAGCCCTGCATGATTGCAACAGCTGCCGACATCACAAAGGACCAGACATATTTCTTAAACCGCATTCCAAGTTCAGTTCTTGAAAAAGTACGATTCCCCCTTGCCACAATGAAAAAGGCAGAAGTTTTCGAGCTTGCCAAAAAGGCAAATCTTGAGGCCGCAAACCGAGAGGAAAGCCAGGACTTCATCGGTGAGGAATATTTTGACCTTCTTTTCGCAGACAAGCCTTCAGTTCCGGGCGACATCATCGACCTTGACGGACACGTCCTCGGAAAGCACAAGGGAATCGAGCACTATACGATCGGCCAGAGGCGGGGACTGGGAGTAGCCGTAAGCTATCCTGTCTACGTTCAGGCAATCGACGCCAAAAATAACGTCGTAGTCCTTGCTCCAAACGATGCCCTAAATTCAAGCGCCCTTGTAGCTGATGATTTTGTCTGGCCGGCAGACGTTGAGCCAGCCGAAGAATTTGAAGCTGAGATAAAAATCCGACTCGCAAGCCGTCCTGTAAAGGCAAAAATCTCAAGATATGTCCCGGAAGCAGGTGATGACTTTGCATACAAGGGCCAGCCATGGCTTGTAACATTCAGCGAGCCTCAGCGTGCCGTAGCTCCCGGACAGAGCGCAGTCCTCTACAAAGACAACGTAATTCTAGGCGGCGGAATTATCGTAAAGGCAATAAAATGATTTGACACGGATGAACAGTGATAAACACAGATAAGACACAGATGATTTTTGACAACAGATTATAAAATATCTGCGCCCCATCTGTGTGAATCTGTGTAATCGTAGTTAAATTCTAATTCCTAATTCCTAGCTTTCTTTTTGCCGATTCGAACGCCGACTCCAAGCTGAGTGAGGGTGTTTTTGATTGCGTACTCAAGTTCAGTGCGCTGGGGGTTCATGGGAAGGACGAAGTGGCGGCACTGGTTCCAGGTTTTTGTGTAAAGCTCACCGGCGGCACTTTTTGTGGAAACTTCTTTCTGCCAGTCTGTGAGTGATGAAATAAAGTCGTAAACGATGTAGGTGAGGCGCTTTCCAAGGCGGGACTCAGGCTCGGTTTTTACCAGAGAATCCAGTTCCTTAAGGTGAAGCATGTATTTTTTCTCGTAGTTTCTGTCTGCATACATGAGGGCACAGGCTGCCGGCTGCAAATACATGAAGATGTCTGCATCCATGGCTGCGCTTACAATTTCATATGAGTGGCCTGAGTTGATGATTTTCAAAAGTTCTTCGGTGAGGCGGGAAGGCGAGACCGGAGAAAGAAGATGCGCGCTCTTTCGGATTTTGCTCTTGAGCGAGTGGGGAAGTTTGCAGCCAGTTGTAGCGCTGTACTTTACCGCACGGAGCATGCGTACCGGGTCTTCGACGAAAATGCGGTCGAGAGGAATTACCGGATGAATGACCTTCTTTTTGATGTCCTCAACTCCGTTTACATAGTCGATGACCTGTTCCTTGATTGGGTCGTAGTAGAGTGCGTTGAGCGTAAAATCGCGGCGCTGTACGTCTTCGTCCATGGTGCCGAATGAATTTCCGACCGAGCCTTCGCAGATTGAACGGAATGTTGAAACTTCAAAAATCTTCTGGCCGAAAAAAACATGAACCAGGCGGAAACGCTTTCCGATTATGCGGGAATTGCGGAAAAGTTTTTTGATTTTGGAAGGTGTTGCCTCTGTAACGATGTCGAAATCTTTTGGTGCTTTGCCGACGATGAGGTCACGCACGGCACCGCCAACGATATAGGCGTCATAGCCACATTCCCTTAAATGTCTGATAATGTAAAGTGCATCGGGGTCAACTTTCTTTAATGGTATTTTATGTTCTTCCTTTGTATAAATAACAGCCTTTTTAACTGGCTTACCCCTGCTGTCTGATGAATATCGAATTAACACAATGCAGATATAATAATGTTTTATCGTCTCTTGTTCAACTTAAAAAATAATAATAAAATGGACTCACTTTTTGCAAGGAGCAAATTATGAAAAAAATTATCAGCGGAAAAGTCCGCGAAGTTTATGATCTGGAAGACGGCCGCATGGTCATCGTCACAACTGACCGAATCTCTGCTTTCGACGTAATCCTTCCTACAATGATTACAGACAAGGGCAAGGTTTTGAACGCACTTTCAAATTTCTGGTTCGACCTCACAAAGGACATCACAAAGAACCACATGATTTCAAGCAATTTGAAGGACATGCCTGCTGAATTCCAGAAGAGCGAATACGAAGGCCGCACAATCCTCGTTAAAAAGCTCAAGATGATTCCTTACGAAGTAATCGTCCGCGGCTACATGTTCGGTTCAATGTACGAGGCCTACAAAAAAGGCGAGCCTTTCCTGGGTCACTCATTCACAAAAAAATACGAGCAGGCAGAAAAACTTGACGAGCCTATCGTAACTCCTTCAACAAAAGCCGCTGAGGGACACGACATCAACGTTACCCTCGACTACATGAAAAATGACTTGGGCGCAGAGCTCGGAACAAAAATCGAAGAGACAGCCCTTGCAATCTATAAAAAATGCTACGAGCACGCCGCAAAGAACGGAATCATCATCGCCGACACAAAATTTGAATTCGGTCTTGATGAAAATGGCGACCTCGTCCTTGCAGATGAAGTCCTCACACCGGACTCAAGCCGCTTCTGGAATGCAGCTGAGTACAAGGTCGGAACAAGCCCTGCAAGCTACGACAAGCAGTTCATCCGCGACTGGCTCAAGGCAAACAACCTGGCAGGCGACCCGACAATTAAGGAAGTTCCTGCTGACGTCGTTAAAAAGACGAGCGAACTCTATCACGAGTGCGTCCGCAAGATTACAGGCAAAGACCTTTAATAAAAGTTTCTTTATATAGAAATTAAAAAATTCTTAAAAAAAGCCCTGAATTCAAGTGAATTTCAGGGCTTTTTTATTGCGTTTCTATTTTTTTTTAAGTATTATATGTAGAATATGAGAAAGTTTATTCGTTTTTTAATTTATATTTCAGTCTTATCTTTATTCTCTTTTTTTCAGGCAGCATGTTCCAATCCGGAGAACGAAACAAGCGAAAAGTCTGACCTTGAGTCAATCTCCATCACCACAGATTCTTTTGAATGTGACAGCCTTTCACGCTCAGTTTCTCAGGGCGGAATTTACTGCAATAAAAACGTAACTTTTTCAGGAAGCATCAAAAACGCAAGGAACATCAAGGGAGTTTACGCCCAAATCAAGAGGCCGGGCGACAGTGACTTCACCGACCTGCAAAAAGCCACCATCAAAAACGATAAATGGACCTGCAACCTTACATTTGAAAACGAAGAATTTCTTTTAATAAGATTCGTTGCCCTTGACCTCGATTTAAAATCAACGGCCCAGTCAGCAAAAATCATACCTTTGTTTATCAGGGGCAATTCTGACTGCGATTCCCTCTGGTATATTGACCGGGGAGGCCTTGCAGATTACTGCGACTTAATGCAAAAATCAGAATTAGAAGCAATTGATTTTACGCTTTCAGAAAACAAGGACTTTGCACAAAACGGCTCATTCACAATCTGCGTAAATACCGACGAAGAAGACCCAATCGAATACAAAAGCATCCAAATCCGTGACGAAAATGGAAATAAAATCTGCGACATAGACAATTCAAGCAAGGACAAATCCGAGCCCCTTTTTGAAGTAAAGGAAAAGATTTTGACTGATGCTGATGAAAGTCTTGCAAGCGGCAGGCACTACCTTCAGGTCTGCTACAATGCAATAGATACAGAAATTGAAGCCGGATATTTCCTCTGGTGGCCGGAGAGCGACTTCCCTCAAATCTCACTTTCAGCCCCTTACGCCGGTCCTGATACAATCAACCTGCACACAAATGAAGAATTTTCAGTCACCATTTTTGACGACGACATGCTTGACCAGGCCTATTGCCTTCTCCTTACCAAAGAAGAAGCTGAAAAGTTCAGCGGCGAAATAAAGGCACTTTCTGAAAACCCGGAATCTTTTATCGCCGCCCTCAAAAAAAATGGCCTTGAAGAAAGCATAAAATTCTTCAAATCAGAAGATGAAGAGCGGGAAACAAAAATTGATTTCACATCTAGCGAAAATCCCCAGGACCTGCATCTTATTGCCGTCGCATGGGATAAGGGCCTGCCACGCAAGCTGACTGCAAAAGAAATTGAAATCCATGTAATCGACCAGAGCGTTTCTGCAATCGTAGTTACATCGCCTAAAAACAACGAAATTCCTGAAATCTCAAAGTCTTCGGACAGCACAAAATCAATCGTAACAATCAAAGGCAATACAGTCGATGAAATCGGCTGCAAAGTCCTTCAGTTTGTCTGGGTTGCCGGAAGCGAAAGCGATCAGGAAAAGGCTGAAAAGGCAAAAAAATGGCTCGAAGACTATTCTGAACTTCCTGAAACAGAAAAAATTCCAAACAAGGACATAAAGCTTTGGAATGTCATGCTCTCAAATCCAAGAAATATCGACGGTTTCTACTATCAGGACTTCAAGTTCAAAGTCGACCTTGCCAATGACTTCAACGATGAAAAATTCTGTGACAAATTCTTCCTTATTAAGCTCACAAGAATAGACGGAAAGGCAACTTACTCAGAATACAAAATTCTGGCAGATACAGAACTTCCTAATATCACTGATGTAAAATTCTTCCTCACAAAAGAAGAAGACGGATCTTCAAGCCTCACGGCCCAGGTAAAATCAAACAAAAAGCTTCAGGTAGAAGAGAAGGTGACTTTTGACCTCATTGTTACAGAAGAAGCAGATGAAGAAGTTGGCGAAGAAGTAAAAGAAGATGACTCTGAGCCGGAAACTCAGGATAAAGAGCAGAAAGAAAAGGAGCCGAAGAAAATTTCACTCCCGCTCGAAAGCTGCATCGACAACACCCTTACATTCAAATTAAATTTCATTCCAGGAAAGTCAGACATTCCAAACGGAAGCCTCTCATATATTCCTCAGTCTTGTATCGAAAAAATCTCAGAGATAACGGATTTGCTGGGAAATAGCCTTATTTCTCCTACAGAAAGCGAAGCAAAAGAAAGCGGAATCACAATTGATACCCTTGCTCCGCAAATCACAGGCATGCTGCCTTCAGAAGAAACTGAAAGCGGAAGCAATATCTTCAAGCAGGGCAACAAAATCCTTATCGACTTCAACGAAGCAGTCAAAAAGGCAGAAGGAAAGATTATCCTCCGCCAGTGCAAGAACTGGGCCCTTCCTCCGGTTCTCAGCGAAAAAGACTTCAAGACGATTACCAGCCTTCTCGACAAGACAGACCGGGAAATTCTTTCACGCCAGGAAAATGGCAGTGACATGAAGGACAGCGAGCATATCCTAAAGTCAAATTCAAAATACCCAAACGACACCTATCATGGAACCGGTCAGTACATCGGACCTTACAAAAAGACAGTGCAGGGGCTTTCCCTTTCAGAAGACGGAAAATTCCTCCCGGACCTTTCTGCCAAGTATGTCCTTGATTTCGACATCGACATCTGGGAAACCGATACACCTCATTACTTTGAAAAGACCTTTGAAAATGGGTTTGCAACCCAGCAAAAATATGACGAGCGTTCTTTTGAATCCCTTACAAACATACTCAAAGTCGTAAATTCAAAGAAATATCTCTGTACGGCAGGACAAATCCGCAAAGTTCTCGAAAAAGTTCATTACCATGAAAGAATTCTTGACGTAAATTCAAGTGAAGTTGAGCTTTCAGAAGACGGAAAGAGCCTGACAGTCACATTCGGAGCCGGTCTTTTGGATTCTTCTGATGATTTGCCGGACGGCCGTGAGTGGGAGCTTGTAATCGAAAAGGGTGCTTTTGAAGACCTTTCGGGCAATAAATTCGGACTTTCTTCTAAAAATGATGAGATTGTAATCCAAAATTCAAACAATCAGCTTTCATTCTGGTCTGATAAGGTTGCAAAACCAGTCGTCCGTGTTGACCGCTACAGCTATGGTCTTGGAATCTGGCAGAGCGACAGAAACGGAAACAAGGCAAACCAGATTATGGCCGACAAAACAAACTATCTTCCTCAGTCACATGACAGCATTAAGCCGACAGGCTACGTCCGAACGCGAATCGACTGCCAGACAAGGGGAGCCAAAATCTACTACACTGTCAAAGAGCACACAAGCCCTGCAAGAACGACAAATCCGCCTAGCGACAATGAACTTATTGAGGCAAAATCAAATTCATCTTCAGGCAAAGATTCTGTAGAAAGCGCAGATTCAGAAAATCCGGAAGAAGAAAAGAAAAACTGCTATATCAGCAGTGAAAACAGGATTTTCTACTCTTATTTCACTGACACAGACGATTTTACGGATGAAGAAGAGTCTCAGCTAAAGAAATTGGATTCATATTCAGACGCAGAAAACGGCAGCACTGTATCTCCGGTTTTTGCCGTCGGAAACGGAAAGTACAACCAGTCTTTCAAGGATTATGTAATTTCCCGGGCCGAAAAAGCAGGATTTGAGTCTTCTGATCAGGAAGTTGAGGGCGTTTACCAGACTGTCGTTCAGTTCGTAAATCCAAAGACCAAGAACGGAAGCAGCGCAACAAGTCCTACAATCGGCCAGAAAGACCTTTCAATCCACGGAATGCTGATTCTCTCAAGCCTTGAAAATATTTCTCCTTTCCCGCTCAGAAAGCTGCAGAATGGTTCTCCTTATCTGAGACGCTGCTATCGTGAGAACACCAGCAAGGAAAAGAGCAAGAGCCTGGATTATTACTGGGTCAGCTACGAAGTCCTTACAGACGCTTCATTCTCATTCTATAACTGGAATTCAAGCTATTACGAATGGGCTGAAAACGACGGTCTCATGAAGGCTGGTGAGTTTACAAGATTCATCGAAAAGGATTAGAAGTTACCTTAATTTTCTTTTCAAGTTTTTCTCATTCATTGTACAAAAAGCCGTTTTTCATTATAATACTTTCTTATGAACAATATCAAAACTAAACGACTTATCACTTCAGCATTACCTTATGTAAATAATATTCCTCATCTCGGAAACCTGATTCAGATGCTTTCTGCTGATGTTTTCGCACGCTTCTGCCGTTCACGCGGATATGAGACTATGTATGTCTGCGGCACAGACGAATACGGCACTGCAACAGAGACAAAGGCCTTGCAGGAAAAAAAGACTGCCCGCGAGCTTTGTGACTACTACTACGCAATCCACAAGGACATCTACGAGTGGTTCGACATCGCTTTCGACAAATTCGGACGCACTTCAAACGAAGAGTGTACTGAAATCACTCAAAGCATCTTCAACGACCTCGACAAAAACGGCTTCATCAAGGAGCACACTTCAAAGCAGCTTTTCTGTCCTAAGTGCAACATGTTCCTCGCTGACCGCTATGTAGACGGCGAGTGTCCTAAATGCCACGCTCCGGACGCACGAGGCGACCAGTGTGACTCATGCGGCACTTTGCTTGACCCGACCCAGCTTTTAAAGCCACGCTGCCACACCTGCGGCTCAACTCCAGAGGTACGCGAGACAAAGCACCTTTACATCGACCTTCCTTCAATCGCTCCAAAACTTGAGGCATGGATGGAGAAGGCAAGCGTAGAGGGCAAATGGAGCGCAAACGCAATCCAAATGACAAAGGCTTGGATTCGCGACGGCCTCAACGAGCGCGCAATCACACGCGACCTCAAGTGGGGTATCCCGGTTCCAAAGGCAGGATACGAAAACAAGGTATTCTACGTCTGGTTCAACGCACCGATCGGCTACATGTCAATCACAAAACAGCTCGCAGACGAAATGAAGGCAGCCGGAAAGGAAACATTCGACTGGAAAAAATGGTGGCTTCCATCTGAATCAAGCGAAAAAATGGACGGGGAAATCAAGCTCTTCCAGTTCATCGGAAAGGACAACATTCCGTTCCACACTGTAGTTTTCCCATGCTCTGAAATCGGAACAGGCAAGGACTACACAAAACTCTATCACATGTCTTCAACAGAATTCCTTAACTACGAAGACGGCAAATTCTCAAAATCAAAGGGAGTTGGCGTATTCGGTTCTGATGCCAAAGAGTCTGGAATCCCTAGCGACGCATGGCGATTCTACATCTACTACAACCGCCCTGAAAACCAGGACTATCAGTTCACATGGAAGGATTTCCAGGAAAAATACAACAAGGAACTTATCGGAAACCTGGGTAACCTCGTAAACCGAACCCTTCTTTTCATCAACAAAAACTACTCAGGAAAGATTCCGGCTGGAAAGAAGGACGAGGCTCTCTGGGCACAGGTTCTCGAGCACGAGAAAAAGGCAACAGAACACCTTGAATGGGCAGAACTCAAGGACGCATTCCACGAGATTTTTGCAATTTCCGATATCTGCAACAAGGCTTTCCAGGCAGCAGAGCCATGGAAGGCAGTTAAGACAAACAAGGAAGTCGCTGACAACATCCTCTACAACCTCGCATACGTAATCAAAGACCTCATGATTATGATTCAGCCTTACTTGCCGAAATACTCACAGGTCGTAGCAGGCTACCTGGGCCACACAATCTATGACGCTCACTTCGGAACTCCTGCAAAAGAGGGAAGCCTCACTTGGGAAGACTTGGGCAAAATGGAAGGCCTGGACACAATTTCTGAGACTTCAGTTTACTTCACACCGCTTGACAACAAGGCAATGGAAGAATTCCGCGCTAAATTCTCTGGCAAGCAGAACGAGAAGAAAGAAGAAAAGCAGCCTAAAAAACAGGAAAAGAAAGCAGAGCCAAAAGAAGAAAAGCCAGCCCTTACACCTGAGCAGCAGATTGACTTCTTCAACGCAAACATCGAGCTTCGCGTTGCAAAAATTACAGACATCAAGCCGAATCCGGATGGAGACAAGCTTTACATCGAGACAATGGACGACGGTTCGGGAACTCCCCGCACAATCCAGTCAGGCCTTCGTAAGTATCTTACAGAGGCAGAGCTTCTTGGAAAGCACGTCGTCATCGCGGCAAACCTCGCTCCACGCAAAATGCGCGGCGTTGAAAGCTACGGTATGCTCCTTGCAGGCGACTACACGGACGAAAACGGCAAGGAATGCGTCGAAGTTTTGGACGCAAGCTGGGCAGCCCCAGGAACAAAAGTCGTTCTTGAGGGAAGCGATGTAAACGCAGTTAAGAAGGCTGAGATTTCTGGCGACGAGTTCTTCTCGGTTGCAATCGAGGCTAAGGACGGAATCGTCGGAATCGCAGGCAAAAAACTCCTCGCTGACGGAAAGGAAATCAAGACGACAAAAGCCCTTAACGGTGAAATCGGCTAAGGTGAAATTAGCAATTAGCAATTATTAATTAACAATAACGAAAAAGCCCCGGCAGTGCAGAGAAATCTGTGCTACCGGGGCTTTTTATTTAGCAACAATTACGAAGGTTGCAGAATCATGGGAACCAGGAAGTACCATATTCCTAAGCATGGTGTCGTCAGGAATCTTTTCCATCTATTTAGCATAATTCAGTCCGTCTTCCAAGCTTTCTATGAGAATATTCAATATTTTTAGCGAAAATATTTTGTTTATTGTTAATTTCCCGGTTTTCCATTAAAATCATGGCACCATGTCAATCCAAGCATATATTTTCGACTGTGACGGCACCATTATTGATTCGGGGGAAGACATCGCTTTTTGCGTGAACGAAGCCTTGCATCATTTTGGCTACTGGCCGGTCGATGTTAAGAAAATAATCACTTTTCTGGGCGACGGAACCAAAAACCTTCTGCTTCGTGCCCTTAAATTCTCTACAAAAAATCACTTCAACCTTGAGACTGAATACAATCAGAAGCAGTTTCAGGAAGTCATGGATTTTTACCTCAAGCTTTACCATTCAAATCCGGTCGTAAAAACTCATCTTTATGCCGGAATCAAGGAGCTTTTGCGCGTGCTCAAAAAGAAGGGCAAAAAAGTCGTCCTTCTGACCAACAAGCCTGAAAGCATTGCCCGCCAGATTCTTGAGAAACTTTCGGTTCTTGAATATTTTGACCTTCTCGTAGGCCCTGAGACAAAAAATGAAGAGGGAAGCCTGCTTAAAATGAAGCCGGAGCCGGACGGACTTGAGTATGCTCTTTCATATCTGAACAAAAATTTCTCGCTTTCACTCTCAAAAGACAATTTCATCATGATTGGTGACAGCGCCCAGGACATTAATGCAGGTAAGGCTTTCGGATGCAAGACTGCCGGCTGCCGGGGTGGAATCGGAGACAGGGAAAAGCTTTTGGAAGCAAAGCCTGACCTCTGTTTTTCGGTCGCAAGTGAAATCGAAAAGTTCATCGACATTCTCTCTGAAGACAAGTGCGACGACTTCATCAAAAACTACGCCATGCAGAACGAAGTCCCCATCATGCAGGACGAAGGAAGTGACTTCATCTGCGAGTACATAAAGAGCCACGAAGTAAAAACAATCCTTGAAATCGGAACTGCAATCGGCTATTCTTCGGTGCGGTTCGCAAAGCTTTCTGACGACATCCGCGTAACAACGATTGAGATTGACGAGGAACGCTACAAGGCGGCTGTTGAAAACGTTGCAAAAAACGGACTGACTGACAGAATCACGCTGATTTTCGGAGACGCGCTCACGGCCCAAATCCCAGGCAAATTCGATCTCGTTTTCATCGATGCGGCAAAAGCCCAGTACATCAAGTTTTTCGAAAAATACAAGGAAAACCTCTCGGAAAGTGGCGTAATCGTAAGCGACAACCTTTCCTTCCACGGCATGGTCGAGGACTTAAGCCTGACTCACAATTACAGCACAAGAAAACTGGTAAAGAAAATCCGCAAGTACATTGAATTCCTCAAGACAAACGAAGAGTTTGAGACCGAATTCCTGAAAAAAGGGGACGGAATTTCGATTTCTAAACGGAAATAAGACTAAATTTTATTAATAATAGGACTTATTACTATTTACAAACTTTCTCAAACATGCTAGTATTTAGCCATCAAGGAGGTACGCCATGCAGAATCGTAATTCAGCACAGAAAACCTTGATCATGAACATCATGGAAGGGAACAAAACGCATCCCACCGCTGATGAGATTTATGACCAGGCAAGAAAGGCTGATCCCCACATAAGCCGCGGAACGGTTTACCGTAATCTGAATCTTCTGGTTGAAAACGGAATTCTGCTGCGCGTCTCCGTCCCTGATGCAGCCGATCATTTCGACAGCACGTTAAAAGAGCATTTCCATTTTCACTGCAGAAGATGCCACAAGGTTCTTGATGTGCCGGACGTTTGTCCTTCGGAAGTGATGGCGGTTGAGTCAAAAATGGAAGAGGCGGGCTTCAAATCGCTGTCTCACACAATCGTGTTTGAAGGATTTTGCCCTGACTGTTCCAAAGAAATATAAGCAAATTGAGAGGTATTAAAATGAGTAACAAGTATGCAGGAACACAGACAGAGAAAAACTTGCAGGCAGCTTTTGCCGGAGAAAGCCAGGCAAGGAACAAGTACACATATTTTGCTTCTGTAGCAAAAAAAGAGGGATTTGAGCAGATTTCTGCCATCTTCCAGAAAACAGCCGACAACGAAAAAGAGCACGCAAAGCTCTGGTTCAAGGAACTCGGCGGTCTTGGTGACACAAAGGCAAATCTTGCCGCAGCCGCAGAAGGCGAAAACTACGAGTGGACTGACATGTACGAGGATTTCGCAAAAACTGCTGAAGCTGAAGGTTTTACAGCCCTCGCAGCAAAATTCCGCGGGGTAGCGGCAATCGAAAAACGCCACGAAGAGCGATACCGCGCACTTCTCAAGAACATCGAGATGAACGAAGTCTTCGAGAAAAGCACGGTTAAAGTATGGGAATGCCGAAACTGCGGTCATGTAGTCGTAGGAACAAAGGCTCCGGAAGTTTGTCCGGTTTGCGCTCACCCGAAGAGCTTCTTTGAAATCAGCGAAGAAAACTACTAAGATTTCAAATGCCGGGTTTTATAATTATCCGGCTTTATCAAAAAAAACGGCCTTCCGCCGGGAACCTGCCCCAAACCTCGCAGTGAGCGAAGCTCAGGCGGGATTGTGTCAGAACCCCGGCTCCGGCCGTTTTTTTTGATATATTTGCAGTGTTTTAATCACGACCTTTGAATTTCACATATAAAATAATGCAAAAACATGCGCAAGGGATAGTAGCGGCGCGAAGCGTTCCGGAGCATCGCGGAGGAATGGAGCGATAGCGGAACCGCGGATAGCCCGACGGCTTTAGCCGGTGCGCCCGGAATAAAAATCCCCCCTCGGATAGTCACACCGTCGTTTTTCTGCTAAAATGTTCTATATTATGTCTAGACGATTTCAGCAGTCCGAATTCTGGTGTGCTTTTAAGTGTGCGCACGGATGGACACAAATTTCATGTGAAGGCGTTAATGTCCTCGTTCGTACTTTCAAAAAATCTTTCGTAAATTTTTCTCTTGCCTATGTTCCTCTTGCCCCGGAAAAGGGTGAGGGCGAGTCAGAAGAGTCTTATATCGCCCGGATCGGTGACTTCACAAAATCACTGAAAACTTTCCTTCCTAAGAACACTCTCTGCGTGCGATACGACCTTCCGCTTGACTTTGCAACATGCGAGGAGCGGGATTCTTTCGTCAAAGGCTTTCCTTCGCTCGCAAAAAAGGCAAAAGTCGGAATCAAAAAGAACAAGGTTGACATTCAGCCGCCGGATTCAACATATCTTGACCTCACCAAAACCGAGGATGAGCTTCTTGCCGGGATGAAAAACAAATGGCGCTACAATGTCCGCTATGCTGCAAAGCACGGTGTTGAAGTCCGCGCCGTTACGGCAGATTCAGCTGATTTTGAAAAGGATCTGGATTCATTCTACGAGCTTTACAAGACGACAGCCGCCCGCGACGGAATCGGCCTGCACCCGAAAAGCTACTACAGGGATTTGCTTGAGCGGGGCGCAAAATCAGAAAAGTCAGAGGCAGAGGGCGACAGGACAAAAATCACGCTCTACATCGCAAGTCATGAGGGCGAGGATCTGGCCGCAATCATCACGCTTTTCCAGAGCGACGAGGCGATTTACCTTTACGGCTGCTCGGGAAACAACAAGCGCAACCTGATGCCGGCTTATCTTGTCCAGTGGACTGCAATCAAAGATGCAAAGGCTTTCGGAAGCAAAATCTATGATTTTTACGGAATGCCGCCGACCGACGACGAAAATCACCCGATGCACGGTCTTTACCTCTTTAAGACTGGCTTTGGCGGGGCGCATGTTCACAGACCGGGCAGTTTCGACCTTCCGCTAAGCTCAATGTACGCTTTTTACACGCTGGCGGAAAATCTCCGTGCTTTCTGGCACAAAAAAGTGATGAAAAAAATCAGGGGAAGATAATATATGAATCTTGAAGCATTCGTTTTGGGCTGCGGTGGCATGATGCCGCTTCCGTACCGCCATCTTACATCAGTTTTGCTCCGCCGTGACGGTGACCTGTTCCTTTTTGACTGCGGCGAGGGCACTCAGGTTTCCTTAAAAAGACTCAACCTCAAATGGAAGAAAATAGACGCTATCTTTATTTCGCACACTCACGCTGACCATGTGACTGGCCTTCCGGGAATACTCATGCTTTCAGCCCAGGTTGACCGCACCGAGCCTCTCTACATCTACGGTCCGCCGAAAGTTAAGGAATACGTTGAGACCAGCCGCCAGGTTCTGGACATGTACATCAACTATCCGATTATCATAAAAGAAATTACGGCTCCCTGTGTCGTTCATGAGGGAAAGGACTTTTATATCCGCGCATTTCCGCTCTCGCACACAAAGACCTGCGTAGGCTACACGCTTGAGGAACTTGACCGCCCGGGCGAATTCAATCCGGAAAAAGCAGAGTCTTTGGGAATCCCGCGTGGTCCTCTTTGGGGTAAGCTTCAGAGGGGCGAGGAAGTCACTTCTGAAAACGGCAGAATCGTCACTCCGTCAGACGTAATGGGCGAAAAGCGCAGCGGAAGGAAATTCTCTTTCGTAACGGACACACAGTATCTTCCGAGCATAGCAAAAGAAGTGAAGGGAAGCGACCTCTTGATTTGTGAGGGCATGTTCGCCGACGACTGCGCGGACCAGGCCAAGGAAAAAAAGCACATGACCGCCCGCCAGGCCGCCACAATCGCCCGCGACTCAGAATCAAAGCGCATGGCAATGATTCACTATTCCCCGCGCTACACCGACCGCGAGCTCGACGTACTCTTAAAGCAGGCGCAGGAAGTCTACCCGAAAGCGGAGCTGACGAAGGACCGGATGATTTTTGACGTGCCGTATGTGGATTAGGGGAGGGATTTTCTAGCACGGGCGGAAATTTGGTGGTATAATATAATAAAAAAATGAACAGTAAATCCAGCTTTTCTGAACGCGATATAATCTCAAAATACATTCTCCCCGCAATCGAAGATTCCGGCTGGGACAGGCAAAGCCAAATCAGGGAAGAAGTATCTTTTACTGCCGGACGAATTTTTGTAAAAGGAAAACTTACAAAACGCGGGGAAAAGAAACGCGCTGACATTATTCTTTATTACAAGCCAAACATTCCAGTTGCTGTTGTAGAAGCAAAAGACAACAAGCATACTGTCGGGGCCGGAATGCAGCAGGCTTTGGAATATGCAGAGACCCTTGATATTCCTGTTGCAATTTCAAGTAACGGAGACGGCTTTGTAATTCAATACCGCAGGAATTGTGCAGATGTTGTTTCAGAAAACGCAGACCTTTACCATTTTCCGACTCCTGAAGAACTCTGGGAATGTTACAAAAAATATAACGGACTTGAAACAAAGGAAGCCGAAGAAACATCCCTTTGCTCATACTTTTTTGATGCAGAAGGCCGAAAGCCTCGTTATTATCAGCGGATTGCAATCAACAGGACTGTAGAAGCAATCGCCCGCGGTCAGAACAGAATCCTTCTTGTTATGGCAACAGGAACGGGTAAAACTTACACGGCGTTCCAGATTATTTACCGCCTCTGGAAATCCGGCTGTAAAAAGCGAATTCTTTATCTTGCAGACAGAAACAACCTCATTACGCAGACAAAAAAAGGCGACTTCAAGCACTTTAAGGACAAGCTTACAATCGTTAAACATAAGAAAATCGACAAAGCTTATGAGATTTATCTTGCACTTTATCAGGGACTTACAAACTATGATGAAGAAAATGATGTTTACAAACAGTTCAGCCCTGACTTTTTTGATTTGATTATTGTTGATGAGTGTCACCGCGGTTCAGTTGATGAAGACAAAGCCTGGCACAAAATCTTGAGCTATTTCAACTCAGCCACTCAGATTGGTATGACTGCCACTCCTAAAGAGACAAAGGCACTTTCGAACATTGAATATTTTGGCGAGCCAGTTTACACATATTCACTTAAGCAGGGAATTGACGACGGCTTCCTTGCACCGTACAAAGTCCTTCGGGTAGGAATGAATGTTGACCTTGAAGGGTACCGACCTGAGCATGGTAAGACGGACATTAATGGCGAGCTTGTAGAAGACCGTCTTTATAACACAAAGGATTACGACCGCACGATTATTATCGATGAACGAACGAATTTAGTTGCCAAAAAGATTATGGAGTATCTGACTAATTCCGACCCGATGGCAAAAACAATTGTTTTCTGCGTTGATATTGAACATGCGGAACGGATGAGACAGGCTCTTTTGCGCTATGCTCCGCGTGAAATTACTGCCAGAACAGACAAATATATCGTCCGAATCACCGGCGATGATCCGGTTGCAAAAGGATATCTTGAGAATTTCATCAATCCAGAAGAACCTTATCCCGTCATTGCGACTACATCAAAACTGATGACGACAGGAACAGATGCAAAGACCTGCAAAGTAATCGCGCTGGATTCAAATATCGGAAGCATGACAGAATTCAAACAGATTATTGGCCGTGGAACGCGTGTTGAAGAAGATTTTGGAAAGCTGTACTTTACGATTATAGATTTTAGGAATGTAACAGACAAATTCGCGGACAAGGATTTTGACGGTGCACCAGTGAAAATCAAAGAGACAGCCCAGAATGAGCCAGTTTCCGAAGAAATGATAGACAGCGGGGAAAGCGAAAGCCAGATTGACCCGGTAACAGGCGAAGAAGTTGCCTTCCCGGAATATAAGATTGATGAAAATTTTGGCGCGGTGAGCATAGGCGAGCCAAAAAAGAACGAATCCACCAAACGTGAAAAAATCTATATTGCCGGAGTAGATGTAAGCATCCTGAGCGAAAGAAAGCAATTCCTCGATTCTAACGGCAAGCTTATTACAACAAGCCTAAAAGAATACACAAAGAACGGAATCCTCACATCGTACCGTTCTCTGGACAACTTCTTACAGGCTTGGAATGATGCTGAGAAAAAGCGGGTGATTATAGAAGAACTTGAAAATCAGGGACTTAGCTTTGCAGAACTCAAAGAAGAAATAAAATCAGACTTAGATATTTTTGATTTAATCTGCCATATCGCATGGGATGCTCCCGCACTAACCAGACGCGAAAGAGCCGAAAATGTACGAAAGCGAAATTACTGGACGAAATACGGTGATAAAGCGCGCACAGTTCTTGAGGCATTGCTTGATAAATACGCAGAAAGCGGAATTGAAAATATCGAAGACATGAAAATTCTGACAGTCGAGCCATTAAAAGAACTTGGAACTCCAACAGAACTGGTAGGCTTGTTCGGTGGAAAAACACAGTATCTTGCAGCCATAAGGGAACTGGAATCAGAGATTTATCGCGCGGCATAACAAACGGATGATGAAGTGTTCTTCTTTGACTAAAGATTTTTGCGTATATCTGCGGAAATCATTAGTCTCAAAAAATTATCATGTACCAAAATTCTCAAAATTTGTGCATGTTTCTTTTATATGTACCAAAATTGCAAAAATTGGTACATATTTCTTGTCTTATGTACCAAAATGGTGTATAATTGGGACATGACTGAATTGCAAAAGCTCCCGATTGATTCTTCAAAAACGGAAACAATTAAGATTCTCAAAGCAGAAAACAAAGCAGTAAAAATGCTTGCTGAATTAAAAGGCTGTGCAAATCTTATTCCAAATCAATCTATTCTTATAAATGCAATTGTACTTCAGGAATCAAAAGACAGTTCAGAAATAGAAAATATCATCACAACAAAAGATGATCTTTATAAAGCCGTATCTGAAACAGTAACTAAAATTGATTCAGCCACAAAAGAAGTTATGTTCTACAGAGAAGCTCTGTATACAGGTTTTAATCAGCTTAAGGAACATGGTTTTATTTCTATTAATGACATTGTTCAGATTCAAAAAGCTCTTGTTCAAAATGATGCAGGAATCCGAACCTTGCCAGGAACAAAGCTTGTAAACGACACAACAAATGAAGTTGTTTATACACCGCCTCAGACAAAAGAAGAAATAGACGAGCTGTTAAAGAATTTTACTGAATATCTGAATAACGAAGATGACAGTCTTTCAAAGCTTGCCATTCTGCATTATCAGTTTGAAAGTATTCATCCATTTTATGACGGCAACGGAAGAACAGGCCGCATTATAAATATCCTCTATCTGATTTTAAAACATCACCTTGATGTTCCAATTTTGTATCTCAGTTCATACATCATAAAAAATAAAACTACTTACTATAAACTTTTACAAAATGTAAGAGCGCAAGATGCATGGGAAGACTGGATTATTTTTATTCTTAAGGGAATTGAAGAAACTGCAGCTGATACAATCCAGAAAGTAAAAGCCATACAAAAACTTCTTGAAGATACTGTAGAAAAAGTAAAAGCAGAAGCTCCAAAAATCTACTCAAAAGAATTAATAGAAACTCTTTTTGAAAATCCATATTGCAAAGTTGAATTCATTGTAAGATCTCTCGGGGTGGAACGCAAAGCCGCTTCGCGATATTTGCATCAACTGGAAGATATTGGAATACTAAAATGTATAAAAGTAGGCAAAGACAATCTGTTCATAAACATTGGATTGATGGGATTGTTGAAGGAATAGTAAGTTTTTTAATTAAAAATATGGATATTAAAATGAATAATAATGAGCGATATGATTTAAACGATAGATTAATACATTTTTTTAGACCTTTAGATGCTGAAGATCCTTCATTTCCAGGATTACCTGAATATTTAGGTTTTAACAACGAAGACGTCGGAGATTGTAAATACAGTGCTCTATTTCTTTTACGGTGTTGTATTCGAAATGATAAATTATGGGCGACTTGGTCATATAGAGGAAAAGCTCGCTCTGTTTATGGACCGAATCCTGCAGTTTGTTTCACAGAAATGCCTTTTGCTGCATTTGTAGAAGCTGCAAGATCAAGAGCAAAAAAATCAGAAAAAATTAGTATTTATGGTTTATCATTCAAAAAGTCTGAGTTATTTACAATGGGTGCTCGTCATGTAATTTATGGATTATCTAATCCATCTGCCGTTTATCCAGATTCAAATAATGGTGGTGCCAGAATCTTTGAAGAAAGATATCTTCCTTCATCAGAACAGTTTAGATATATTACTTATAATCCTTGTATCTCCCGACCCGTGGATTGGACCCATGAAAGAGAATGGAGACTTCCATACAGAGGTGATTTAAGTAAGTATGAAAATCAAATTTCAGAATTTGGTATTGTAGAAAGCTCAAATGATGTTCCTGGTTTCTACCTATCAAAAGAAGATTGCAATGATATAGGTATAATCATTGATAAAAAGAAAGATGTTAATAAAATTCTTTATGATATTCTCTGTCTAATTTATAGAGGGACAATTTCAGAAAATAAATATCAATTTATAATTTGTGCAGAAAAAATAAAGAATACAAAAAAATACAGGGATTATTATCAAGAGAAGAAATTAATAAAAAAATCATTAATACCTATTGAAGATTACCTTAAAAAAAATACTAAATTAGCATTTTCAACAAAAGAACAAATTGAGCACTATTTTAGCATCGTATTTGAAAAAATAATTTCAACAGGAAACGATTACACATATGAAAATGGAAGATGCTGGATCTGGTTTTATAATGTTTTTGATAAAAGAGTATTAGCAATGTTAAATGAAGGATTACTCATTATTAATAATGAAAACAAAATCTTATTCGAACTTGAACCTCTAGATTCTTCATTGCCATTACAAATGCAAGAAGAAATGATACAAAATCTATCAGATATTATTAAGAAAAAACTTAAGATACAGTGTGGTTATTACTCCGTACGTGATAGTAAAGATTGCAATGATGTTCCATATTATTGTTCGCAAGATTTAGGCAATCTAGAAGATTTATATTATAATAAATCTAATGATTGTTAGGGATATAATAAATGAGCGAATGGAAAAAAGTAAAAATTGGTGACATCTGCAAAATCGTAAAAGGCACAACCGGCATTGCAAGCGCAGAGCCGGGAGAATATACTCTTGTAGTTACAGCCGAAGAAAGAAAAACTTGTTCAACATATCAGTTCGATTGCGAAGCCGTATGTATTCCGCTTGTAAGTTCCAGCGGGCACGGCAAAAAGTCTCTCAAAAATGTTCATTATCAAAGCGGAAAGTTTGCGCTCGGAACAATTCTGTGCGCCGTAATTCCAAACAATCCGCAGGAACTCGATGCCCGCTATCTCCATCAGTATCTTCAATTTTACAAAGACATAATTCTTGTTCCTCTGATGAAAGGCGCTGCAAATGTTTCTCTTTCAATGAAAGATATCGCAACCGTAGAATTTCCCTTGCCACCAATAGAACGCCAAAGAGAACTTTCAAATCTTTTTGTCTCGCTCCAGGAAAAGCAAAAAGAACTCTCTGCCGAATATGAAAAGCAGACCGATTACGCAAAACTTCTCCGCCAGAACATTCTGCAACAAGCCATAGAAGGAAAACTCACCGCCAACTGGCGCAAACAGAATCCAGTCAAAAAAGGCAATCCCAACTACGATGCAGAAGCATTGTTTGAACAGATTCAGAAGGGGGAAGTCTCCCCCTCGCTACAACCTGCTTCGCAGTTTTCCGCTACCCCCTCTGCGGGCTCAAACGTCGCCCGCAACACCCGCTCAAAATCTCTTGCTCCCATTACATATGAAGAAAAACCATTTAAGATACCTAACAGTTGGAAAGACACTTCTTTAGGATATTTAATTTCAATATCATCTGGTGATAATTTAACAGAAAAAGAAAAAAGAGAAGGAAATATTCCTGTATATGGAGGGAATGGAATTAATGGGAATCACAATATTTCAAATATAAATAAAATTTCTATAATCATTGGTAGGGTTGGAGCACAATGTGGATGTATTCATATTACACCAGAAAAAGCATGGGTCACTGATAATGCGTTTGTAACATCTTTCAATGAATCAATGATTAATTTTTATTGGCTGTATTATTTGCTGAACTCGCTTAGTTTAAGAAACTATGCTAGGGAAACTGCACAGCCTGTCTTATCCGGAAAAAGGATATATCCTCTGATTATAGGATTACCTCCACTAAAGGAACAAGAAGAAATAGTAAACAAAGTAGAAATTCTACTCGCAAAAGTAACAACTCTAGAAAAACAAATCCAAGACCAAAAATTACTGACTAAAACTCTTATGCAGACTATAATAAAAGAAGCTTTTGAGGTTTGAGGGGAAATATGGAAACCATTTTTATTAATTTATTCAAAATTGACTTAAATTTGGAACAGTGTACTAAAGAAAGTTTTACTGATAAATATAATATCCAAAAGTATTTGAGTGAATTGCTAGATGCAATTGTTTCTAGTTCTGGAGATAGAGAATATGAATTTGATGAGACTTTGATGACTACAAAAAACAGGATACTTTCTATAGTAAAAAATCTTGATGAACAGATTAAACAAAATGAATGTATATTGCTTGCACAGAAATTATTAGTAACAGAATTAGATGTTCAAAAGAAGATTCAGAAATTAAACGTTGAGATTCAAAAAGGTATATTGGTGATTGCAGCAGCAAAGATAACAGACGCGGATTATAAGTTTATTATTACAAAAGCTGATTATGCAGAATTTGTTGAAGAAATAACAGGAAATACAAAAAGTGGATTACCATTGAAGAAGAAAATATTTAAATCTTTCATTGCTGACATTAAGTATGCAAACAATGATTATACATTTCAACGAATAGTAACCTACGATTCAAATATTAACCATTCTGTATATTGGTGGAAATCTTTTCTCGAGTTAAAAGAATTAAGAGATAATACGACAAATACAAAAAAAGCTTTTGAATTAATAAACAATACTGTTTTGGCACCATTGCAAAAGGATCATAAAACTGATTATATAAAGCTTTGGAATTCGACAGTAGCATACTTTCGGACAAAAGGAGAATTTGATATTACCTATTATGCAGAAAATGTAATAGGTAATTATATTCCATATGACGACTCACTAGAAATGTCTCCACTTAAGACTAAAATAACTGAATTACAAAATAAGAATAAGTTTGATAATAAATTTGAAAAAGATCCTTTATCTATAACAAATAGAATGAAAAAAGAATTAAAACTAACTAATGAAATTGATTTAGTTATAAAACAGGATATCCCAAATCTATCTTCAATAATAAAACCAAAAGAAGAAGATGGAAAAAAGTATATCATGGTATTAAGTACAGATGGCTATGAATATGCCAAAGGATTATGAAAAATATGATACATCCTATTTGTAATTATTTTATTCAACTTTTTTCAGATGCTTATTCTTTAATTGAGATAGAAGAAGATTTTGAAGTAGTAAAATACAAATGGGATTTTACTAAAGATGAAAGATCATTACCGCAATTATGCTCATGCCCTCAAATTGCCTCAAGAGATTCTCTTTATATGACTTTGTTGTTCGAAGGAAATCTTGTTACATCATTTAACCCAGCAAGTGAAAAATCAACATGGGAAAATATGATTTCGGCATATGATTCCTATGATGCTGGTACTAATTTACGTATAGAATTAACTGTTTATAAAAAATTTGAAAATAATCATATTTCTATATATCAAATGGATTCTTTTATTAATTACTTAGAAAAATGTGCATTATCAGATTTTCTATCGATATTTAGCAAAAAAATGAGACCTTATATTATTTTCGAACTGCAAAGCAGAGAAGTCCTTTTCTTCTATTCCCAAAGTATCTTTTTTTTATCACAGAATGTCGATATTTCACAAGTAAAAATATTGGATAGCGTGAAGAAAGAAAAAATTCTTAAACTCTCAAAAGATTTATGCTGTCAAGATTGCCCGAGATATGAATTAACTCCGGAGGATTTTTATTTTTTTAATTGCAATAATAATAAAATAAAGCAATTGTTTGACAAAGTTTTGGCATTTTTATGTTTTTTATCGATTTTTGATTATATAAAACTTGAAAAATCATTATTCTCTTTTAGATTAAATGGTTTCAAAATCTTAAAAAACGATTTTAATACAGAAACAATTTCAAATTTCATTATCGACACTAAAAATAACAATGAATTATACGAAATATATAGATGGATTTATACGGATGGAAATGCAACTGATAAGCTTAATATCTCAAGAAATATTCTTTCCTTGAATTTGGATCAAAAACACTTAAAATTAGACCAAAATGTATTTGAAGCAATAAAATCAAATTATAGAATTTATCAAAAAGAAAATGTCGAAAAATATCTTTCAGTAAGAAAAGAAATATCTGAATTACTTATAACTTTACAAGGAGAAATAAACTCTATTGTCAGCAGTTTTATAGACGACTTCAAAAAAAATATTATTACAGTGCTTTCTTTGTTTATATCTGTAATTGTTGTAAATGTTATTTCAAATAGTAATTATATAAAAGGTTTTAATAATAATATTATTCTATTGATTTTCAGTTTCTTGTTAATTTCTTTGATATATTTATTTTTTTCAAGATGGGAGCTAGATCAAAAAACAAAGTTGTATGAAAAACATTTTAATCAAATAAAACAAAGATATAGCCATGTCTTGTCGGAGGTAGAATTACAGGGAATATTCGATGATTGCAATCCTGACAAGGATGGTACTCACGCATCTTTTATTATACAACAACGCAATTTCTATAGTGTCTTGTGGTTTTTATCTTTGCTTATATTATTTATTATTACTTTGGAAATATATAATTATAATAATGGGTTTGGTTCTTATATTTTAAATTTATTTAAATATAGGTTCTGCAATTCTTGTTAGAAATTGCATGTCTACTAAGTTTGCTTATAAAGAAATGTGTTATTCAAAACTTAGGCAATGAACTCTTCGGGGCGTTGCGAGGTGTCCCCGCAGAAGGGGTAGCGGACAAGCAACAAAGCGGAGAGAATCGGCGCTGCTTGCAGAGACGATTCGTGGAGCGACTTGCTTGGGAGCGAGGGGAAGGCTTTCCCCTCCTCAATATAAAACAAAAGGAACAAAACAAATGACAAACGAACTTGTAAAACAAATATCGTACATTCTCTACAAAGCATATGAAGAAGATGTAAAAGTCAATGCGCTCCTTAAGGATGAGACTATCTGGCTTACGCAAAAATCTATGGCAGAGTTGTTTGATGTAAATGTACCTGCGGTTTCAAAACATCTTAAGAATATATTTCAAGAGGGGGAGCTTGATGAAAAAGTGGTTGTTTCCAAAATGGAAATAACCACCAGGCATGGCGCAATAGAAGGAAAAACTCAGTCCGTTCTTACAAATTTCTATAATCTCGATGCCATTATCTCTGTAGGTTATAGAGTGAATTCTGCAAAAGCTACAAAGTTCCGTATCTGGGCTACAAATGTATTAAAGGAATACATCAAAAAAGGCTTTGTTATGGATGATGAGCGGCTAAAGCAGGGCGAAAATGTTTTTGGAAAGGATTATTTCCGTGAACTTTTGGAAAGAGTCCGCTCAATCCGTGCAAGTGAACGCAGGATCTGGCAGCAGATTACAGATATTTTTGCGGAATGTTCCATTGATTATGATAAAAACTCTGAAATTACAAAACAGTTTTATGCAACGGTTCAGAATAAGTTTCATTTTGCAATTACCGGTCAGACTGCGGCAGAAATTGTTTATGACAAGGCTGACCACAAAAAAGAACACATGGGGTTAACTACATGGAAAAATTCTCCTGATGGACGTATTTTGAAATCCGATGTGAATATTGCAAAAAACTATCTTTCTGAAAAGCAAATCCGCCAGCTGGAAAGGGCGGTGAGCGGTTATTTTGATTATATTGAAGATTTGATTGAACGTGAAATTCCTTTTAATATGGAACAGTTTGCGGCAAGTGTTAACGAATTTCTTGAATTCCGAAAGTACGATAATCTTGAAGGAAATGGAAGGATTTCCCGAAATGATGCAGACAACAAGGCATTTGCCGAATATGAGATTTTTAACAAAACTCAGAAGATAGATTCTGATTTTGATAAAATGATAAGAAAGATCGAGGAGAAATAATTTAATTATTGAGAATAACAATTGATTGAACTTGCCATATTTTTCAACAAATTCAAGAATATAGACGAGGTACTGTATGGGAGTTGATATTCAATATTGGTATGATAATAACATTAGTTTTTCAACAATCAAAGATTTGAAATTTCATCTTGAAAGATATCTGGATTGTAGAATATCAATTTTTTGTATGCAGGGAGATTCTGATGAATGGTTCTCTTTGTTTCCAAAAACAGGAAAATATAAATATACTTCTTTATGTAGTGTTGTAGCACTGAATAAAAGCGAATATTTTTTAGAAATTGTTGATTCGGATAATAAGATAAAGGATTTTGAAAATCAAAATATAAGTGAATTATTCAAGACAAGACAGATAGAATTATTTCTTCGCTCTGTACTAGATGATATAGAAGTGTATATTTATCCAAAAACATTAAAGATTTATAGCGATTTTTTATGCTTTCCCGGCAGAATGTTTTCATTTATTGAAACTATCGAAAATCCAGAAGAAGGTTTTACCGAGGATTATTTAAAAATACTGTATCGAATAAACTCGTTTGTTAAAGCCTTCAATTCCAACTCTATTTTAATGGTTGGTGATACACAAAGTATAAATTGGGAAAATATTGATGAAGACTTGGAAGAAGGGTGGACTAGTATTTCTGAAGTATTGGAAAAATATAAACCTCGAGGTATCAAAATAATTACGGAAGAAATGGTTCTGAATAAACAACTTGAACCATGCGATAATGAAGAAGAAGTTTACAATCATGTATATTTTTTTCAATTCAATAATCTTTTAGAACATTTAAAGCCGTGTGAATTCAGAGAAGAAGATGAGGAAGAAGAAGTTTATATCGAAAAAGCTCCTGCTGTATTTCTTGAAGTTTCAATTACAGATTTAGAATACAAACCCGAAAAGCCAAGTAAAACAGCTTTGAGAATTGCAAAGAAACTGAATAGCGATTATGAATATACAACTGAGAAACTGTTTTATAATGTAAAACAAGAATTAATGTCTATAGAAAAACTTTATAAAAATCGGTGGGAAAAGTTTGTTGAAAGAGCAAAGTCTTTAGACTTTAATAAGTTGACTAATTATTTTAAATATTCAAAGGGAACTGGAAAAGTTTATGCTTTGGAGTATAGAAATGTAGATTTTTCTATTTCCGCATCTTTATGGTGCCCAGATAAAAAGGAAAAATGTCCTAAAGACTTTGTTAGCTTGATAGATGAGATTTTTGAATATGCAGCAAATCTACCTGAAAATTGTATTAGTTTTGGATCGTTCCGAATGGTAGGTGTTCCTGTAAAAACACAGAAAGAAGTAAACGAATCTCGAAAGAAAACTGATTTACCAAAATATACAGTAGAAGGGTATTCCGATGAGGATATAGATAGAATGTTAAGAACGTAACACTTTTAGATAAAAAGTGTTAGGGATTGTAGGGGCGCGAAGCGTTCTTGCGTAGCAAGAATGGAGGCGAAAGCCAGAACCCCGAAAAGCCCGACCAGAACGAAGTGAGGGGAACACCCCAAAAAAAAGGAGCACAAAAATGCCAAATATATCAGGAATCATAAAATCTTTGCAGAATATCATGTGGAAGGACCCGGGAGTTTCGGGGGATGCGCAGAGGCTTGAGCAGCTGGGATGGATGATTACGCTCAAAATCCTGGATGACAAGGATGCAGAGATGGAGCTTTTGAACGATGATTATGTTTCTGTGATTCCTGAAAAGCTGAGATGGCGTGCATGGGCTGGAGATAGTGAAGGAATTACCGGAGACGCGATGAAGGAGTTTGTGGACGGCGAGCTTTTTCCGGGGCTGCAGAATCTTGATGTTTCTTCTGGCAATGATGGCGTTAACCGACGGGCTGTTCTGGTACGTGATATTTTTGCAGGCACTAACAACTATATGAAGAACGGCACCATTATCCGCCAGGTTGTGAACAAGCTTAATGAGATTGATTTTAATGCCAGTGAAGACCGTCATACTTTTGGTGATATTTACGAAAGTCTTTTGCGTGATTTGCAGAGTGCGGGTAACTATGGAGAATTCTATACTCCACGTGCTGTTACAGAAATTATGACGGAGATTATTAATCCACGACTTGGAGAAAAGGTTCTTGACCCTGCCTGTGGTACGGGCGGATTTTTGACGAGCGCCATTGAAAATATCAGGACGCAGGATGTTCATTCTGTTGAAGATTTGAAGACTCTGGAAGAAACAATTCGCGGCCAGGAATTAAAGCCGCTTCCTTTTATGCTTTGTGTTACTAACCTGATTCTGCATGATATTGAAGTTCCGAATATTATAAACGGCGACAGCTTGAACCGTGAATATACTTCTATTGGCGCTAAAGATAAGGTTGATGTTATTCTTGCTAATCCGCCTTTTGGTGCGAGTGTAAGTGATGGTGTAGAAACTAATTATCCGGCTCAGTTCCGTACTACAGAAAGTGCCGACTTGTTTTTGCTTTTGATGATTCGTTATCTTCGTGATGGCGGTCGTGCTGCTATTGTTTTGCCTGACGGTTCTTTGACTGGCGACGGTGTAAAGCAGAGAATCCGCGAGGAGTTCTTGAAGCAGTGTAATGTTCATACGATTGTGCGTTTGCCTAACTCGGTTTTCCAGCCTTATGCTTCGGTTGCGACAAATCTTTTGTTCTTTACAAAGGGCGAGCCTACACGAGAAATCTGGTATTGGGAACACAAGCTGCCAGAAGGTCAGAAATCTTATTCTAAAACAAAGCCGATTCAAAAGAGTGAATTTGCTTCTCTTAAGGAATGGTGGGGCAAGCGTAGTGAAAACGAGCAGGCTTGGCGTGTTTCTGTTGAGAAGATTGCAGAAAGCGGTTGGAATCTTGATATTAAAAATCCGTTTGTAAAAGAAGAGGAAGTTACTCATACTACTGCAGAACTGCTTGATATGTTGAGTGCATCGTTTAGGAAGAGTGATGAATTGATTGAAGAGTTGAAGAAGGGGTTGGTTTAAAAACAATGATTAGAGTTAAAATCAATACCAACTAAATAGGAGCCCCCAAAAAATGATCCAACTAACCGCCTTTTCAAAATCCTACACCTCACGCAAAAACGCCCCCCTTGCCGTGCGGGATTTCTCCATGACCTGCCAAACCGGCGAAATTACCGGCATCCTCGGCTTAAACGGTGCAGGTAAAACCACAATTCTAAAGGCAATCTGTGCCCGGCACTTTGCCACGAGCGGAGAAGTGCTTGTTGAGGGCGTAAATGCAAGTGAAAACCCGGAGCAGGTGCGGAACCTCACGGGCTTTGTCGCCGAAGAGCCGAACCTTCCGGGAGAATATACCGTCGAAGAATACCTCAACATGGTTGCGGAACTTCATGGAATAAAAGAAAATAATCCGCTCCTGATTGACCAGCTTTCCCTTGAAGAACTCTTGCACAAAAAAATCCGGACGCTTTCAAAAGGGCAGCGGGAGCGCGTGAATTTCGCCCAGGCACTCATTTATAACCCAAAGGTTTTGGTTTTAGACGAACCTGCATCGGGGTTAGATCCGGCACAAATCCTAAAAATGCGCAGCCTCGTCAAATCACTTAAAGCTGACCACACGATTCTGCTTTCAACACATCTCATGCAGGAAGTCGAGGCATTGTGCGACCGCGTTTACATCATTCACGAGGGTCGTCTTGCGGCAAGCGGTACGGCGGAAGAAATTGCGGCTCAGTTTGAGTGCAAAAATCTTGAGGAAGCCTTCTTTAAAATCACGAGCGCGAGTGATATAGTAAGGGAGTAAAAATGAAAAAATCCTTTGCCCTCTACAAGTCCGCGATTTTCTCCTACCTGATTGACCCTCTTTTTTACGCATCGTCATTGCTCACGGTCCTTTTCTGCCTCTTCAAGTTTTTCTTTATGGGGAAGTTTTTCGTTAGTGGGCTAGGTTCCACGGATTTGCGGCCTTTTTTCAATTCAGTTCCCTACATTTCAATCCTAACGGTTCCTCTTCTGGTTTTAAGGCTCCGGCCGCTTCTTCTTGATGACTCGGTGCCACTTTCGCCATTCAAAAGGTTTTCCGCTCTTTCGCTTTCGGCTTTTTCGGCTTTTGCCTTTCCGCTCATTCTTCTTTCAATTCTGCCGTTTTGCGTGAACCTTTTCGGCACGATGGATTTTTTTCAGGCTCTTTCGTCTTTCTTTGGAATCTTTCTTTACGGACTTTGCGCCTCGCTTCTTTCGATTCTGTTTTTTTCTATTTTTCCCAATTCCCAGGTTTTCCCGCTGATTCTTTCGTCGGTTTCGCTTGCTCTGGTCAATTTCCTTCATCTTCTTCCTTTATATTACCAGACGGGTATAATCCTTACTTTTTTATGCCGAAAAATCAGCTTTGCATGGCATTTTGATTCATTTTCAAAGGGCATTATCGACTCGCGGAACATTGCATACTACCTGATTCTCGCATTTGTACTTCTTCTTCTCTGCGTTTCCTTGGAATACAAGCGGCTGGGCAAAAAAACTTCACGCCTCACGGCTTTTCTTTTTGCGGCAATCATCCTTCTTGTCTCGCTTTCTTTCCAGAACCTTTATTTCCGTGCCGACGCCAGCAAAAACGGCCAGTTCTCGCTTTCCAAAACGAGCAAAAATCTTCTTTCAAATCTTGAAAATCCCATCAGAATCACATATTACAGATCAAAGGAACTCAAAAACCTTTATCCGCAGACTTCAGATGTCGCGGAATTCCTTGCCGACTACTGTTCTGAAAGCAAGGGCATGTCTTTCACCCTCGAAAAGGCTGATCCCGAAAAACTCAAGGCTTTGGGTATTCAGAGCCAGCAGATCCGCAGCGACAACGGCACAAAGACTGAATTCGTCACGGTTTATTCTGCGGTTTTGATTCAGTACCTTGAAAAGTCCGAGCTGATTCCTTTCGTGCTTTCAACTTCAAGCCTGGAATACGATTTAACCCAGCGCGTTCAGAAACTTATCACCTCAAAAGACAGAAAAGTTTACCTTTTATGCGGTAACGGCCGCTCCATCGAAGAATCCTATCTCTATGTAGCCCCCTGGCTTTCTTCACGCGGCTTTGAAGTCGAACACTTAAATGATTTTAATGCCACAGAAGTTCTAAAAAAACTCACTCCTGAAGATCAAATCGCCGTTTTCGGAACAAAGGACCTGAGCGCGGAGCAGTCTTTCTATTTGCAGAATGCGCTTGAAAAGGGCGCCAAGGCATTTATCGCAACAAGTCCTTTCCACACGACGATTGAAGATGAATGGAAGGTCTCAAAGCCTGAACACGACTCCATGATTTCTTACCTCAACTCCAAGGGCTTTGCTTTTGACCTCTCCCTTGCCGAAGACATTTCCTGCTATCCGCTCACGATGGAAAGCGGGGAAGGAAACAAGGCCGAATACGCCACGGTAAACTATCCTCTATGGCTCGTCATCCAGAATCAAAAGGAAGCAAAAAAAGGCGCAACCGTCTTCTGGGCAAGCCCGATCGTTCCTTACGGTCAAGTCGAGCCGCTTTTATTTACGACGAATTACGCATGGAAGCAAAGGCCCGCCGCAAGTGACGACGGAAATCTTTTCCTCACGAATCCCTTCATGATTCCAAAGTCAGCCGCCGCAAGTGATGCAAAAAACGAGCAGCTGATTGTTGCCGCCCGAAGCAAAAACATCTCGCTTGTTTCAGACCAGTTTTTCGTCTCAAGCCTCATGACAGGCTTTATTTCAGGCGAAAGCTCCGGCGATTTCAGGAACTACGATTTTCTGACCAAGGAACTTCTCGTTTTGAGGGGCGAGGGCGAATTAGCAGCCCTCATGGAAAAATCCGCTCCCGTCACATCCCTTCATAAAATCGTCGGTGAAAGCGAATTCAGCGCAAAAAGAAAGCTGGTGCTGCTCCTGACTTTCGGACTTTTGCCGCTTGTGATTCTGTTGATTTTTGTTTTCGTTCAGATAAAAAGGAGAAAAAAATAGGTCGTTACCAGCCTGCGGCTGGCCGGGCTTTCCGCGCTTCCGCTACGCTTCATTGCCGCAAGCGGCAACTAAAGGCGCTACAATCCCTAACGCTTGGCTAAAATTATGAAAAAACTCGATAAACTTCTTACAAAGATTTTGATTTTCTCGCTGATTCTTTTTCTCTTTTCACTTTTTTTCCCAAAAAATAGAAGAAACGCGCCCAAATTCATTGAATCAGCACTTCTGAATCCAAAATACAAAAACGAAGTCGCTCAGATTGATATCCAGATTCCTTCACAAAACGGCTCAGTCACCCTCAAAAAGCAGGGGGATTTCTGGCAGCTTGTCAAAAACGCGGGCGAGGAAAAAACTGAAATCACCACCTTTGCTGACAAAAAACTTGTAGCATCCTTGATCGAAAAAGCCTGTGAAATCCGAAAACTCTACCAGATTTCGGACAAAGAAAGCGACTTTGACCAGCTTAAAACCAGCGAAAATACAGCCCGCACAGTCACTTTTACCGGAAATGATAACAAGATGTATACAAAACTGCACTTTGGAAGTACGAATCCGCTCACAAACAGAACTTTCGTTCGTTCACAAGGCTCAAAAATCACCTTCGAGACTGAAAATGACCTTTCCCACTTCCTGAATTCCGACACAAACTACTGGTCAGAAGGTGAAATTCTTTCAGGAATCATTTCAAAAGGTTCAAATCCAGTGGAAATAAGATTTGAAGAAAAATCAGCAAAATCAAGCCTGAACGAAAAATCCCCGGACTTTACCACAAAATCAGCAAGTCTTCTTTCCCTCAGGCACGGAAGCATTAAAGATGAGGAAGATTTCCTTTCCGCCATGCAAAGTCAGAATCCCCGTCCGTCAGCTGTCCTTACAGTTCAGGACGGAAGCGGAAGAAGCGCCCGCATCGAGTTTTTTGAAATTGAGGAAAAAGGACAGTCTGAATCAGAAAAATCATACTTCTATAAAAAGAGCATCAAGCCGTCGCCAGCCGACTCCCAGGAAAACGCCTTTGCATTCTATTCAGAAAACGCAGTATATGAGATTTCTGCCTGGACCTACGGAAAGATAAAATCCCTTTTCTAAAAGACCTTCCAGGCAATCAAAAAGGAAAGCAGATTATAAAGAGTATGAATGATAAAGGGAATCCAAAGAGATTGTGTCCGTATCATGCAAAGCCTGAGGGCAGCCCCGCACAAAAGGGCATTAATAAAGCCAAGGATTCCAAGATAAAGATGTCCCATTGAAAAAAGGAGCAGGGCAAGTCCTTCACAAAAAAGCGAAAGCCTTGGGTTATCCCCAAACTTTTTAGAAAGCATTTCCTTAAAAGAGCGAGGAAGATAGAAGCGATAAATCACTTCCTCATAAAAAGCCGCCGCAATCACGCCAAGCAAAAAATTAAGCTTCCCCAAAAAAGAATCTGGAAAAACAATATTCTTTATGCCTGAGTCAATTCCAGAAAAATAGGCAATAATTTCAAGCAAAGCCGTGCACAAACAGAGAAAACCAAAGCAGACAAGTGAATTTGAAGAATAATTATAAAAAGACTCAAAAAAAGGCCGCCGAACCTTCTCAAAAGGCTCCCCAAAAACCACACCTTTCACTGCAAAAAGATAAATAAGCAAGGCCAGGGCCCCAGTCAAAAAGACCGAAAGCGGATACTGAGCGACAACCTCACTCTGTCGTTCCAAAAAAAACTGCCCCACAAGCGGTGGAAGAACAATAATAAAGAGAACGAAGAAAAACAAAAAATACGAGAGGAATTTTTTTTCCATATGTAAAGAAAGATCAAGCAAAAGAATTGATAAAAAGCCGGAATATCAAAAAAAATAAACCTGTGGGAGGCAGGAAAAATTAAGTGGGTACCCTTTTAGGGAGATACCTTGATTTTTCCGTCGCTGGGACCCGCAGGTTTATTTTTTATGTATCAAGTAGATTTTAAAAACCTATTCTGATTAATATTTTGAATCCGCAAATCCAATCCAGCCTTCGTTTTCGATAAGTGCTTTTTCGAATCCTTCAAGCTTGAAAGGGTAGCTTTTTGAAAGAGAGCCTGCGATAAGCTTTACTTTCCAGGTGCCGTCTTCCTTCTGCTCGATTTTGCATTCACAGTCTTTTGTACCGAATGTGCGGAACATGTCATCGATGTCTTTTTTTGGCATATTGAGTGCGAGAAGACCGCAGTTATACATATTCTGGTAGAAGATTCGGGCAAAGTTTGGAGCAATTACGGTGTAGATTCCGTTTACTTCAAGAGCCCATGGCGCATGCTCACGGCTCGAACCGCAGCCAAAATTCTCACGTGTGATGATTACCTTTTTGTTCGGGACATCACGTTTTGCATCGAATCCGTCGAGTTTGAGGTCTTCGAGCAGGTAAGGTTTAAGCGCCTGCTTAGAGACTTCCGTCAGATACTTTGCTGGAATAATCTCGTCAGTATTAATGTCTGAGCGATCCAAGAAGAGTACATCTCCACCAAAAGCTTTCATAATTTTCTCCTTTATCAAGCTTCCTAGGCTTTTAGCCTTTGTAAAGTTCTGAATTTGTTATAGTGCCTGTAATTGCAGTTGCAGCAGCAGAAGCAGGGCTCATAAGGTGAACCATGCCGCCTTTTCCCATTCGTCCGTTGAAGTTTCGGTTTGTTGTTGAAGCACAAACTTCGCCCTCAGCAAGAACACCGTTAGACATGCCGAGACAAGCACCACAGGTTGGGTTTGTAACACAGAAGCCTGCCTCAAGGAATGTGTCGATGATTCCTTCGGCAACAGCCATCTTGTAGATTTTTGGAGTAGCAGGACTTACGATACCGCGTACGCCGTCAGCCAGTTTGTGGCCTTTGAGAACCTTTGCCGCAATGCGAAGGTCAGAAATTCGTCCGTTTGTACAAGAACCGATATAAACCTGATCAACTTTAGTTCCCTTCATTTCAGAGATTTTCTTAATCTGATCCGGCTTGTAGTTGATTGTACATACAGGCTCAAGATTTGAAAGGTCTTCAGTGATTACCTTTTCGTATTCAGCATCATCGTCGTCACGCCATTTTGAGTAGTCGGCGATTGCTTCTTCTTTTGATTTATATTCGTCTTTGATGAATTCCCAGAGGTAGTCGACAGTTTTTGCATCCGGGAAACAGATTCCGCTTGTTCCGCCGGCTTCGATAGCCATGTTACAGAGAGTCATGCGCTCTTCCATATCCATGTTGTCAACTACAGGACCTGTGAACTCGATTACGCAGTTTGTAGCACCGTTTACACCGATTTTTCCGATGAGGTGGAGGATGACGTCCTTTGCATAAACGCCTTCCTTAAGCTTGCCGTTCAATACGAATTTGATTGATTTTGGCTCGCGGAAAGAGCAGACGCCCTTGAGGATGCCGACTTCAAGGTCAGTAGTACCGACACCAGCAGCAAAAGCACCGAAAGCACCGTGTGTACAAGTGTGGCTGTCACCCATGATTACAGTGAAGCCTGGGCGTACAAATCCCTTTTCCGGGAAAATTGCGTGGCAGACACCGTTTGCACCAATGTCGAAGAAGTCTTTAATATTGTTGCGGCGTGCCCAGTCACGAAGGATTTTAGACTGAGTAGCAGTTTTGCTGTCTTTTGACGGAGTTACATGGTCGATTACAGCCTTGATTTTTGTTGGGTCAAAAACCCTGTCCTTTTTGCGCTCAATAAGGTCATTGATTGCGACAGGAGTTGTAATTTCATGACAGAAAACACGGTCGAGCTTGAGGACGTAAGTTCCCTCGAACGGCGTGTCTACAAGATGTGACTCAAAGATTTTTTGAGCTATCGTCTTTCCCATTTTAAATACCTCTGTTTTATATTTGTCATTCCCGTGACTCACGGAAATTTTAGTTTACAACATTAACCGGCTTGCCGGCCAAAAATGCCTTTATGTTTTCAACTTCAATATCAAGAAGCCTGAGCCTTGTTTCCCTTGGTGCCCATGCAAGATGAGGTGTGATTACGCAGTTGGGAGCCTTGTAAAGAGGACTTGAAGGACTCATAGGTTCCTGAAGCAGAACGTCAGCGGCATAGCCTGCAATTTTTTTGCTTTCCAGGGCCGCACGAACGTCAGCTTCGGCAATCATGCCGCCACGGGCTGTATTTATGAGAACCGCAGAGCTTTTCATGAGTGAAAGCATTTTTTCATCTGCAAGATTTTCAGTTTCAGGAGTGAGGGGAGCGTGAAGTGAAAGGAAATCAGATTCCTTGAAAAGCTCCTCTTTGGAAACAGGCTGAACCAGAGCCTTCAATGATTCAGAAACATTGAGGGCGGCTTTTGCCTTTTCAAATGATTTCTTTGAGTGTGCGCAAACGATTACCTTCATGCCGAAAGCAAGTGCAATTTCACAAACCTTCTGCCCGATATGTCCGAAACCGTAAATACCCAGGGTTTTGCCGGAAAGTTCTGTAAGAGGAGAGAGCCAGTAGCAGAAGTCAGGATTTGAAATCCATTTTCCATCGTGAACTGAAAGAGAATGTGCTGCAACTTGATTTGTAAAATGAAGAATGAAAGAAAAGACGTGCTGTGCAACAGCGTTTGTGCTATAAGAAGGGATGTTCGTGACAATAATTCCGCGATCGCGGCAGGCTTTCACATCAACGACATTGTAGCCCGTTGCCAGCACCCCGATATATCGGAGATTTGGACAGCTTTCTACAATCTCTTTGGTGATATGAATTTTATTCAGAAGAACGATTTCACTATTGCCGATTCGTTCAACAACAAGTTCTTGAGGAGAACGGTCATAAACTGTAAATTCATCTGCGAAAGACTTTATGCAATCCCAAGATACATCGCCAGGATTAAGTCCGTGCCCATCAAGAACCGTTATTTTCATTTGCTTATCCTAAAACCGCGATTCCTGTAGAAGAAATGGCCGCATTGATGGCATCTTCGATTCCGCCAACACTTTCATCAAAATCTACAAGAACCTGTGATTTTTCAGGATTTGCATTGCAACTAGTTACACCAGCTACAGCTTTTACGGCTCCATCAACCTTAGCTGCTACAGCCGGGTCAAACATACCGTCAACGTAAATTTTCTTCTGCATTTACGAACACTCCATGTTATTGATAAATTATTATAAATGGTAATACAGAAAAATTCAACAAAAATAATCTTTAATATTCAGCAAGTTTTTTGCCGTTACCCTGAGTTTCTGCCAAAGTTTTTCCGAGTTGTCCGCATGCACCGCCAATTTCACGGCCCCGACGAGTCCGCAAGGTCACATTCAAGCCCGCCTTTTCAAGATGATAGACGAAATTCTTGCATTCCTTTCCGCTTGGCTCGCTGAATTCAAGGCCTTCAACCGGATTCCATGGAATCAGATTGATGTGAACGTCCAGACCACGGGCAAAATTTATCATGTTTGTAGCACTTTCAATGCTTGTGTTAGTATCATGGAGCAGGGCTGCTTCCAAAGTTACGCGCTTTCCTGTTTTTTGGGCAAAATAGTCGATTGCCTTACGAAGCTCAGGCAAGGGATTCGTGCGGCAGATTGGCATCAGCTTTTCACGAAGGGCATTGTCGGCTGTAGTAAGTGAAACCGCCAGCCTGATTGCAGGGCCGTTGTCAGCCAGATCATAAATGCCTTTGATGACGCCGGATGTCGAAAGGGTAATCCTTCTGCCTGAAAGGGCCCGTCCATCCTTGCTGGTAAGAATTGCAATTGCCTTACGGACATTCTCAAGGTTCATCATCGGCTCGCCCATTCCCATAAAGACAATGTTATCCAGAGGGCCGGCATGTTTTTCAAGATAAAGGAACTGCTCGACAATTTCACCGGCTGTAAGGTTTCTTGCCAGTCCAAGATGACCTGTCTGGCAGAAAGCACAGTTCATTGCACAACCGACCTGACATGAAACACAGGCAGTTTTGCGGTCATCCCGGTCTGTAAGCAGGACAGTTTCAACGGCAAGTCCGTCAGAGAGGCTGATCTGTAATTTGATTGTACCATCCGGGTCTTTAAGAAACTCGGAAACAGAAGTTGAACGGAGAAGGGCTTTTTCTTTGAGTTCATTTCTCAAATCAACGCTGAGGTTGGTCATTTCGTCAAAAGACTCAAGGCCCTTTCCAATCCACTGAAAGATTTGTTTTCCGCGAAAGGCCTGATTTAATCCAAGCGATTCGCAGATTTCGGCTGGTAAAAGACCAGCCAAAGGAATTTTATCACTCATAATTAACTACGCTCAAGACGTGCAAGCATATCAGAGATAGCAGGAGAACGCAAGCCATATCGGGAAACGTTTCTCAAGGTCTCGATTGCTTTTGCCTTCTGATTGAGCTTTATGTAACAGTCAGATAAATCGATATAGAATCTGAAATTACGAGGATCACCCTTAATAAGGCCCTGGAGACGTTCAGCAGCTTCCTCATAGCGTCCCTCACCCTTGCAAATCAGGGCAAGTCCCAAAGCCGCATACACGTCAAATTCAATGTCCAAAGCCTTATTGTAATAAATAGAGGCAGTCTTATAGTCGCCTGTATTGCGGTAAGCATCACCGGCACGGGTAAGAATAACCTTGTTGTCTGGATCCATATCAAGGATTTTATTCCAGTATTCGATTGAACGGAACTGCTGGTTCATGCCTCGGTAGCAGTCAGCAAGACCGAAGAGGGCATAGAAGTTGCCCGGTTCCTTCTGCAGTGCTCTTTCAAAATAATAAACGCCTTTCTCAAAAGTCTTTAACTTGCGGTGACAGTTGCCGATTGAAGTAAGGACTCGGATATCAACAAGATCCTCGTTCTTTTCAAGCATTTTTGTCCAGTAGTAAAGGGCGTCACGGTATTCCTTAAAGTCATAGTGAAGATGACCAAGACCAATCAGGGCATAAGAATTGTTTTCTTCCATGTCGAGGACAGAAAGATAGATTTCCTTTGATTTTTTGAAGTCACGGACCTTGCGGTAAGCGTCTGCGACACGGGTGAGGACAGTGATATTCCTGTCATCATGAACAAGATACTGCTCCCAGATATCAATTGCCCGGTGGTACTGATTCATGGCCTTATAGCAGTCTGCAAGACCGAAAAGGGCATAGTTATTGCCAGGATGGAAATCAAGACATTTTGAATAGTAGCCTTCTGCAGTTCTGAAATGTCCCTGCTTGCGCTCTGAGTCACCCAGACCGACAAGGGCATAATTGTTATTGTCCTCGATGCTGAGGATTTTATTGAAGGCTTCCTTTGCTTCCTCAATACGATTGTCTTTTAAAAGCTGATAGCCTTGTTTTGATAATTCTGAGATTTCTGCAGACGTATCAGTATCACCCGGTACGAAAGAGGCATCTCCCTGAAGGACATCGAATTCTTTAAAAATTTCCTCGCTCATAAACTTTCCTCACTTTTTTAATTTTTAAATATTTTTTAGCAATATCGAAATGATATTAGCAATTTTTTCATAGACCATTTCTGACTTTGCTCTGTTATTAGCCAAAAGGTAATACTTGAGCGCGGTAATGCTACGATTTTGTTTCATGTAAAGATCCCCGATTCGAGCCAGACCGTCAGAATAGCCAGTTGTAACAAAAATCCGGCAAGCCGCATCGAACTTCCCTTCGTTAAAAAGCATATTTCCCTTGCGATTGAGAATAACTTTTTGTTCAGGAGAAAGTCCTTGAATTGGCTTATCAGTAACCTTGATAAAGCCCTCAGGAATACTATGTGCAGATAAAGTACTTTTTAGTGTTTTTTCATCCAACTTTTTTTTACCTGAAAACAATATTACATATAATTAATCTAACACATTTTCAATAAAAGTCAAGTATATTTTTAAACTATTTTAAAGAAAGTTAAAAAGAATAAAAATTTACGATTGAGCGGCCGTAAATTCGCTTGTCTTTTAGAGTAAGTGTACCAATTTCTTCGGGAAGGGCATCTTCTTCCGGGTAATGAATCATGACGAATCCGCCTTCTTTTACAAGCTGTCTCTGCTCGATAATCTTAAGCAAGTCCAGACGGTATTTGTAAGGGAAGGGAGGATCCAGGAAAATATAATCAAATTTATCCTTGCATCTCTTTAAAAACAACTCTACCGCCATAAAGTGACAGCCGATTTTAACGCCGAGCTCCTTTTCGGTAATAGAGACATTTTCGAGAACCTGTTTGACTTTGATTTTGTCTTTTTCACAAAGCTGGACTTCTTTTGAACCCCGGGAAACAGCCTCGATTGCAATCGTACCGCTGCCGGAAAACAAATCCAGCCAGGATTTTCCATCCAGATCACCCAAAATTGCAAAAACGGATTCACGCATCCTGTCCATTGCGGGTCTGATAATGCCGTCAGGACATTTAATAACGCGTCCCTTAAGTTTTCCACCTGTAATTCGCATATATTTCCTTTTTTTAAATTATGAATTTGGATTCAATGACCAGTATGCAAGATTATGAGGAAGCTTTCTGTTCTCTTTTGCATAGTCATAGGCCGTTTTACCGGTGCTGGCTTCTATCTGGTATTTTGAGGCACCGTTTTCAAGCAGCCATTCAATAATCTTCGTGTTCTTGTTTGTGATGCAGGCTACCATGAGCGGAGTTTTGCCATCATAAGGAATATTAACAGGAACACGCTTGTCGATAAAAGCCTGAAGGACAGTCGTGCTGTTATAATTTGAGATACCATAAGCAAATGCCTCGCGGGCTTCATCAGAAAGGGCAGAGTAGGTCTCAAGCAGAATGGCAAGGACTTCCGGGTTTTCAGAATAGCCTGCAGCTAAAAGCAGGGAAGAAAGACCGTATTTATTCTTTGCAGCCCTGTCAGCTCCCTTAAAAAGCAGGAGTTTTGTTACGTCTGGATTGGGCTGAAAGCGGGCTGCATACATGAGGGCAGTCCAGCCTTCTTCATCACGGGCATTTATTTCGGCTCCGGAATAAAGCAAATCCTCAATCCGGCCTATATCACCTTTTTTGGCGGCCAGCATGAGCTTGGTGCGGCCGGCAGAATCCCGCTCATTTGCGTTTTTGATAAATTTGTGCTTTGCATTTTCGGCTGCAATCAGGGATTCAGGAATGGCAAGAGCCGCATATTTATCGTCTGCATAGTCATAAAGATAGATGCTTTCTGGAATTACGACAGGAGCCGCTCCAATATCAATCATGGAATTTACGTCAGCTTTTGGAGCCTCGACAGGCTCTTTTTCCTCAATTTTAGCCACAACAGGCGGTACAACCGGGGCAAGAGGGGCCGGAGCAGCGACTTTTTCGTCCGGGAGCTGGGGAATGTCGAACTCTTCGGCAAAATCACCGAATGGAACTTCCTCGACAGGAGCCTCAGGCACTTCTTCCTGAACAGGCTCTTCGGCTTCCTTGTAAGTTTCCTGGGCATAAAGAGACAATAAGTCAATGACTTCCTGACTGATAACCTCGTTTTTACGGGCATAATCAAAGCAGTTCTGACCGTCCTTGTCTTTTAAAAGGATTCTGTTTGCCTTTTTGGAATCTGAACGCGCGTTTTTGAAGAGAACGGATTTAACGGCCTCGATATCAGTTTCGTACTGACAGGCGTACATCAATGCGCTCACACCGTTTTTCGTCTTTGAATCAGGATTAATCTGAGCGTCATCAAGAAGAAGGGTAATTATGTCGTTTCCCCGGGAATATTTGAGGGCCGCCATAAGGAGATTTTCCTTTTCGGCAGAGCGGGTAAAATTCCTCAGGGAATAATCAGTTTCGATTGCACGCTGAATTTTTCTGGGATTTTCTGTTTCGACAAGAAGAAAGGCGTCATCAACCCACGGACTTGCAGAAATTACCGGGAGAGAAGAGACAAAAATAAATAGAAGAGGAACAGCTTTCTTCATCATCTATTATTATAACACGATTTCTTAAAAATCAAATGAATTTATAGGTAAAAAACTCTATTTTCTCTAATTTTTTAACTAAAATTCAAACCAGCTGCCTTCTGTCGTAAGATACCAGTCAGCAAGAACAGAGTTGAGGGTGGGATTATACCAGCTGATTGAGCCATCCCGGTTCAAAACTACCATCTTGTCCTGATTTCTTACTGTCTTTATCGGCATTGAGGCTGATCTTCTGTACTGAAAATCCCTTCGCGTAGAAAGATTGTAAGACCTGACCTGAGATTTTCCGATATTCGTGTACAAAATATTGTCGAAGAGGTTTGCAAAAGCCTCACTGTCTTCGTCAGTGATTGAAAGCAGATAGCGTGAAGACTTTGTCTGCGGCTTGTAGGCGAAAATTGAGGTCGTGAGTTTTTTGGTCTGAGCATTTGTGTAAATCGTGATTCCGTAGATTTCTGCCGGATTTTTATCATAATCGTAGGTGAGGGAATAGGCGACATTTCCCTTCATTGAAAGGGGAACTGTTTCCTGAGTGTTGACGTTGACGTAAATCAAAGGCACGTTTGGAGAAGAACCGCTTGATTTTGCAACATACAAGTCGTTTTCAGTGAATAAAATCGCATCCTGAATGCTGGTTCCCTTGTAAAGCTCGCGTTTTTTAAGGTTCTGAATGTCAAAAAGGTTGACCTGAGAATTTGACTCAACATCAATCAGGGAATTTCCGTAAAGCTTAAGGGTCTGAATCGTTCCCTCAGGTGCAAAAAGCTGAGTCATTTTGCCGCTAGCAAGCTCCAGAAGAACTACAGCCTTTTTTGAATCCTTTGACCAGAGAATAATGTTCTGGCCGTAAGGAATTATATTTGTATAGCCTGAATTGGCTGCCTTTTTGTCAATATTTGAGCTTTCATAGGAGGACTGGAAGATTGAAGAAGGAGTGAGGAAGTAAAAATCATTTCCGACTGAAGCGATGTCGTAGATTTTTTCATACATCTTGTCAGTCAAAGCCTGCTGAACATCAACCCGCTCAGCCTGGGCATAATCAAATTTGTAGATGTTGCCGCTGTTGGTTCCCGCATAAATTTCTTCGCCTGCAAGGGTCGCGCAAACAATCTGCTCGCCGGTCTTAAGTCCTGAAAAAGTTCGCATAAGTTCCGGAGCAATAACTGCCTTGTTCCTGTCATTGGCAATTTTATAAACCTTAAACTGACGGTTATCATTAACGATGTAATAGAGGTCTTTTGACTTATTTGAACCGATGAGGATTGGATTTTGAGCCGTAAATGAGCCGACCGTGCTTCCGGTTACAGCCTGAACGACAAAGATTCCAGAGCCGCGCACACCGGCACCAAAAACGCCATTATTGAAAAGGCAGAACTGACTCAAATCATATTCCGTATTGAATTTTGCCTTCTGCTCGCCGTTCTGCAGGTTGTAGTAAATGAGATTTCCCTTTGGAGAATACATGACAGCTGATTTTTCTGAATCAGAAGTCTGAATGAAGTTTACGACACCTGTATTTCCCTTGATTTTGTTGCGGATTATCGAGCCGTTCATTGAATTTAGGAAAAAAGCACCGCTTACGCTTGCTGTACCGCAGATGATATAAGTTCCCTTTGCAGAATAGGCAAGGCTTGTAAGGGAATCTGTAAAGCGGAAAGCATATTTACGAGTGAAGGTCTTCCAGTTCCAGACTGAAACCCTGTTAAGGGAAGCTCCGTCGCTCTCGTAGACTGCAATTTCATTGCCGTTTGGGCTTCGGGCAATCATTTTGATTGTAAGGTCAGAAATCTGATAGTGCTCGCCCATGCCGTCTTCGGTCCACTTTACAAGAAAGCCGTCAGTTCCAGCGCTAAATACCGAACCGTCACTGTCCTCAAGGTAAGCTACATTCGTGACTTTACCGGCGTGAGACTGAGTGGAAATATGAGACTGGGCAGAAATTGAAAAAGGAAAAATTAAAATCGAAAAAAGTGAAAGGATATTTTTTAAATAATTAGAATTATTTTTTAGCATTCAAAAGCTCCGAAAAGTAATGGAAGTCGCCGCTTAGTGCAAGCAGGAAAAGCATTGCAATCAGGGCAATTCCTATGTATTGTACAACATTTCGCACTTTTGGGGAAAGACGCAGGCCGAAAATTGCCTCAATAATCGAGGTAATAAGCAGAAATCCGTCCAAAACAGGAAGGGGAAGAAGGTTCATGATAAAAAGCGAGACACTGATTAAGGCCATGAAATTGAGGACGGAAACAATTCCGTTACGGAAGCCAGATGAAAATCCTGACTTTGCCGTTTCTCCCATCATGCTTGTGATTCTCGCAGGTCCTGCAAGACTTTCGCTTACTTTTACCCCCTTAAAAAGTGTAGAAATCCCCTTAAAAGATAGATATATCAGTCTGAAAGTCTGTGAAAAGCCCTGTCCGATTGCCGGGAAAAAGGAATATCGCTTTGAGTCCTTTTTTTCGACGGAAGAAGGATCGCTCATGACACCGATTTTTCCTTCACCTGTCGATGTATTCAAATCAGTGTGAACGGTGAATTCGAGCTGGCGGCCATCCCGGTCAACCAGAACAAGAAGGTCCTCATCCGGGTGGGTGGCAACTTCCTCATACAAAGCCGAAAAATCTGCAATTTCCTTGCCGTTGATTTTTATGATTTTATCACCGGTCAGGATTCCGGCATCAGCCGCCGCAGAATGAATCTCCGGATATTCATCAGTGGCCAGGCGAATCTGATTTGTCGCAGAATAATATGTGTAACCGACAAGAGCGATTACAGAAAAGGCAAAAACAGAAAAAAGAAAATTTGAAAAGGGACCAGCGAAAGCAATGACTGCCCGGAAAATCGCCTTTACACCGTAAAACGAATCCTTATCAAGGACTGCATTCGCATTGAAAGATTCCTCAAAATCCCTTTCGCCCTTCATGGCACAGTAGCCGCCAAAAGGGAAGAGGGAAAGCCTCCAGTCAGTTCCCCGCCATTCCTTGTGCAAGAGGACAGGCCCCATGCCGATTGAAAAAGCCTCGACAGAAACACCAGAAGCCTTGGAAGCTAAAAAATGTCCAAGTTCGTGAATGAAAACTAGAATACCAAGAAAAATGATTCCAATGATTATTGACATATTATTTTAAATTTTTTCGCGGGCAAGTTTATCCGCTTCAAAGACATCCTTCAAGTCACGGGGATTTGCCGACCAGTCCGAACCGTGAAGGACTTTTGCAACCAGCTCGCCGATTTGAAGGAAGCCGATTTTACCGTCGATAAAGGCCTGAACCGCGATCTCGTTTGCCGCATTGAAGACAATCGGATAGGAGCCGCCTTTTTCGGCACACTCAAATGCAAGGCCCAGCATAGGAAAGTCGTCCATGCGGGGCTTTTCAAATGTGAGGGTCCTCTTTCCGTCAAGAGTATCAGTCAAATCAAAAGGCTTCATGTAGGAAGGAAGTATTTTCGGCCAGTCTAAAGCCTGAAGGATAGGATGCTTCATGTCCGGCTCAGAAAACTGTCCGTAAACGATTCCGTCTTTTGTGCGTACCAGTGAATGAATCACGCTCTGGGGATGAACGACGACCTGAACCCGCCTTGCGCTCACGTCAAAAAGGCGCACGGCTTCGATTACTTCAAGCCCTTTGTTTCCAAGAGTGGCAGAATCAATCGTAATCTTAACGCCCATGTCCCATGTAGGATGCTTGAGGGCGTCCTGGACAGTGACGGAAGTCAGTTTTTCGCGCGGAAATGTTCTGAAAGGACCGCCGCTTGCCGTAATTACGATTTTATCGATATTTTCCTTGCCGCACTGATTTACAAGCGTGAAAATAGCCGAATGTTCAGAGTCAACAGGAAGAATCCGTGAGCCGCTCTTTTTGGCTACCTCAAACATCAAAGGCCCTGCCATGACGACAGTTTCCTTGTTCGCAAGGGCTAAATCAACGCCAGCTTCAAGAACAGCCATGCTGGGAGCAAGGCCCGAAGAACCTGCAATGCCGTTTACAACGATGTCAGGATGAGTTTCTTCGAGGAGACGTTTAATGCCGTCAATTCCCTCAGTTTTTGTCAGTGAAGAAGGGCAGGAAAATTCATTTGCAAGGGCTTCAAGCTCGCTTTTCTTTGAATTTGCAGTAAGGCCGCAGCAAAGAAAACGGTCTTTCTGATTGCGCAGGATATCTACGGTGCTGCTGCCGATTGAACCGGTCGCACCCAAAACAAGAATTCTTTTCATATTTTCAATTTGCCACTAGCGGGATTACCCCGAAAAATCTAGAACAAGAAATTAATTCCAAAATAATAGATCGGAGCAACAAAAACAATACTGTCAATTGAGTCAAGAACTCCGCCGCGCCCCGGTACAAGGGAACCTGAATCCTTGATTTCGACAGAACGCTTGAGTACAGACTCAACCAAATCTCCAATAATCGCTACGAAAGCAATCACAAAACTCAAGATGAGTATTTTTGCAAGTGAACCGGTAAAAACATTGGGGAAAAGGAAATGGGCGATTGCACCGGTAAGCATTGTTCCTGAAAAACCGCCGATAAAGCCGGCCAGGGACTTATTTGGGCTAGCTTTGATGAAGCCCTTGTTGTTTTTTCCGAAAAGAACTCCGAAAAACCATGCGACTGAATCACACATACATACCATAAGGAAGAAAAAGGCGATAAATTCGCGTGAATGTGGATGTACGGTCATTCTTGAAACGAAGCTTGGAAGGAATCCGGCATAAAAAATAATGAAAAGGGAAGTCATCAGATGTGCTACGGAATTTTCAAAAGATTTTGAAAAAAGAACTTCCCAGGCCATGGTCATAAGAATTACAAAAACAAAAATATAATTGAGGATTGCAATGTTCATTTCAAAATAAACAAGCAAAGCGGCTGCAAAAACAGGGATTACAGAAAATATAAGAACCAGCGGGCGAGGCTGAAGTGAAAACTTATGCCTGAAAAGGTGATAAAGCTCATTTGATGCAAGCAAAGATGCCGTAAAAACAAGAGCATGCAAAGCAATATGATGAAACTGGTTAAACCAAACTAAGCAAACAACTAAAGGCAATCCGATAAAAAAAACCAGAAGCCTCTGCACAACTTTATTCATATTCCCCACCATTATTGATTCGGAACAGCTCCAAACCGTCTGTTTCTCTGCTGATATTTTGCAACATCATCAAAGAATTCTTCTTCATTATAATCCGGCCAGAGCGTATCTGTAAAGATAAATTCTGCGTAAGCACATTGCCACAAAAGGAAATTACTCAATCTTTCTTCGCCGCCAGTACGAATCATGAGATCCACAGGTGGAAGTGAAGGAATATCAAGCGATTGTGAAATCAAATCCTCAGTGACAGAGTCAGCACCAGTACCACTGGCAATTATTTTTTTAACACCACGGACAATTTCGTCACGGCTGCCATAATTTATGGCAAGAACGCAGGTTGTCCCGGTGAAATGTTCAGTATCTTTTTTTGCGTTTATGATTTCTGATTTTACGTCTTCCGGCAATCCGTCAATATTTCCGATATGTTCAACACGGATTCCATTTTTTTTGTAGAATTCAAATTCAGCGCGTAAGTGGCCTTTAATCAAACCCATCAAATAACCGACTTCTTCCTGAGCGCGCTTCCAATTTTCTGTTGAGAAAGTGTAGAGTGTAACGTATTTTATTCCGAGTTTTGCCGCTGCCGCCACAATCTTTTTTGCGCTTGTCAAACCTTCTTTGTGACCGGCAGTTCTTGGCAACCCCCGTTTTTTTGCCCAGCGGCCGTTTCCATCCATGATGATTGCAACATGTTCAGGAACTCCGCGGGCAATAATTTCTTCGGTAGTCATGTTTTAAGCCATGATTTCCTTTTCTTTGGCGTCGCAGACAGTCTGGATTTCTGCGATATATTTGTCAGTGAGCTTCTGAAGGTCATCTGTCTCTTTTTTGAGCTGGTCTTCAGTGATTTCACCTGCTTTCTGCTGTTTTTTGAGGTCATCGTTTCCGTCACGACGGATGTTGCGGATTGTTGTCTTGTAGTTTTCGCCAACTGATTTAGCCTGTTTTACAAGCTCCTTGCGGCGGTCAGCTGTGAGGGCAGGGATAGCAATTCGGATAACCTTGCCGTCATTTGAAGGATTGAGCCCCAAGTCAGCAACAAGAATTGCCTTTTCGATTTCTGTAATGAGAGATTTGTCGAACGGAGAGATAACGACAGAGCGTGCCTCTGGAATTGAAATCTGTGCGACCTGTGAAAGAGGAGACTTTGCTCCGTAATAATCAACGCGAACCTTGTCAAAAAGTGAAGCTGATGCACGACCGGTTCGGATTGTGTTCATTTCATTCTTGAGACCTTCAATAGTTTTGTCCATCTTAGACTTTGCATCAAATGCCATATTTTCCTCCGTTATAAAAGCAACAAAATAAAAATAATACAAAAAGCGGCCAGAAAAATCTGACCGCCGTTATTCACGAAAAATTATTTTCCGAGAACGAAAAGAGCGACCTTTTTGAATGAAAGTTTAGCTCCAGCTTCTTTTGAAACCTGTTCAAGTTTCTTAGCAACTGTAACTTTGTCGTCTTTTACGAAAGCCTGGTCTACGAAGCAGATCTCAGCAAGGTGTTTGCTGATTTTGCCCTGAAGGATTCCAGCCTTAACGTTCTCTGGCTTAGAAGCCATTTTCTCGTCCTGAGCCATCTGAGCCTGGAAGATTTCTTTCTGCTCATCAATGTAGCTCTGTGGAACTTCGTCTTTTGTTGTGTATGCTGGTGTGAATGCAGCGAGGTGCAAACAGCAGTCTTTTGCGAAAACTTTAACTGCCTCTGCGTCTGAGCCTTCAACAACTACGACAGCACCAGTCTTGAAGTCTGAGTGAACGTATGTTGCGGCAGCAGAACCTGCAGGAACATCAACAACCTCGAGCTTACGGATAGACATATTCTCGCGGATTTTTGTAGCAAGCTCAAGAACCAGGTCCTCAAGCTCTTTTTCGATTTTTGTGTAGCCTTTTGCAATTGCAACGTCAAGGATTTTCTCACCGAGAGCTACGAAATCTGTATTTTTTGCAACGAAGTCTGTCTCACAAGTAACTTCTGCAACAACGATTTTATCACCAGTCTGGCGAATGAAAATGCGTCCTTCAGAAGTTGCGCGCTCAGCACGTTTTGCTACTGCAGCCAATCCTTTCTCTTTGAGGATTTTCTCTGCTTCTGCAGCATCTCCGTTAGCTTCTGTAAGTGCTTTTTTACACTCCATCATGCCTGCGCCAGTCTTATCGCGCAAAGCTTTTACGTCAGCAGCTGTAATTGCCATTTTTAACTCCAGTTATAGTAGTTACCCGCGCTATTTACGCGGGAAGGTTCTTTATTTGATTTTTGACTCGTCGATCTCGTCGTCGTCGTCATCTTCTACATCATCCTTTTTTGTATCTTCTTCTGTAGGAGTGTAGTTAGAATAGTCAACGATTTCCTCGTCATCTTTCTTTGTAGATGCGTCTGTAACAACGTCGTCCTCGTCACCGAGAGTTTCGATGATTTTGAGACCTTCTTCGTTGTTAGCTTCTACAACTGCATTTGCGATGATAGAAGTGAAGAGGCTGATAGCGCGGATAGCGTCATCGTTACCTGGGATTGGGTATGTGATACCCTCTGGGTTACAGTTTGTATCAACAACAGCAACAACTGGGATTCCCATGCGGCGAGCTTCTGCAACTGCGATCTGCTCTTTGTGTGTATCAATGATGAAGATAACTCCTGGGAGTTCTTTCATATCTTTGATACCGCCGAGGTTTTTCTCAAGCTTTGCCTTTTCTTTCTGAAGATTTGAGACTTCTTTCTTTGTGAGGTTGTCGAATGTTCCGTCAACTTCCATCTTCTCGATTTTCTTGAGTCTCTGAAGTGATTTTTTGATTGTAGAGAAGTTTGTAAGCATACCACCAAGCCAGCGGTTGTTTACATAGTACATGCCACAGCGCTCTGCTTCTTTAGCGATAGCCTGCTGAGCCTGTTTTTTAGTTCCTACGAAAAGAACTGATTTTCCAGAAGCAACAATCTTGCGAACAGCCTCGTAGCTGTCTTTGATAGAAGCGATTGTCTTCTGCAAGTCGATGATATGGATGCCATTGCGCTCTGCGAAGATGTACTTCTTCATGCGTGGATCCCAACGTTTAACCTGGTGACCGAAATGTACGCCAGATTCAAGCAAACTCTTCATGGTTACAACTGCCATTGAGTTTCTCCTTCACCGGAATTAATTAAAATTCCACCGTCTCTTGTTCTCGTGACGCTAAAATGCGCCCGGATAATTACGTAACTCTGCTCCAGCCAACAGCCTTGCACAAAGCCCGACAGAACTATTCAAGAATTGAATAACCCTGTTCTTTTAACATATCATAAAGCTCAAAAATAGGCAATCCCACTACATTTGAATTCGTGCCTTCGATTTTCTGGATAAAGCAAGAGGCCAGACCCTGAATTCTGTAACCACCGGCAACGCCATGCCAGTCGCCTGTCTCGACATACCATTCGATTTCTTCCTGAGTCATGGGAGCAAAAGTAACGTTTGTAATGGAAGTGCGGCTTGAAGCATAGAGCAAATCACCGTTAAAGAGGGCAAGACCTGTAATCACCTGATGAGTCTTTCCCTGGAAATCATGCATGAATTTTTCAGCTTCTTCGTTGTCAGCAGGCTTACCGTAGAGTTTTCCGTCCAAAAGAACCATTGTATCAGCACCCAAAATCCACGGAATTTCATGTCCGGCAGGATATGTGCGCGCTACGGAATCAACCTTACGGCTTGCGAGATATTCTGGAACCTGTTCAAGCGGAATGTCAGACGGATATTCCTCATCAAAATTGGAAACCTTAACCTGATAAGGAATATTCAGCAACTTCAAAATTTCCTGTCGACGAGGAGAGGAAGATGCTAATATGATAGGTTTCATACGCCCCCCAAACATTTTTAATTAATACAATTTTAAGCGATTTAAATAAAATCTACAAGTGAAAATCAAAAGAAAATATACAACAAAAGCAAAATAAAATCAGAAAAAAAAGCGGAATCGCTTCAAAAGAACCGACTCCGCCTTTGAAGATGCAGAAATCTTAATTATTTAGATTCCTTTTTCTTTGAGTTGTTATTGCCAGACTGAAGAGTCTTAAGAAGGGCAAGAGCTCTGTCACGAACAGGCTTTACATAGTGATAGTTTGTAGCAATCTGACCTACAGACTGAATCATAGAGCCTTTATCCTGAACTTTGTCAGCAATTTTCTCGTAAGCAATAAGAACTTCAAGAGCGAGGGAACTTGTCGGATTGAGGACAGCGTTCTTTTTGTTTGCCCATGCGATTGTATTAACAACGTCATCATTGTCGTTCATACCGATTTCACCGAGTGAACGAACGGCTGCAGTGATTACCATCGGCTCGTTATCTGCAAGAGCGATATTCTTGAGGGTTGTCTTTGACTCCTCAGACGGAACTTTTGCAAGAAGATCACATGCCTTTGCACGGATATCAGGATAGTTGTTAACAAGACGTCCGCTCTGTCTTGACTGGGTGTTGATTCCTTCGCCAGCAAGATGATCAAGAGCAACCATCATATCCGGAGAAACACGGCCTTCCTCGACTGCATTCTCAAGATACTGAAGGGCAACAAGCTTGTTGTCGCGCTCGTCTGAATTTGCAAGCTCTGTAATTACGACATCTTCTACTGTGCTCAAATAATCTTCCTCAGCGGATTTTTCCTGAGCGATCAAAGAGAATGTCAAAAGAAATGCACAAGCTGTGCAAGATAATTTTTTCAATGATTTCATATAGAAATATTCCTCCTAAGCAAAGTGAAACAACACTTAACTAAAGATTATAAAACATACGACTGCAAAAATCAACATTATTTTTAGCATGAAAGCCAGAAAACAAGTCGATTTTAATTCAGTTCCTCGTTAGTTGGAAGGTGAACCATCCACTTTCCGTTGTTTTTATTGAAGTAATAATAGACTGTAACGTGATCTTCCGTTTCCCCCGGCTCCCTTTCCTGAACCTGAACGGCTTTAATGTAGGAATCGGAAATATAACGGATTTCAGTTACAGTCCTTCCTTTGCGGGCAGGAACAAAGACCTGCTTGAAATAGTCCTGCAGGTCACGAAGCTTGATTCCCTTGACAGGAAGACGCTTTTCAGCCTTCTGAAGGTTCTTGCGGAGCTTCCAGTAATCGATTGAAGCAGGCTCTACATAAGGAAGCCATGAACTGTAATCAAGATTCTTCATTATAACGTCAAGCTCAGAGATGATTCGGAGAACCTTTTCCTTATCATCAACGAATGTGTCGCGGTCAACGGCAACAGCACCGACAGAACGTGAATATTCATCGTCTGCTTCTACAGCTTCGGCAGGAGCCTCAACGACAGGTTCTTCGACAACAGGAGATGGTTCTTCTTCTACAGGGGCAGGAGGAGGGGCAACTTCTTCAACTTTCGGCTCCTCAACGAGGGGAAGCGGCTCAGGAGCGGCAGTCTCAACCTTTGCGCTCCCGCATGAAACAACAATCCCTGCAAGCACAAGACAGCCTACAGAGAAAACAGATGTATTAATAGTTTTGGATATTTTCATGCCTAAATAATACATCACTTGTTTCAAACAGTCAAACGTGTTAAATTAATTTAAATATGACATCTGCAGTATTTCCGGGAACTTTTGACCCGCCGACAAACGGACACCTGAACATAATTGACCGGGGAAGCAAACTTTTCGACAAGCTCGACGTAGTAGTGGCATTCAACCCCAACAAGTCTCATCTTTTTTCACCGGAAGAAAGGCTGGAGCTTCTCAGGGAACTCACAAAAGACTACAAAAACGTTACGGTCCATCTCTGGGACAAACTGATAGTAGAATACGCTGAAAAAAACAATGCAAACATCCTTTTAAGGGGAATCCGCAACACAAACGACTTCGCATACGAATTCGACCTTTCCCTTTTAAATCACAGCCTCGACTCAAAAATTGAAACGCTCTTCCTTCCGACCGAGGCAAAATACGGAATAGTGCGCTCAAGCTCAATAAAGGAGCTGGCAAAATTCGGCGGAGACATATCAGGAATGGTCCCAAAAATCGTCGAAGAGGCCATAAAATCAAAATATAAGGGCTAATCTGACACTTTTTCGATTTTTGTCATAAAAAAATTATTGACAACGGCAACTTTGTATGTAATAATAATTGACATTCGGGTGGAAACTGTTATAGTATAAATCCCGTTATTCATAAAATTATATAGTGAGGTTTATAATATGGCAGTACCTAGAGCGAAAACATCAAAAGCTCGCACACGCAGACGACGCGGTGTAAACATGCATCTTGAAGCTCCACAGCTTGTTGCTTGCGGCAACTGTGGTAATCTCGTTATGCCACACCATGTTTGTCCAAAATGTGGTTTCTACCGTGGTCGTCAGGTAATCACACCTGAAGTTAACGGTTAACAAATCAAACGCATTATGCTCTTAACCGGGCATAATGCGCAAAACAAGGAGAAAATCATGGACGAATTGTTCGTAAAGATCCAGAAACTCATCGCTGAAAAACTTGAAATCGATGAAAGCAAAGTCACATTGGAAGCTTCTTTCCGTGGCGACCTCGGAGCAGACAGCCTCGATACATACGAGCTTGTTTACGCTATCGAAGAGGAATTGGGAGTTACAATTCCTGATGAGAAAGCAAACGAATTCGAAACAGTAAAAGACGCTTACGATTTCATCAAATCAGCTCAGGCATAATTTTTACTGATTGACTTTTACAGCACAGGTTATTCAGCCTGTGCTTTTTGTTTTAATATGCTATTTTCTAAAAAAAATCTTTCGCCAAAAAGAATACAGGAACTGACGGCGTTCACAAAAAACATTTCCATCAAATTCTCAAACATCAACCTTCTTGAACTGGCCTTTACCCACCGATCAGTGGCAAACGAGAAGGGGCAGAAGCATTACAACAACGAACGCCTTGAATTTTTGGGTGACAGCGTGCTCGGAATGGCCACAGCAGCCTATCTTTACGAGCACTTCATGGACAATCCGGAAGGAGACCTCGCAAAAATCAAAAGCAGCGTCGTCAGCGAACAAAGTCTGGCGCCAATCGCCCTCAAAATCGGAATCGACAAAATGCTGATTCTCGGAAAGGGCGAGGAAATGAGCGGGGGAAGGCAGAAAAAGGCCATTCTGGCAGATGCGGTTGAGGCTGTAATCGGAGCCTACTATCTCGACGCCGGATACAAGGCAGCGGAAAAGCTAGTCCTTTCCTTTATGATTCCTGCAATTGACAATTACGTTTCCGACAGGGGCTCAAAAGACTACAAGACCCTGCTTCAGGAAGCCCACCAAAAAAAATATAAGTCATGTCCCAATTACGAGCTTGTCAAGGAGACTGGTCCGGACCACGAAAGAACTTTCTGGGTAACAGTTCACCTTAAAAACGCAAGCTACGGTCCTGAAAGCGGCAAAAGCAAAAAGGAAGCCGAGCAGAACGTGGCAAAAAAGGCCTGGCAGGAAGTCTTTGGCAATTAGGAATTCAGGGATTCTTATATTGACTTGCACATTATTTTTTTGATATAATTTATAAATCTTCTTGTGATATTAACTTGCTTCCTAACAGTGATGGAATGATAGATGCAGCCGCTTTTTCGGCTTCAAGCTAGTGGTGACTGGGGTTGCTTTAATGTCGGGCAAGAAATAAGGAGTTATTTTTTATGAAAAAGGGAATCCACCCAGACTACAAATTGACAAAAATCACATGTCAGTGCGGTAACGTTATCGAGACACGTTCAACAGTAGAGAACATCCACGTTGAAATCTGTTCTGCTTGCCACCCATTCTACACAGGTAAGCAGAAGCTCGTCGATACAGCAGGTCGAATCGAACGATTCAACAAGCGCTTCGGCATCAAATCTGACAAATAGTCACAAATCATCGGGTATGCAGGAGTTTTTTATTCCGGCATATCCGAAAATCATCTCAATCCGTCAAAATAATCAAAAGGGCTTAGCTTTTCAACTTTACCCAACATTTTTTTCCAAACTTTCTTTTTACACCCAAAAGCCTAATCATCTAAAATCTTTTCTAATTAAAAAAAAGTCCTTGTGTTTTTCAAAATGTAAATATAATCTTTAAATAACCCGTAGAAGAGAGGTTTAATTATGAAGAAAAAAAATCTATCGCTGTTGTTCGGCCTTAGACTTGGTATTGAGATCATTATCTTGATTTCTGTTCTTGCAGCATCTACGATTCTTCTGGTAAAAAAGGGAACGGAACGCATATTCATCACTTCGACAACCGAATTGATTCAGGCTCACGTTCAGGGTCTCAGCTACCGCAACTCAAAATTCATGCAGCAGCTGAGAATGTACACAATGTCAGACCCGGTTTTGCACGCAGGAACAACAGATGATTTGATCGAGTGGATGGTTACCCACCGTAAAGCCCGAAGTTCAGATTTCAAGGAAATCCTTTTTTGTGATTTTGAAACAGGAATGGCCTATGATGATGAGGGCAACTCAAAGAATGTTTCCGGCACAGAATTTTATCAGTACATGAAAAGCAGCGGAAAGTCACAATACATAAGCAATCCTGTCGGCTCAAATGACGAGGATTCAGCTTATTACGTCTGTAAGACAGTTTCCATTCATAAAAAGGCTGTCGGATTCATCGCAGGAGCCGTCTCACATGCCCGCCTTTCAGATGCAATCGAACTTATCAAAATCGGTGAGGAAGGATATGCGATTCTCATTACAGGCGACGGAACAATCATGTCTTTCCCGGACAAAGACAAAGTAATGCATGAGAATTTAACACAGCTGGCTTCTGAATACGAAGGACTTGCGGATATTGCAAGCGCAATGATCAAAAAAGAAAGCGGAAACGGCTGGATTCATTCAAAAAAGGGATCCAACCTCATGGTCTACGCCCCTGTAAACGGCACCCCATGGAGCATGGCAATGGTTGTTCCTGCCAAGCAGGTTTATACGACCGCCCAGTCCCTTACGCTTACAATGATGGTCTTTACAGTCGCAATCGCAATCATCCTTATCGTTACGGCGGCAATTTCCGTTTACCGCGTACTTAAGCCACTGAGAAACCTCGACAGGAACCTCAATGAGATTGCTTCCGGAAACGCAGACTTAACAAAGCGTGTAAAAGTTCATTCAAACGATGACATCGGCTCTGTAACAAACGCTTTCAATATTTTCGTTGAAAAACTGCATGACATCATGATGGATGTAAAAGTTTCCCGCTCAGACCTGTCTACAGCAGGCGACGAGCTCAATTTCGGTATTCAGGAAAACAATCAGTCGGTTGCAGACATTCTTGCAAACATCGACAGCGTTCAGCAGCAAATCGGAAACCAGTCCAACAGCGTTGATGAAACGGCCGGAGCCGTCAATGAAATTGCTTCAAACATCGAAAGCCTTGAGCGCATGATTGACACCCAGTCACGCGGAGTAAGCGAGGCTTCATCTGCCGTAGAAGAAATGATCGGGAACATTTCAAGCGTAAACCAGTCAGTTGCAAAAATGGCGGATTCTTTCGAAATGCTTCAGATCCGGGCAAAAACCGGAAACGAAAAGCAGCAGGAAATGAGCGAAAGAATCATTGAAATTGAAAGCCAGTCAAACATGCTGCAGGAAGCAAACGTCGCAATCGCGGCAATCGCAGGCCAGACAAACCTTCTCGCCATGAATGCGGCAATCGAAGCGGCTCATGCCGGAGAGGCCGGAAAGGGCTTTGCAGTTGTAGCAGACGAAATCCGAAAGCTTTCTGAAACTTCTGCAGTTCAGTCAAAGACAATCGGCGACCAGCTTAATAAAATCAAGGGTTCAATCGAGTCAGTAGTTGAGGTTTCAGAAGAAACTGGAGCAACCTTTACCTCGGTTTCGGACGGAATCAAGGAAACTGACCAGCTGGTCCGCCAGATTAAGAGTGCAATGGAAGAACAGCAGGAAGGAAGTAAGCAGATTGTTGACGCCCTCCGCAACATGAGCAACAGCACGTCTGAAGTTAAGACTGCCAGCGAAGAAATGAGCCAGGGCAACAAGCAGATTCTTGAAGAAGTCCGCCACCTCAAGGACGCAACCGGCGTAATGAAGGACAGCGTGGCCCTCATGAGCGAGAGTGCAATGAAAATCCGCTCGACAGGAAGCGCGCTTGACGGAATTTCAGAAAAGATGAAGTCATCAATCGACCAGATTGGAAGCCAGATTGACAACTTCCATGTATAAGTCTTTTTAATCAAGAAAGTTCCCCGGAAGGGGAGCTTTTTTTTATGCTATCTGGATTTTCCACAGCCTGTGGGCTTTTGTTCCTTTAAAATCTTCGGGCAGGGATTTTTCGGTCATGTCAAAAAGGGCTACAGCCTTGCCTGAATCCGTCACTTTGGGAACAAGGTCTGCGTCAAATTTAAGGCGGTGGGAGTTCGTTGAGAAGTAGAGGACTCCGCCGTCATTCAGCAAATTAACACACTTTCTGACAAGCTCGCTCCAGTCCCGGTTGATGTCGAGGGTGTTGCGGGTTGCCTTTGAATTCGAGAAAGTCGGCGGATCAAGGACTATTATGTCGTAGCGGTTGCTTCTGTCTGCATTGGGAACTTCGGCAAGCTTCTGGTTGAGGAAGCCTGTAACGTCTCCGCGGGTAAAGAAGAATTTCGGGCTGTCCGGGTCGAAGTCGTTGAGGGCAAAGTTAAAGCGGGCCCATTCAAGATAGGTGTTGCTCAAATCGACGGACTCTACACGGCGGGCATTTCCTTCTGCAGCGTAAACTGAAAAAGAGCCTGTGTAGCAGAAAAGGTTGAGGACCGACTTTCCGGCACACTCTGATCGGACTACAGAGCGGAGGGGGCGGTGGTCAAAAAAGAGGCCGGTGTCGAGATAGTCGCTCAAATTGACCTTGAAGAGCTGGCCGCATTCCTGGACGTAACTTTCTACCGTTCGTTCGCTTTCAATCTTTTCGTATTGATTTTCGCCTTTCTGCTTTTTGCGCAGCTTTTGAATAACGTGACTTTCAGGGATTTCAAGCGTAGCAGCAGCGGCCTTTCTCATCTCAGAAAGCCAGATTTCCTCGTCACTGTCTGATTTTTCATACGGTCTCTCATACAAGTAAAGGTGAAGGTACTGGCGGGAAGCCTTTTCTTTGGCTGCCGAAAGGTCGTTAGCGGAAATTCTCGCGTCTTCTCCCTTTAAAAAGATGGCGGCGTCAATTTTTGAGTCCATTCCATCCGGGAGAAATTCATACAAATCGACGGCGAGGGGAACTTCTGGAATGTCGCGGTCATAAAGGCGGTAGCATGTGACGCGCTCACGGCGAGCCCACTTACGGAGCTGCTTGTATTTTTTTGCCAGGCGGTTAGCGAAGATTTTTGCCTGATATTCGTTCTGTTCCTGAGTATTCTGATTCATATAGAAAGTATATACAATTATTCCAAAAAAGAATATAATAAAAATAACTATCTATCATCTTTTATCTACATGGAAATTCAATGAATTACACAGAATTAAATCTTAACGAAAAAATTCAGGCCGGCCTTTCAGAGGCTGGTTATGTTACTTGCACGCCTGTCCAGGAAAAAGTGCTTGAAAAATCCCTTGACGGAAGTGACCTTTATGTTCAGTCACAGACAGGAACCGGAAAAACAGCCGCTTTCCTTGTTACAATCATGCAGGAAATCATGAGCGGACTGGAAAATGCAGGCGAGGGCGAAAGCTCTTCAAAAAAGAACGCCCTCATTCTTGTACCGACCCGCGAGCTTGCAGTTCAGGTTGAGGAAGAGGCTAAAAAACTCGGAAAACACACCGGCCTGCGCTTTGCTTCATTCTACGGCGGAGTAGGATATGAAAAACAGGTCGCTGACCTCAAAAAAGGATGCGACATCATCATCGGAACTCCGGGCCGCATAATCGACCTTACCGAAGGCAAGCAGATGGACCTTTCAAACGTAGGTTACCTTGCAATCGACGAGGCTGACCGCATGTTCGACATGGGATTTTACCCGGATTTGCGAAAGCTCATTCACTTTCTGCCAAAAAACGAGGGCGACAAAAAGATGCGCCAGACAATGCTCTTTTCGGCAACCCTCAATTCCTACGTCAAAAACCTTGCATGGGAATACACACGCGAGGCCAAGGAAATTACGATTGAAGCCGAGAACATCACTGTCGATGAAATTGACCAGGAGCTGATTCACGTTTCAAGCGACGACAAAATGAAGCTTTTGCTGGGAATCTTCAAGAAGGAAAATCCAGAAAGCGTAATCATTTTCTGTGACACAAAGAAAATGTGCGAAATCGTTTCAAAGCGTCTTGAAATCAATGGAATCAAAAACGAATACATCATCGGCGACCTGCCTCAGTCAAAACGCCTCAAGATTATGGATTCATTCAAGGCCGGAAAAGTCACCTGCCTTGTTGCAACTGATGTCGCAGCCCGCGGAATCGACGTAAATGACCTTGCAATGGTCGTAAACTACGATTTGCCAAACGAAGCCGAAAACTATGTCCACAGAATCGGACGAACAGCCCGCGCCGGAAAATCTGGAAAGGCATACACATTCTGCTCTGAGCGGGACGTTTATTCTCTGGCTCCAATCGAGCGCTACATCGAAAAGCAGATTCCAAGCCGGGTTGCCGTGGCAGAGGATTTTGAAGAAGACAAGTCTAAGAACGTTTACATCCGCCTTGATTCAGAAGAGCGCGAAGACAGACGAAGGGAAAAGGGCGAGCGCAAGGGACGGTCTGAGAGGGGCGAAAGAAGAAGCCGTAAAAGCGACAAAAAAACTCACTCAAAAGAAGACTTCAAGTCATTCAAGGGCGACAAGTCAAAGAACACCGTGCGCCGGGCAAGCGACGAGGAAATCGCAAAACTTTCCGGAATGTCGAGCGACGAAAGGCTCAGATACTTCAAGGAAAAGTACGCAAAATCTTCTTCTGCAGTTTACAAAAACGACAAATCGGCAAAAGCAAAATCAGGCAAGGGAAGGGGAAATAACCGTAAAAATCCTGCCGCTGCACGCAAGACTGAGACGGCTCCAAAGAAACTTGGCCTGATCGCAAGGCTCAAGAGTCTTATCGGACGCGGAAAATAAAATTCAGCAATAGCTTTAAAATAAATATTTTTAGGAGAAACAAATGATTACAGTATCTGACGTATCACTTCATTTCAGCGAAAAACCGCTTTTCAAAGACGTAAATATCAAATTCACGGCAGGAAACTGCTACGGAATTATCGGTGCTAACGGTGCGGGAAAATCAACCTTCCTCAAGATTCTCTCTGGTGAGCAGGATCACGACACAGGCGACATTTTCATGACTCCAGGCGAGCGAATGGCTGTTTTGAGCCAGGACCACTTCGCATTCGATTCTTTTTCTGTAAAAGACACCGTAATGCAGGGCTATCCTAAGCTCTACGAGGTCTCAAAGGCACGCGACGAAATCTATTCAAAGGCTGACTTTACTGAGGAAGACGGAATCAAGTCTGCTGAGCTTGAGGCAGAATTCGGCGAGCTCGGCGGCTACGAGGCAGAAAACCAGATTGAGCAGATGCTTTCAGGCCTTGGTCTTGAAGAAAAATTCCACGACAAGATGATGAGCGAACTTGATGAAAGCCAGAAAGTCCGCGTTTTGCTTGCCCGCGCTTTGTTCGGAAACCCAGACATCCTTCTTCTCGATGAACCTACCAACGGTCTTGATTTGGAGTCAATCAACTGGCTTGAGGACTTCCTTCTTGACTTCGAGAACACAGTCATCGTCGTATCGCATGACCGCCACTTCCTCAACACAGTATGTACAGTCACATGTGACATCGACTTCGGAAAAATCACTCAGTTCGCCGGAAACTACGACTTCTGGTATCAAATGAGCCAGATTTTGCAGAAACAGGCAAAAGACCAGAAAAAGAAAAACGAGGAAAAGGCAAAAGACCTCAAGGAATTCATCCAGCGATTCGCTTCAAATGCCGCAAAATCACGCCAGGCTACCAGCCGCAAAAAGGTCTTGGAAAAGCTGGAATTGGAAGATTTACCGGTTACAAGCCGAAAATTCCCTTACGTTCACTTTTCAACAGAGCGTGAAATCGGAAACAACGTTCTTGAATGCCGCAAACTCAACTCAAAGGACGAGGACGGAATTCAGCTTCTTAAAGATTTCGACTTCAAGGTCAACCGCACTGACAAAATCGCTTTCGTCGGCGTAGAGCACAACACGATTTCATCACTTTTCGACATCATCTCAGGCGACAAAAAGGCTGACAGCGGCGAATTCTTCTGGGGACAGACAACAAGCCAGGTCTACCTTGCACGAGACAACAACAAATACTTTGACAACGACATGAACATCACTGAATGGCTCAAGCAGTTCTCAAAGGAGCAGGATGACGCTTATGTCCGCGGCTTCTTGGGACGAATGCTTTTCTCTGGCGACGAGTCACTCAAAAAGGTAAAGGTCTTGTCCGGTGGTGAAAAAGTCCGCTGTATGCTTTCAAAAATGATGCTTCAGAACGCAAACGTCTTGATTCTCGATGACCCGACAAACCACCTCGACCTTGAGGCAATCGAGTCTTTGAACCAGGCACTCGTTCAGTTCCCTGGCGTCATCCTCTTTACAAGCCACGACCACGAGTTCATCCAGACAATCGCAAACCGCATCGTCGAGATTACACCAAAAGGCGTTATCGACCGCATGATGCCTTTCGACGACTACATGGCTGATGACTCAATCAAAGCCCTCCGCAAGCAGTATTACGAGGGCAGCGACCGAAAAATTAAGTTTTAAAAAAGATTTGTAAAATGAGCCATACGGTTATATAATAGTTGTATGGCTTTTTTTGACAAAATGGAAAACTACGACAGGCTTCTCTCTAAAGCTGTGAACAACATTCACCCGCTCATGGTTTTCTGTAATCTATCCAACAACTTCTATCAGATAATTTCATACAGTAACACGGTTTTAAAAGATTCAATAGCATACACGGGAGAATTGGATTCATTCCTGCTTACCATAAAGGACTCCATCATAAATCAGGATTATTCCAATCTTTTTACGGCTTCCTTCAACAGGCAGAAAATTCTTGAAAGGGTCGTCGATAATGACTCGGCCATTTCACTTCAGTTTCCATATCTATTTTCAGAGGACAATGAACAGTGGATTGAGCTTCAGATGATTTTCGTCGGCTCTGAGCAAAACAACGTTCAGGCGATAATACTCGGTAAAAACATCGATTATGAAATCCGCAAAAAAAAGGAATCAAAGCGCAATCAGAATTTTCTTGAAATGCTGGCAAGTGAATATTCAAACGTTTATTACGTCAATATCGACAGCGAGGAATTTTTCACATACAACTTTTCAGACCGCATAGACAGCAAAATCGGGGACGTAATCCGCTCAAAGGTTCCATTCTCAAAGGCAGCAGAAATTTATGCAGAAAAATGCACGCTGGAAGAGGATAGGGCAGACTTCCTTTTAAAAGTCTCTCCCAAATACGTAGGCAGCCAGCTTTCTCTAAAAGACAGGCTGATTTACCGCTACCGCAACGAATCAAATCAATACTGTGAGATGAAGTGCGTAAAAGTCGGTGACTGGACTGCAGAACGTACGGTAGTTTTTGGATTTGCCGTAAAAGATGCTGAAATCCGCAAGGAACTCAAAGCCCAGAAGGAACTCAAAGCCGCCAAGGAAAGGGCAGAAGCCGCAAACGCCACCAAAAGCGAATTCCTTGCCCGCATGAGCCATGACATCCGCACTCCAATCAACGGCGTCATAGGTATGGCTGAACTGGCCGCCAAAAACCTCGACGATCCGGAAAAAATCGGACAATGCCTCAAAAAAATCACAAAGGCAGCCTTCCACTTGAATCTTCTCGTAAATGACATCCTGGACATGAGCCATATCGAAAGCAACAAGCTTGAAATTGCCCACAAAGCGATGAACATTTACTCACTGGCAGACGGCTGTCTTTCGATTATTGAAGGCCAGCTGGTAAACAGAGACCTCAAAATCATTACAGATTTCAGTGATTTCAGATATCCATTCCTGCTCGGCGATGAGCTTCACTTGAGGCAGGCCCTGGTCAACATACTCGGAAACGCAGTAAAGTTCACCCCGGACGGAGGAAAAATCACCTTCAGAATCAAGGAACTGGGAACAGGCTACAAAACAGTCACATACCGCATCGAAGTCGAAGACACCGGAATCGGCATGAAGGCAGAATTCCTTGAGCACATCTGGGAAACTTTCTCCCAGGAAGACGGCGGGGCACGCACCGAATACAAGGGAACAGGCCTTGGAACCGCAATTGCAAAATCCCTCATCGAAATGATGGGCGGAACAATCAGCGTAAGGTCAAAGCTCAACGAAGGAAGCACTTTCACAATCGACATGCCATTTGCCATTGATGACAGAACTGCCGCAATCCGCAAGCAGGAGTTCAAGGATGAAAATGAAAACGGCGAAACTCTCGTCGGCTCAAGAATCCTCCTTGTTGAAGACAATGAAACCAACCGCCAGAGCGCAAAAGAACTTCTCGAAGCCGAAGGTGCCAGCGTAACATACGCAGAAAACGGTAAAATCGCCGTCAAGCTCTTCAGCGAGGCCAATGAAAACTACTATGACGCCGTCCTCATGGACATCATGATGCCTGTAATGAACGGAATTGACGCCACAAAAGCAATCCGTGCCCTCAATCGAAGCGACGCGCAAAATACGCCGATTATAGCCCTCACGGCAAACGCCTTTGAAGAAGACGTAAGGGCTTCCATCGAAGCCGGAATGAACGCCCATCTCACAAAGCCGCTCGAAATTTCCCGCGTAATAAAAACCTTAATCCGCTGCATGAGGCAAAAATCCCTCAAGCAGGCAGAAGAACTCAACAAAGTAATCTCCAGCGTCAACAACAAGGATGAGCTCACCGGAGTAGGCAATAACAACGCCTTTGAGGAAGTAAAAATCACCCTCAACAAAGAAATCGAAAAGAATCCTGAGCTTGAACTTGGAGTGCTTATCTGCGACATAAGCGACCTCAAAAAACTCAATGACAAAAAAGGAATTGAAGCCGGAGACACTGCAGTCAAGATGCTCTGTAAATTCACCTGTGACACATTCAAGCACAGTCCTGTATTCCGAATCCAGGGCGGTGAATTTGCCGTTATTCTGCAGGGAATCGACTTCAAAAACATCTTGCAGCTGATGGGAAAACTGGAAGAAAAACTCGACAACCTCCCGGAAGATTCAGTCCAATTCAAGGCAGGAATCGGTTTTTCAAGCATGACTCCAGGCGAAAAGAATATCGGCCAAATCATCAAAAAAGCCGAAAAAGCCATGACAAAAAACAAAAAGCGCCGCTAGAAGAAAGACGGGGAAGGTGCGGGGCTCCCCATTTAGTGAGGCGGCGTTTTTATATATTTATTGGTAGACAGAATACACATTATAGAAAGTAACAGAAGGGAATATAGAAGCCTTAAAACAACCGTTCAAGGCCCCTATGGTCTGACCCCCATTTACGTTACGCTTTTTAAGGGATGAACCCCATATAAGGTTACACCTTATAAAGTACTGAACCCAATTATAGGTTACAAAT